>CAIJXB010000056.1 GCA_903824495.1 uncultured Chlamydiae bacterium
TATTAACCAATATAAATTTTTATAAACTTTCATTTTATGAACGACCTAGATATACCAATCATTAAAAAATCTTACGACCTGTACAAAGAATTCTATAAACTGCGTTTAGTTGTACCAAAACAAGATCGCTATGTTCTCTGGCAAAAATGTGAGACCACTTTGATTACCGTTTTAGAAGGCATCTTGATGGCCAGCCAGCAATCAAAAATAGAGAAGCTACCTAATCTAGAAAAGGTCAGTGTTAAACTAAACTTTCTCAAAATCTGTGTTCGACTTATGAAAGATGTAAAAGCAATCACTCCAAAGGCATATGTTATTATCGAGGCAGATCTCGATGAAATAGGAAAAATGCTGGGTGGATGGATTAAATCTACCAAAGAGCGTTAAGTGAAACACCCTCTTTTGGAGGGTGTTTCTAGAGAATGGAAGTGCCGGGAGGCACCCACACCGACGTTGTCGTTCGGGTTACCATTCCAGTTGTTGACATTGAGACCGTTCTCGTCGAAGTTACCGACACACGAGACGTTACCGGCGTCCACTTGCGTGAAGTTTTTTGCTTATCTTTATCCAAGTCAACGAGAATTGAGGCATAATATACAAAAACGAGGGTCTGTTTTGACCATTCCAATCTTGCTACATATGGCTAGAAGTGCTAATTTTTAGCTATCATGACTAAAAAAACACAAAAAGTGTCCGAATTGCGGTTCGATTAATACTAAGAAGGATGGGTTTCAGCACAATCTGCAAACATGGAAATGCGATCAGTGTGGAAGAAGATTCAGAAACCAAAGAAGAGAAAAAACATCTTTAGAAAAAGAAATTTGGAACGAATATGTATTTGAAAAGCAAACACTGCGAGAACTAAAAGAAAAACACCAAAAAGACAAACGAACTTTAAAAAATATTCTCAATCAATACGAAGCTCCAAAAAAGACTCACGAACCAAGAGCTGTTAATTTGATTGTGGATGCTTTGTACTTCGGAGAACGGACAGAGGATACGAGTTGGTGTGCGGTCTGTTTTCGAGATCCTAAAAGAAAAGAAAACCTGTGGTGGAGTTTCGGAAAGACAGAAACAACAGGCATATATTTACAAGGCAGAGCGTATTTAGAAAACCTGGGCTACACCATTCTCTCCGTCACCGGAGACGGATTTGGTGGCTTAAGGACTGCGTTTTCTGACATTCCACTCCAGATGTGCCAGGTACATATGGAACGTCTGGTGGTTCACGGCACTACCAGAAAACCAATCTTGGAAGCAGGAATCGCGCTTCTTGCTTTGATTAAAACTTTACACTACACCGACGGAAATACTTTTAAAAATTACTTCAAGAAATATGTTTCAAAATATCAATTATTTTTAAATGAAAAGACAATCAATCCGGAAACTGGAAAATCGGACTTCACTCACGAACCACTCCATCGAGCGACTCTTTCGCTGATGCGATTTTTACCTGATCTGTTTACTTTTGAGAAAAACAAAAATATTTCACGCACCACCAATTCTTTGGAAGGTCATTTCTCTCACATTAGAGATATCACCGGAGTCCACAGAGGACTCTCTAGATCGCATTTAGAGAAAGTTTTGAATTCCATTTTCCTAGCTTCGACTATCGCCCCAACAAAGAAAAAACTTGAATATATTTTATGAAATTAGCCCCTCGTTTTTGTACCTTATGCCTGCTTTTAGCGATACGCAGAACCACACAATTTCCGAGAGTATTCGGAACAGTAAACAACTAACCAATACTAAAATGCAAAGTGCTGTTGCGGAAAGACGGGAAGTGGCGCAGTGTATCTGCAGTTATTGCAACCAACCAGTGCCGTCTAGCTGGGTGCAGACACATCA
>CAIJXB010000057.1 GCA_903824495.1 uncultured Chlamydiae bacterium
ACTTCTTTGTAGATTCACCATCTTTCTCATTTCCATCAGAATGTATCTTGATGACTGTAAATTGACTATAACTTTCATTAACATCTGGTGGCAATACGGGAATACCCATACGTTTACATTCCGCAATCGTTTCCGCAACTTTGTCATTCTCGCCTTGTTCAGAAGAAAGAACAGCTGAAAGATATATTTCAGGGAAGTGCGCTTTGAGATAGGCAGTGATATAGGCAATACGACCATAAGAGACAGAATGAGCTTTGTTGAAGCCATAAGCCGCAAAAGGTTCTATCCATTTCCAAATCTCATCAGCCTTTTTCTTGGACCATTTGCTATGACTTATGCAACCTTGGATGAATTTCTCTTTTTGCTTAGCCATTTCTTCAGGAATCTTTTTTCCTACAGCTTTGCGGAATTTGTCTACTTCCATCCAACTATATCCTGCTAGATCATGAGCTATAGTCAAGAGGTCATCTTGATAAACAAGCACACCATAAGTCTTGGCTAGAATGTGCTCCAGTGCAGGATCAAGGTATTTGGTCAATTTTGGATTGTGTTTGCGCTCAATGTATTCAGGGATGAATTGAATAGGGCCTGGACGGTAGAGTGCCACCATGGCATTGATATCATGAATACTGCTTGGTTTCAATTCTTTTAGGAATTTTGTCATACCATCACCGTTTAGTTGGAAGAGGTCAGCGGTCTCACCACGAGCAAGCATTTCAAATGTTTTCTTATCATCTACAGGTATAGTGTCAAAATTGACGGTGAAATTTTCTATTTTATGTATTCTCTCTATGGTGTCAGCAATGATGGTGAGGTTCTTTAAACCGAGGAAGTCAAACTTGAGAAGGCCGGCTTCTTCTATGGAGTACATATCATATTGAGTAATGATTTTGCCTTCACCTTTGGGATCATATTGAAGAGGGGTAAAATCGGTGAGTTTGGTAGGGGCAATAACAACACCGGCTGCGTGGACGCCGATGTGTCTAGCACAGCCTTCAATCTTTTTGGCCATGTCTATGATGTGCTTGATGTCTTCTTCGCCATTGTATGCGGCTTTGAGTTCAGAATTCTCATCCAAAGCTCTCTCTATAGTCATAGGGAAACCTTGTGAACCCATAGGAATCATTTTGGAAATACGATCACCAACTTCATAGGGGAATCCCATAGCACGAGCCACGTCACGTACAGAACCACGTGCGGCCATAGTGCCGAAGGTTCCAACTTGTGCGACTTTGTCTGCGCCATATTTTTTCCTGGCATATTCAATAACCTCGTCGCGACGATTATCGGCGTAGTCCATATCAATATCAGGGGCAGAAGGACGGTCTGGGTTCAAGAATCTCTCAAAAGGTATTTCATATTCAACGGGGTTGATATTGGTGATACCGGCTAGATATGTGACTAGAGAGCCCGAAACTGAACCTCTAATATTACTCAAAATGCCATTTTCGCGAGCGAAACGCAGGAGGTCTGCCACGACTAGAAAATATGGAGCATAACCTTTGTCACGAATAACTTTGAGTTCATATTCAGCGCGATTGGTTAGAACTTCGGTCTTCTCTACATTCCTGCGACCAAAACCCTCGTAAACCAGACGGCGCAATTCATCGTCGGGTTGTAAGCCGCTTTCTACTTTGAAATCAGGGAAAACCCATTTACCTAGAATTAATTCCAAATTGCATCTGTTGGTAATAGCTTCAGTATTGGCTAGAGCTTCGGGCAAATCGTGAAAAAGTTCCAGAGCTCTTTCTTGATTGATGAATGAAAAATCATCCTCATCATTTTCAGAAATTCTATCTGAAGAATCGGAATGTGTAGAGCTTACCTTTACCAAAGTCTCTCGAGCAAAACGATCATCCTGATGCAAATAGTACACATCATGTGCGGTCATAAGAGGAATACCTTGTTTCTTTGAAAAATCAATCAAGGTCTTCATATTCTGTTCATGACCATCTATTTCGGGGTGTCTGGTGACCTCCATATATAATCTATCGCCAAAAACTTTTTTGTAGAATGAAGCGATTTCCTCGGCCTTGTCTGTATTCCTGCCATTTAGAGATTGAGCGATCTCTCCTCCAAATGAAGGAATGATAGCGATGAGGCCTTCATTGTATTTTTCTATGAGCTCGCGGTCAATCCTTGGTTTATAATAAAAACCTTCTAGATGTGAGAGGGTTACGAGTTCAACTAGGTTTCTATATCCGGTCATATTCATAGCAAGAATGACTAGGCGGCTTCGGCGATTGTCTATACCAGCGCGCATATCCTGACGTTTGTTTGGCGCAACATAAAAATCTACACCAATGATTGGTTTGATTTCAGCTTTTTTGCAAGCTTTGTAAAACTCAATAGCTCCATAGAGGTTGCCATTGTCAGTCAAAGCCAAGGCATTCATGCCATCTTTCTTAGCTTCGGCTACAAGCTCATCTATCCTAGGCAAGGCGGAAAGCAGGGAATAGTGGGAATGTGTATGAAGGTGGGTAAACTTGCTCATAAGGAAAGTATAAGTCGGTTGAGGATTATAGTCTAGCTTCGCAAAACATCTTTTTTATTGGCCTGCGGAGCTTGCTCGTGAAATCGTAGCAACAAAAAAGCTCTGGAATTGCTAAAAGCTTCGCTTTTGCAATTCCAAGTCAGAGGGTCGCTTTTTGTTGGCGATTTCTACTCGCTTCGGGCAGGTCCTCGGCCAATAAAAAAAGTGTTTTGCTTCGCTTTAGACTTATAACTTTTTTGCATTCTGTATTAACTTTGGGATAGTATGTAGTTATGAAGCGTTACATTAAAAATAGCTTTAAGTATCTCGTTGGTATCGACGAAGTCGGTCGTGGTCCTATCGCTGGACCAGTGGCGGTGGGAGTTTTTGTTTTCTTGGATCATAAAG
>CAIJXB010000058.1 GCA_903824495.1 uncultured Chlamydiae bacterium
ACTTTAATCCAAACCATCATCATATCACCACAAGCGGGACTACCAACGATCCCCACGCCATCTGCCTTATATTTTTTTTCATCCGCTAAAAAGTTCTGAGGAGAGAAAAAATGTTTCTTTACCATATCACTATAGGCATAAGGTACATAAATCGTGGCTTTTTAAATCCGTTTTCGATTCTTCGGAGCAATGGTTGAAACCAGAAAAATGGAACCCAAAACTTTTCTTAAAAGAGAGGTGGAAATACCTCGATGGATTCTCACAATATCTTTGATGTGGCTGAAATGACCTTCTAAAGAGTTGGAAGTCTGAGACAGCTCTTTGGTTGTTTCGTAGCTAAAAAGGTAAGGTAAAAACATCTGTAATGATTGGACAGCAGAACGCAATTCTTTGTGCGTCCAGAATGGTATACCAGTTTCAAAATTGGGAGTCTTTTCATTTAAAAAATCCCGATATTTTTCAATATACTTTTTAAATCTTTCTTTGAATACAAATGACGGACAATGCCCGAGTGTTTTAATCAGCGCTAAGAACACAATGCCCGCTTTCAGTTTTGGATTTCTGGTGATTTTTCTAATCACAATTCGCTCCATATGCACCAAGCACATCTGAAACGGAATGTCGTTAAAAACCTTGCGAATACAGCTAAATCCGTCTCCGGTAACACCCATGATGACATATCCCAAACTTTCCAAATACGCTCTGCCTTGCAGATACAAATTGTGATTTTCTACATCTCCGAAGCCCCACCACAGATTTTCTTTAGCGATTGGATCTCGGAATACGACCGCGCACCATGGCTCAGTGTTTTTCTGCTTTCTAAAATATGTGGCATCCACCACCACAAAAAGAGCTCGCGGGATGTGAGCTTTAATTGGTAAAACATATTTTTCTAAATACGAATGGACTGTCCTCTTGTCTAAATGATATTTTTCAACTAGTTCCCGGTGAACCTGTTTTTTGAATACATAATCAAACCAAATATCTTTTTCTAAAATTACTCTTTCTCTTCTTTCATTTCTAAATCTGACTCCACAATTTTTGCATTTGTATACTTGAACTCCATCTTGCACCCCTCTTTTAATCACTTCGTTCGAACCGCATTTACTGCATATTTTATTGTTTTTTTAAATTCATAGTTAAAAGTTAGCACTTCTAGCCATATGGCACAAGGGAAAAAGTCTCAAAACAAGCCACGGAAAATGTACCTTATGCCAATAAAGGTGCGCGCTCGCAAAACATCGCTGCGGTCTCCACCAGCTAAAAATCTCCCGCAGGGGAGATTTTCTTAACGCTGTGGACTTAATGTCTGGCTTTCAGAACTGTTCAGACAAAGGGAGTATATCAGAAGTTCAATACAAAATCTAGAATCGGTCTTATTAACCCCTAGCGATTCTTAGCGTTTATGACCACCTACCGATACCAAAAACGAGACCAAGAGGACTTTATGGCTGAACCGGATCGTATTGATATTACCGACTATGTGCATACATTCGTGCGAGCCTATAACAAAAAATATGGCGTAAAGCTCAAAACAGGTTATTTGGGCGGAGCAGAATATCTAAAAGGGCTCTTGAACGCATCACAGGACAAAGTAGTGCCGTATCTTGAGAAGATGGAAGGCTTATTTTATTGGAACAGCCAGAAGGTTGATTTTGTGCCTTCAAACTTGGGAGAAAACAAAGGTTACCTCT
>CAIJXB010000059.1 GCA_903824495.1 uncultured Chlamydiae bacterium
TACCTGAACCCATCCCGAACTCAGAAGTCAAGCCCCTCATCGCCGATGGTACTATACACAAGAGTATGGAAGAGTAGGTCGCCGCCAAGGTTTTTTTACACGCCCTCTAGGTCGAAAGATCTAGGGGGATTTTTTTTGTCTATTGAAAGTTTAAAATACAGCTTGGCTCTATGGAATAAGCTGTAAAGAGTGATCAGTTTCTTTAAAAGAAATCGCCTTCTGCTTCAATTGATTCTTCAGAGCTCTTAACGTCGAGTGATCTGAAAATTTCTACCAAGTCATCATCTGTACACAGAGATCCGGATTTTATGGATCTTTTTAAAGGGATTGCTTTCGGTGCTTCGTTAACAGAATCTTCGTCAAAAGGTTGATCTTTATTGTATGCATACAATAAAGGATTGTTCCAAAGCTCGGAAGCATCAACGCTTGGACATCCTGAAGTTTCAAGATCTGTTGCTTCTAAATCCGGGGATTTACTGTGAATGACGCGATAGGTGCAGGCTATAGTACTTGATACCGGCGTGCTTTTACCGGATCCTGAGGCATCAATCCATTGTATTTTTGGTTTTAATTTTCCTTTTTTTGAAGGGGATGGAGTTTCTCTATCACAAGGAGAGATAGAATTCGAAGTGAAGGGAGATGAGCTACCGCTAGAGAAATTGTCTTCGTCTCCAAATCTTCTTTTGCCTACTTTAGAAATTTTTGAGTCTCCCTCGGGAGAAGATGAGCGCGGAGAAAATGGAACAGGAGAATAAGATGATATGTCCGTTATAATTCTAAGATCATTACTCACAATAAGCCTTTTTTTTGAAGTTTAATGGAATGATTTTAGCATGAAAATGTGTTTATTTCAATTTTTCATGATTGATAGACTTTAATAAGTTGTATTGCTTTAATTTTAAGTATATTACGCCTTAGAAGGCATCGTTAAGGGATTTTTACAACAATAGCCGAGAGGTTGTTTTGAGATCTTTTTACCCAAGCAGTATAGATTAGGTTCTTAGCAAGATCTTCCATAGATTATAAAATTTTACGTTTATCATCAGAAAAACACCGTCGCATTTAAGCTTATTTTAAAGAAAAGCTTAAAACGCCTTAACGCTTCCTTGTTTAATCCCTTGAAGATAACTCCAAAGGAGAGGTATGATCTCCTGTAATAGTTGGCTTTTTTATTTAAAAGATCAAAAAAATCAAATCTTAAATTATGAGGGTGTTATGAGCGTTTGGAATTCAGAAGTTCAAAGGCGTGAGCGGGCACAAGTTATTGATGCTGAGCCGTCACGAGTTATTGATGCCGGAGTTAGAGACAGAATGGCTTTAACTTTTAGAAACACTGTAAACAATTTTGCACGTGATTCTGAGGCCAATACAAATATCCATTATGCTTCTAAATTTGCAGTGCTTGGAGCTTTTGTTTCTGTAGTAGGAGCATTAGAATCCGTAGCAATTCTTGTTTCTACTGTTGTAACAAGTTTTTTTGCGTTTTTTAATGATGGTGAGGATGATTCTGATTGGAATTATATACCTAGAGAGCAAGCAATTGTCGACAACTCCCAAAACTTATTAGGTTACCATTTAACGAACATTGCTACTCTTGGCTTCTTTGGCTTTTCTGTTAGAGATAAAGCCCTTGAAAAGCGAGCTATAGAGCCGGAAGCGGAATATTTTTCTGGCAAATTCAAGATTGCCGCAGCCCTTGATGCTGGTGATGCTTACGGCCTTGTAGATGTTAAGCCTCAACAGGATCAATTTCGTGCGGTGGAGAGTAATCGTTAGATCGCTAATAGAAGATTAAACTTTAACACCCCTCAATGAAAAAGATTGAGGGGTGTTTTTTTGTCTTTTTAATAGTTAAAATTTTATGTGACTATTCTAGCTAATCTTTTTTTATGGATTTTTTTTCTCTTTTCTAAAAAACTCAAATCAGATATAACCTTGTAGAATTTGCCTAAACGTTGACAGGGATAAAAATGACTCAAAATCAAGAAAAGTTTGGAATTTTACGATCTATCCTATGGCCAGTGCATAGATATGAGCTAAAAAAAGTGCTTTCTATGTTGGGTCTGATCTTCTTTCTCTGCAGCGCTTATAGTATTTTAAGAAATCTAAAAGACACTATCATCCTGACAGCTAAGCACTCCGGCGCCGAAGTAATCCCTTTTTTAAAGGTCTGGGCTATGCTCCCGGGGGCGATCCTCGCCACCTGGCTCTACACAAGGCTTGCTAGACGCTTTTCTAAAGAGACGATCTTCTACATCACCGTTACTGCCTTTTTAGGCTATTTCCTGCTGTTTGCCTATGTCCTCCATCCTAATAGCAGTATGCTGCACCTCGATACTCTAGGAGACTGGCTACTCGTCCACCTTCCTGCCGGATTTAAAGGTTTTATTACTATGATCCGCAACTGGACATTTACCTCCTTTTATGTGATCTCAGAGCTTTGGGCTCCTGTGATGCTCGGTATGCTCTTTTGGGGCTTTGTGAATGACAACACCGAAGTGTCCCAAGCAAAAAGAACATATGGTCTTTTAAACGTAGGGTCCAACATTGCTCCTATCTTAGGAGGCGGTATCGGAATCTTGTGCGCTCAAACATTTTCTTTCTCTCTTTCAGGAACCAGTGAAGATGCATGGAGCCAAACTCTTACTAATCTAACTTTGACTTTAACAGCGCTTGGGCTAGCTTCTATGGCGATCTACTACTGGATCAACCGCAAGGTTGTAGAGAAAGTAAAGCCAGTAGAAGGAGCACCTGCTGAAGAAAAAGAAGTAGTAAAACTTTCAATTAGAGAAAGCATTAGATACATCGCCAAATCCAAATACCTAACATGTCTTGCTCTGATTTTTCTTGGATACAACATTTCGATCAACGTAACAGACGTTCTTTGGAAAGAGCAGCTCAAAAGGTTCTTTACAGACCCTAATGAAATGCTCGCTCATATGAACGCGATCACAGTCGGGATCGGCGTTGTTGGAACGCTTGGCGGCGCTTTATTTTCTGTCATGGTCAATAGACTCGGTTGGACATTTGTCGCTCTTCTAACACCTGCTGTCATGACTGTTATGGCAATCGGCTTCTTTGTATTTCTCTTTGCTGGAGAAGCTTTAACACCACTTGCTCTAACGCTACTTGGCGCTACACCACTAGCTCTTACTGTTTACTTTGGATCTTTGCAGTATGCTTTAAGCAAAGCGTGCAAATACTCCGTATTTGATGCATCTAAAGAACTTGCATTCTTGCCACTTCCTTCTACTTCCAAAACAAAAGGAAAAGCAGCAATCGATGGTCTCGGTTCTGCTGTAGGCAAGTCTGGTGCTTCTTTAACCTACCAAGGACTTATTATCGTGCTTGGAAGCGTTGCAGCCTCGACTCCTTATGTTGCAGTGATCTTATTTGTGGTTCTGTCTGCTTGGATTTTCTCTGTATTCTCTCTTGGAGCTTTATTTAAAAAAGCAAGCTCCCCAGAAAGTATTCCATCCACAGATGTTGCTACCTAAACAACAACTGTTGCTTTAAATGTTTTAAATTGGTACTTCCTCTATGATGGCAGAGTCATCATAGAGTAGGGTATTTTCATGGAAAAGCGCAAAGAAGTGGATAGTCTTGGAGAAGTTTTAGTTCCAGCTGATAAATATTATGGAGCGCAGACTCAAAGATCTTTAGAGAACTTTTTGATCGGAAAAGAAAAAATGCCGATTGAGGTTATCTACGCCTTAGCAATCATCAAAAAAGCTGCAGCCATTGTCAATTCCGATTTAGGCCTTTTAGATAAAGAAAAGTGCAAAGTGATTGTAGAGGTCTGCGACGAAATCGCGAAGGGAAAACTCGATGATCATTTTGATTTAGTCGTATGGCAAACAGGTTCTGGCACGCAAACAAACATGAATGTGAACGAAGTCATTAGCAACAGAGCTATTGAAAAGCTCGGTGGCGTGATGGGGTCTAAAGTGCCAATCCATCCTAATGACGATGTCAACAAGTCTCAGTCTTCCAATGATGTATTTCCATCCGCTATGAACATCGCCGCAACTCTTGCGATCCAAAATGAGCTTCTTCCTGCTTTAAAAAAACTAGAAGCTGGATGCAGAGGGAAAGCTGAAGACTTTAATGACATTTTAAAAATAGGAAGAACGCATCTCATGGACGCTGCTCCAATGACTCTTGGTCAAGAGTTTTCAGGATATGCGTCACAGATCGAGCACGGGATCAGGGCGATAAAAAATACATTGACCGCTCTTTCAGAGCTTGCTATTGGTGGAACAGCTGTTGGAACAGGACTGAATACGCATCCCGATTACGCTCAAAAAATGGCAGAGGCCATTTCTAAGATTACAGGCCATTTATTCATTTCAGCGCCGAATAAATTTGAAGCGCTCGCGGCTAATGATTCGGTCGTAGAAGCAAGCGGCGCTTTAAAAAGAGTGGCCTGCTCTTTTATGAAAATAGCAAACGACATCAGATGGCTTGCATCAGGGCCAAGATCAGGCCTTGGAGAGCTTATTTTACCAAGCAATGAACCCGGCTCTTCGATCATGCCAGGAAAAGTCAATCCAACACAGAGTGAAGCAATGACAATGGTCGCAGCTCAAGTGATGGGCAATGATGTAGCCATTGGAATTGCAGGATCGCTTGGGAATTTTGAGCTGAATGTATTCAAGCCTCTTATGATCTACAATCTTTTGCAATCCATCCGCCTTCTATCAGATGTTGCAATTAGCTTTCATGACAAGTGTTTAGATGGGATCAAGCCTAATCGCAAGAAGATCAAGCAGCATTTAGACAACTCTTTGATGCTAGCAACAGCTTTAAACCCTGTCATAGGCTACGATAAAGCATCTAAAGTGGTCTTCAAAGCTTTTTCAGAAGAAAAAACTCTTAAACAAGCTGCTCTTGAAATGGGAGTGATCTCAAGTGAAGAGTTTGATCGCGTAGTAGATCCTAGAAAGATGATTAGTCCCGAGCGTTAAACCGGATTCCTAATTTCGTTAAAAAATACCTTAAAACCAAAATAGGGTGCTGCAAGAGTAATTTGATCAGCACAAAGTAATTAACCCCTTCTATGGGCTTTACAATCAAAACTGGCCTATTTGCTACGGCATCAGCAATCCAACCCGGGAAGGGCGGAGGAAGAAGTGGCAATTTATCCAAAGGAAAGAAAACAACTTCCTTAGCTTCTTCTGAGGTCTTTATCTCTCCACCAATACTACGGCACTCAAAAAAATGTGTCTTTTGTGTCATCCGGTTCACCGGATGGTATTCAGCAATCTGTTTTACAATTTCTACCTGCAAGCCCGTTTCTTCTTCTACTTCTCGGATCGTTCCCACTTTTGGGTCTTCTCCTTCATCAAGTCCACCACCTGGAAGAACCCAGACAGGAAGATCTCTTCTTTTGACAAGGAGGATCTGCTTTCTGTCTTGAGAGAATAAAATGCCGTAAACAGCTTGCTTCATAACAAATTCCTTGATAAAAAGAGACGATTCCCTCTGAATAGTAAATTCTACCTAAATGAGATTTAACTTTTCATGAAAAAATACAGCTCTCTTCTTTTTCTTCTTCTCCTGGTTACTACTAGCTGCCAAAAGTACTACCTCACTATCTATCAAGAGCGTGTAGATAGAGACAGCTTGGCAAGCACTCATGTAGGAAGCCCAGATCCAAGACAGAAAAACCCTCCTAAGGGACAAGAGCTCATCATTGAGTGGCAGATTCCAGAAGATATTTTAAGACAAAAACCAACTATCCATCTTGAAATGATCTATAAGGATTATTCAGAAGATAAAAAAGTCTATCCCATAACTCACAAATCTGGCTATGTCGTATATACGCTAGTAGGCGATGAGTATAAAAAGACCAAAGGTCTACTCGCGTATAAAGCAGAAATTATGACAGAGGATGGGCAAATATTTCGCACATGGCAGCATCAGATGTGGGTAAATATCATCCGTCTAGAAGAGCCTAAGGAAGAAGAAACATCATCTGAACCGGTAGATGAAGTGGGTCAGCCGGAAACGGATGAAGAAGAATCGGCTACTTTTTTTCCGCCTGACAGCTAAAGGGCGCAAAGAACGCTAGATTCAAGTAAGGCTTCGTGGACAAGGTAAATAAGCTCTTCTGTCTCTTCCCATCCCATACAAGGGTCAGTGAGTGAAATCGAAGGATCAATCGATGGCGCAGAGATCGATTGATTGCCGGCCTTAAGATGACTTTCTAACATAACACCCATGATTTTACTGTTTCCAGATAGATGCTGCTCTAAAGCATTTAAACAAACTTCTTTTTGGTCAAAAGGTTTATTGGGGCTGTTGTCGTGCGCGCAGTCAATCAAAAGGCGCCTGTCTAGCTTTCTTAAAGCCATAAGAACATCAGAAGAAGAGTAGTTAGGTCCCGATGAAGAGCCTCTTAAGACGATGTGAGAAAAAGGATTGCCGGGGCTTGTAACTTCAGCAATTTTTCCTAAATTGTTCATGTGAATGAAATTGTGAGAGCTTTGCGCTGTGATGGCTCCTTGTATGGCACTTTCTAAGTTTCCATCGGTTGAATTTTTAAATCCAACAGGCATTTGAAGTAAAGAGGCGAGCTGTCTGTGAATTTGAGAGGAGCTTGTTCTTGCACCGATAAATCCCCAAGAAACAAGATCTGAAAAATAGGAAGAGACAAGCGGCTCTAAAAATTCAGTAGCGATTGGAAGGCCTATTCCTGCAACTTTTAAATAAAGCTCTCGACTGATCAAAAGACCATCAAGGATGCTGTCGCTTCCATCGAGATAAGGATCATAAAGAAGACCTTTCCAGCCAAGAGATGTCCTTGGTTTTTCTACATGAGCTCTCATGACAAGAAGACATGTTTTTTCAACCTTTTCCTGCAGTTTTTTTAGCTTCCTTGCATACTCTAGAGCAGACTCTGCATCGTGCAAAGAACAAGGTCCTACGACAAAGGCCCATAAAGGAGAAGTCCCTTCGATGATTTCTTGGATTTTTAAGCGCTGTTTTTGGATTTGAATCGACGTGGAGGTGCTTAAGGGTAGTTTTACCTCAAGATCGAGTGGAGAAGGAAATGGCATACAGCCTCGCAATCTTTTTTTTGCCACGAACCTATCACACTAGATAAAAAATGCGCAATCTAATCGAAGTGTTCCTTTACTGTGCGGTCTCGATGCTCTATGGAGATATCGCTAAAAGATGCGCACTGCTGCGCAAAAATTTCCATAAAATACCAACGATCTTGCTCCATCAAAGTATCCCACTTGTTATCGATGGCATGAGGAATGGCATCGATAAAAAAGAGCTCATTTTTCATAAGGTCTACAGAGGCCTCATAAAGAGACCTTAGTTTTTTAAAGTAATGAGAGTTGACTACGTATGCATGAGAGCACCTAGCAGAGTACGCTTTATTAATTCCTTTCATGGGCGTTTTGCCAAAGGACAAGATCCTTCCTCCGATTAAAAATACGTCCCACTCATTTTCTAGCGTGGATCTAAATTTACTTAAGATTTCTCGGCTTTTTTCTTCTTCTCTTGTGAATGTGCAGTCGTCTTCTAAAATAAGAACATTTTTCCACCTTTTTTCTATTGCATAGTCGAGCGCTTTTATGTGGCTTAAAGCGCAGCCCCGATGTCCGTTTAAAGGATCAAAGACAGCATCAATCCGATGGATTTTTTCCGTAGATACATTTTGTCTTTTGAGCTGATCAAGAATGAGTAGCTTTCGATCTGTTCGATGCTGCAAGTTGATGTAGATGGTTCCATCAAACGAATTGAATCCCATAGGTTCTCCATTTTCTACTTTATTTACCTGGTTTTTAGGGTGGGTTCAATGTTTTTTCTGTCAGATATTAACAGGTGTAATTTCTCTCTCTGTTTTTTTTATTGATTTTCAGTGGTTTACGTTTGATTTTCGATCTTGTTTTATTGTGAATTTAGAATTGAATTTATTTAATTTTTAATATATAATCTACGTATATTTAATTTTAATTAGTGGGAGTTTGATGGCTGGGCGTGTCGATCCTTTTGGGGATAAAATTGATTGGGTAATGGAGGTTGCAACGGAATATCAGCGAACTCGCTGTTTACCTTCTCAAGATAAGCAGAACACAGATGAAAAACTTTCTAAGTATGTCAGAAAAGTTTTGCAGTCTTGGGAGAAGAATGGTATTTCATGTTCTGCTAACAAACCTTTATCTGATCAAGTCTACGATATCGCCATGTATGCAGGAATCCTTATAGCAAGGCCTAGCCCTGAAAAGGGAGATTCAATTAAGAAGATAGAAGCTTTTTATGATGATCATTTAGACTTTGTCGAATCACTTTATGAAAAAAAGATCCAGCCATTAAAGAAGAACCTTCAGAAGAAGCCTGAACTTTTAGACGGACTTCAAACCGTTGAAGTAAGGGTAGAAATGTATGCGGAAAAGCATGGTTTAATTCTAAAAAGAACGGATATTCTGCCAATAGAAGACGAAGAAATCTCTGATAATAGAATGATTGGGGAGATTTTTGATCTGGAATTGCCCCTTGATGAACCTATAATAATCCCAGAAGAGAATGAGGTGGAAATACAGCGCTCGCTAAACCTCAATTCTATAAGGTTGAATACTCCGGAACCCCAGACAGATGTTGAGTCAGCAAACGTTTCAGAAATGTCCTCTCCTAATAGAGCAAGAAGGTGCTCAGACAGTCCCGATCCCCTTGGGAAATCCATCTCAGGAAATGAATCGAATGATAACACACGCAAGGCATTGTCGTCACTTTTTCAAACAATAGTAATAATAGATCGAAAACCTGAAGAAGTTTTAATGAAAAAAGAGCGAATCAGTTGGATCGATGTCCCTAAAGAGATAACGTCCGAGCTGACTCAAGAGATAATACATCCAATTCCAAGGACGTTTCCATCTGCGATCAGATCTCATAAATTCCTGAAAGAATCAGCTCTGCCGAAGTCTTTAGTGGCATTGTCAGCGCCTGCAGTATTGGAGCCATCGATTATGGGGACCTTAGATCTGCCAAAAGGATCTATACCGAGAAACGTATGGGACGTTGAAATGAAGGAAGCCTGGAATCCTGTAGAGTCTCCAGAAGAAGATACTTTATTCAAAATCGAACTCTAGTTTCTTAAATCTAATTTTCACCCGAAAAAGACCCTATAGAAATATAGGGTCTTTTTTCTGCAGCGCGCTGTTGTTCAATGACTTACGATTGTTAATTGGTTTTTTGTTAAGGTTGCCTGTTACGGTTTCTGCTTTTACATTTAAATTAAATGTAAAATTTGATATAATTAATATTTAAATTATTATCTTTTAATTTAGGTGTTAAAATGTTTTTGAATTCTGGAGAAGCAGACGCTATCATCACGTGGACAGCGAAGACATCGGCTATCTATCAGATGGATAGACCGAATGAAAAACAAAAGGCTTATTTAAAAGAGAAGTCGGTTGAAAATTTGACATGTTCGGAATCTGCTAGAACAATTGCCCGTTATGTCATAGACGTATTGACAAACTATGACTCAAAGCTTTTAGGAGAAGGGCAAGTAAAAGATATAATAGATCTAACTATGATGGTTGGAAATTTAGAGACTGAAGTAAATAATACAGCAGATCCATGTACGCAATCTTCCAGGCGCATTTACGTAGAGGAAGTACAAAGCCTGTATGATAGGATTCTGTTATTACAAGATGATATCCCAACCGATTCTGAATGGTCAAATGGAGTCGCAGCGCTTGCAGAAACTGTTACTCAGCATCTTAGAGCCTTCGAGTACTGTTACAGTCAATGCAATCAAAAGGCAGGAAATAGTGAAGAAGACTGGGACTGCGAAAGTAATGATGAGGGATCAACAGATGATGCTTCTATGTCACCTCCAGTGGATTCATGGAATGTGAGCAATATAAGCAAACGCTCTTCTAGTGGCTTTGATTCACAAGAAGAGGAAGATGGGATATGGGTTTAGCTCATTAAAACTATTTTTCGCATGAAAAAGACCCCGTAGAAATATGGGGTCTTTTTCATGCCTGTAAGGTATCTAGCTTTTCCTCTAATTGATCTCAATGTTGCAATATTATTTTATAATGTGTGTTATTTGTATTTTAATTGAAATCAATGCGTTTTTGTGGTAGAATCTTGCTTAAGATAATTATTTTAACAAAAGGAAACGAAATGATTAATATGGCAGCGATCCGTTGGACGCTTGAAGTATCTAGGCGGAGTCAACTCTCGGAAAAACCCCTCAATTTAAAAGTCCAGACGCAAGTGCAGAAATATGTCGTAGAGGTTTTAGAAAAATATGACTCATCGATCCTGAAAGACGGTCCGGAAAAAGAGCTTTGCGATTTAGCGATAACAGTAGGACGCTTAGTGGCAGCAGATCACCCATCAGCGTACACTCTAGAGAAAGTAAAAGGCTTTTATATCGAAAATTTTTTGGAGACAAAGAGAAATCCCGCCTTATCTGAAGGAGTTACATTTATAAAAGAGCAGGTCGAAGCGTACGCAGAACGTCACGAGCTAAGTTTAGATAAAGAATGTCTATTCGACCTTGAGATGGAAGATGAGAATTTCTCTGTTGATAGTGATGCTCCGCCGCCACCCCCTCCTTATTCTCGCTCTTCTTCGTCCTCTGATTCTTTTTCGTCTCGCTTGCCCCCTTCTCCTTTTAAGCCTGTAATGCCTACGATTTCACAGACTTCTAGTGAATCAGTTAGCCCGGTGCCAATGGATAGTTCAAGATCCGTTACTCCAGCCATCAATGAAACTGTAGAAGGGCGTAATAAGCGTCTAGCTCAGAACAGAGCGGAAATTAACAGGGTGTACACAAAGCTATTAAGGCAAAATCAAGGGATTTCTCCTCTTGCGCAGTTGCTGCAAGCGGCCCCTGCCCCTGTTGAAGAAGTTAGAGTGGAAGAACGTCGGGAATCAATCGTATCGTCAAACTTATCAGTAGATACGGCTAGTGAAGATGATTTTCGTATGAGCCTTTAAAGATAAATCAATTTTCACAAAAAAGGACCCTATAGAAATATAGGGTCTTTTTTTTGCCTGTAAGGTATTCTACCTTTCAAAATAGGGTAGATACCATGCGCATTAAAAAGCTCCAAACCTTCTGCAGAAAAGCAATCCTTCCGAGCTACCAGATCCACTCTAGAGTTCACAAAATGCGAGAAGATCCCTTCTATGTCAAAAGAGAGGATGAGCTGGGATTTGGGGTCAGTGGCTCTAAGCTTCGAAAATACGTTTCGATTTTGCCGGCTTTAAAAAAAGCAGGCAAGAAAGTGGCCCTGATCGGATCTTTCCATTCCAACCATGTGCTTTCTATCTTGCAGCTTTTGAAGCAAGAGGGCTTGCCCTATCAGCTTTTTTTACAAAGACCAGTTTCTTCAGAAAAAGAAGGGAACGCTTTTTTTCTCTCTCTTCTTATTCAGGAAAATGAAGTGATCTGGCTAGATAAAGTTCCGGATCGTTTAGAAGAAGAGTGGACAAAGGCTTATGAGGAAAAACTAGCAGAGGAGTTTTTTTGGATTCCAATCGGTGGATGCATGAAAGAAGCTTTGCCTGGCTCTTTAACTCTACCACTTGATATTTTGCAAAATGAAGAGGAGCTTAATGTTTCTTTTGATCATATCTTTGTTGATGCAGGAACCGGGATGAGCGCTATAGGACTCATTCTTGGAATGTCTTACCTGCAAAGATCACTTCAAGTGCATGTTGTTTTAATGGCTGGAAAGGAATATGAATTTCAAGAGAGTCTAAGCTTTTTTCATGAAGAGCTTCAAACTCTTTTGGGGGAATCTTTTCCCTTAATAAATTATCGATGCACCTTTCCAATAACTGCCAAAAGTTTTGGTTCTCATAACGCTGCTATTTTTCAGATCATAAAAAAAACAGCAGAAAAAGAGGGCTTTTTTCTAGATCCTTTGTATACTGCTAAGCTGCTACTTACTGTAAAAGAAGTGCAGCTACAAGAGGATTTGAAAGGAGATATCTTATGGATTCATTCGGGGGGGGCTCTTTCTTTATCGGGATTTCAAAACGCAAAGTTTGTTTAAGTTTTCTTTTTCTTTGTTTAAGTTTAGGGGCAAAGACACCACTTGATCACGCGACGGTAAGTTTTTATGCCGTGCATGTGCCAACAGGCAAAGTCCTTTTAAGTGAAAATAGTCAGAAAAGTTTAATTCCAGCCTCCACTATTAAAGCGGTTACAACAGCTGCTGCTTTGCACATACTTGGTCCAGAGAGCCGCTTTCAAACGCATCTAGCTTATGACGGCAAGATCGAGGAAGGGATTTTGAAGGGGAACCTCTACATCGTAGGTGGTGGCGATCCGTGTCTCGGATCGGGACGCACGCCTTCTAGTCTCTCTTGGCAAGATCAGATTAAAGCGTGGACTGTAGCTACTCAAGAGCTTGGGATCACAGAAATAGAAGGCAAGGTAATCTCTGATAGCTCGTGCTTTGAAAAAGCCCAAGCCCCGGCTTCTTGGAGTTGGGAAGATTTAGGCAACTATTATGGAGCTGGAGCTTCTGCTCTTTCTTTTCATGAAAATTCATACTCTCTTTTCTTCAAGCCGGCTACGGAAGTAGGTAAAGAAGCAGAAGTTTTAAAAGTAGAGCCTACCGTGTATCGACTTAATCTAAAGAACGAAGTGACAACAGGCCCCGAAGGATCTGGAGACCGAGCGTGTATCTACGGCTCTGAGTTTTCTTTTCTGCAACATGTGAGGGGGACAGTGCCAGCAGGAGTTTCTGAGTTTACAATTAAAGGCGCTATCCCAGATCCAGCTCTTGTCTGCTCAGATCTTTTAGAAAGCTCCCTTAAAGAAAATGGGGTTTTTGTTAAAGATGAGGCAATGCCGCAGCTTGAAAAAAAGGTGTTTCATATCACCTACTCCCCAAAGCTTGAAGAAATTGTCCATCTCACCAATCGCTATAGCATCAATCTCTACGCCGAGCATCTTCTTAAAAAAATGGGAAATGGATCGTCTGCGAGTGGGATTAAAACGGTAAATAAATTTTTGAAAGAAAAGCAGATCGACTCTTCTGGGATGTATCTTGCTGATGGTTCTGGGCTTTCAAGACAAAATTTGATTACGACAGAGCAGCTTGTGTCGCTACTTGTCCTTATGAAAAAATCGGAATTTTTCCCAGTCTTCTTAGAGTCTTTTCCTGAAAAAAAATCGGGTATCAGGGCAAAATCGGGCTCTATGTCAGGGGTTAAATCGTATGCGGGATATTCGGGTGATGTTGCTTTTGCCATCATAATTAATCACTGTTTAGACGTGGAATTGGTAAAAGAAAAAATAGATGATTTTTTCTCGGTAATTTCTAAAAAATAATTTTTATTATTTTTTGATGGGAAAGTAATGAGTAACAGGCTCTCATTTTCTTCCTTTATATGCACAGGCCTGATATATTTGTTTTTTGATCTTTAGAGATAGAAAAGGGAGGAGAGGATGAGCTTTCGGAAAGGGTATACTTTTGATGACATTGCTTTGGTTCCACAGTTTAATAACGTCCCCTCTAGAACCGAGCCTTGCCTAGAATCTTGGTTGACAAGGAATCGAAAAATACACATTCCTCTCGTATGCTCCAACATGGATACAGTCATCAACGAAGAAATGGCAGACCTTTTAATCGCTCAAGGATCTATCCCTATTTTCCATAGATTTACGACACATGAAGTGCAGATGGAGTGGGTTAAAAAATACCAAAATCAGACCTTCATTTCGAGCGGGATTTTGAAGATGCAAGAAACAAGAGCTCTTTTGGACTTAGGAGCTGCTGGTGTTTGTATCGATGTGTCCCACGGTCATTCGGATCGGATGTGCCATTTTATTGAAGAGCTTAAAAGAACCCATCCAGAAAAAGACATTATCGCCGGCAACGTATGCACTCCGATGGCGTATCATGACCTTGTCAATGCTGGAGCTGATGCTGTAAAAGTGGGAGTGGGCCCTGGCGCTGCTTGCACAACACGTATGGTGACTGGATTTGGCGTTCCTCAGTTTTCAGCCATTTATGAATGCGCGAAAATAGCTGAAAAGCTAAGAGTTCCTTTGATTGCTGATGGCGGGATCCGCAACAGTCGAGATCTCATCTTAGCCTTGGCAGCGGGTGCTAGCAGTGTGATGCTAGGCAAGATGTTTGCAATGACTTTGGAAAGCGCTTCTACAAAAAGACAGTGTCCATCGGATCCGACTCGCATGGAAGCAAAATACCGAGGGCAAGCAAGCAAAGACTTTCAGTGCTCTTTTTATGGAGAGGTAAAACCAAAAACTGTTGCCGAAGGGATTGATTTTTGGGGCCCAGTCACAGGAAGTGCAAACGATTTGATTGATCAGCTCATGGGAGGTCTTCGTAGCGGCCTTACTTTTGGCGGCGCTAAAAGCATCAAAGAGCTTCAAAGAAAAGCAGAGTTTATGGAAGTGAGCACGAATTATATGCATGAAAGCAGACCAAGACCTGAGAGCTAACCTATGCACTACTTTAAAAGAATTTACGACAGCGTTCATGGGTTTATCTATTTTTCTTCTTTAGAGAGGGATCTGATTGACTCCTACGCCTTTCAGCGGCTTCACTACCTCCATCAGGTAGGAGTTGCGTATTTGGTCTATCCAGGGGCTACTCATACGAGATTTGAACACTCGCTTGGCGTCATGCATGTAGCAACTCAGATTTTTGATCAGATCATGCGTAAGTATGAAAAACCTCTCGAGCCATCTTTAGTAGCGTATTGGAGACAAGTTGTTCGTTTTGCAGCGCTTTGTCATGATTTAGGCCATTTACCGTTTTCTCATACGGCAGAGAGCGTCCTTTTAGAAAAAGGAGGCCATGAAAGATGGACCCTTGATCTGATTGAAAGCTCCTTTTTAAAGCCCGTCTGGGACCGCTTTCAAGCTGAGTATCCTGAAGCTAATGTCACGCAGGATATCATCAAGATTTCCCTCGGTGAAAAAAAACTATCAGAAGTGCGTCCTGATCAAAAATTCACCCCTTGGCAAAAGGTCCTGACCCAAGTCATTACAGGTGATTTTTTTGGAGCCGATCGCATCGACTATCTTTTAAGAGACGCTAGGGCAACGGGTGTTTCTTATGGGCTTTTTGACTATCAGCAGCTCATTGAAACCCTTTGTATCCTTCCAAGTCTAAATTCAGATCAAGAAGAGGGGCTTACTCTTGGCATCGAAGAAAATGGCATCGAATCGTGTGAAGCTCTTTTACTAGCGCGCCATTTCATGCATAGACGAGTTTACCAATATCCTTCTGTTAAAGCTTACTCATTCCACATGGCACGTTTTCTAAAGCAATTCTCTCAAAAAGAGCAGATGCTTTCTTCTTTAACAAAATACCTTGCTTATACGGATAACGAAGTGCTTTCAGAAATTCGAAGCGCTTTTCAAAATCCTTCCCATCCAGGACATGAAGATGCTGTGGCTATCCTCACAAAAGACCATAGATATGTAGCTTTTGAGCTTTCTGGTGGAGTGGACGCAAAAGAGATCGAAGAATGGAAATCCCGTTTTGAGGTGGAATCTGTGGAGAGCTGTTTAGTTGACGAGAAAAAAGAGGCGTCTTTTGTTTCTTTTCCGGTTCTTTCTAGAAGTGGAAAAGTTGTCGATGGCCGTTTTTGTTTTTCCATCACCATTCCGGCCCACTCCTCAACTTGGATCTATGTGCCCCCAAAGCACGCGGAATCTGCTAAGGGACTTCTTGAACAATATCCACTAGAGAAGACCTATGCAAAAAATTAAACAACTATGGCAGGAAGTGCAGAGCCTTTCTAGACAAGAAAAGCTGTTTTTGCTCTTTTCCATGCTGTGCAGTTTTTTAATTTCAGCAGACTATGCGATCATCCGCCCTGTGAGCAATTCTTTGTTCATCCATTCGTACGGTTCTAGTTTTTTTCCTTATGTCTGGCTTGTAGGGCTGCCTTTCAACTTAGCAGTTGTTGCCCTTTACAATTATCTGTTGCCCAGGATTGGGTGTTTTAAGATTTTTATCATCACAACCTGCGCCGTGATCGCAAGCAATCTATTTTGCGCGACATGGATCTCTGAGGTGTCTTTTCTTCCTTTTGCCTTTTATATTTGGAAGGACGTCTATGTACTACTCATGTTTCAGCAGCTTTGGTCCGTGATCCATTCGACGATGAAGATAGAAAATGCGAAGTATTTATATGGGTTTTTATTTGGAATCGGGGCACTAGGAGCTTTTACAGGGAGCTTTATTCCCGGATTTTGCGCTGTCCAAATGGGATCAGAATCACTTCTAAACTTTACGCTACCGATCTACCTCTCCTTGATGGTGTTTTATTTTGGTTTGCTTCGTTATTCCAATCAAGTCGAGCAGGTCGTGAGTGAAGAGACGAAAGAAGGAGCCTCGCTTGCTCAAGGGTGTAAACTGATTCTCTCTTCTCGTCTTCTCATGACGATCTTACTTATAACGGCCTTCATGCAGATCACAGCGACAGTGACAGACTTTCAGTTTCAAGCGTATTTAGAAAACGCCTATCCAGATAAAGACATTAGGACAGCCCTTTTTGGGAAGATTGCTTGTCTTGGCAACATTTTCACGATGTTTTTTCAATTTGTTGGAACCTATTTACTTGTTCATTTTTTAGGGCTTCAAAGATCTCATTTGCTTGTTCCTGTTTTTTTAGGCCTCAACGCTATTTCCTTTTTGATGTTTCCGGTTTTAGGAGTGGTCACATACTCTTTTCTCATGATCAAATGTGTTGATTTTTCTGTTTTTTCGGTTATTAAGGAAATGCTTTATGTCCCACTTAGAATAGAAGAGAAATTTCAAGCTAAAGCCCTCATCGATGTGTTTTTTACCAGAGCCTCCAAAGCCATAGCTTCTTTTTTCATTCTCTTTTTGCAATACTTTTTTCTAGCCAAGACTCTGATGTTCCTTTCTTGGATCAACTTATCTTTGTTTTGTATTTGGTGTCTTTTGATCGTATCAATTAAGTCAAGCTACCAAACATCTGAAAAACTTCCTTCCGCATAATAATAAATAAATTATTTTAAAAAAACATAAGATGTCGTAATCTTAGCTTGAAGGTTTCTGCAGATCAGTATTTTTTGAGTGTAGTATGAAAAAAAGCTCGTTAAAATTTCTAGCTTCTCTTGCTTGTTTTACATTAGGATCAGGCAATCTATTTTCCGCAGATTACTACGTCACGCAAGCATCGAACTCTGGGACTCCCGATAGCTGCGCAAACTGCGCCATCTCTGGAAATACTTGTTGTACCTTCCAGGACGCATTAAACTCTGTAGTTAGCGGCGATACGATCCACATCACAGTCCCAACAGTTACCTATACGAGCACTGTTACAGCTCCTTGTAATGCAGGAAATATAACAATTCAATCGGACGTTGGAGGAAGCGTTATTAATTTCAATGGACAAGGATCGACTTGCGCCCCTTGTGTGGTTTCCGGTACAGACGTATTCCAAGTTCAGGGTAATGTGACCCTTACAGATGTGGTTTTTCAAAATTCAAATACAGGCGGCAGCTTCATTTCTCTTTGTAATGGCAATTTGACGGTCAATGGAACCAGTGTAAATAGTGGAGCGGACACCTTTACCGGAAATACATGGGCATCCACGAACACTCCTTTGGAGTCAATTACTTTTGGAGCAACCGGAGATTATACACAGCCCTTTTTAGGCAACTTCACATTCCCAAACAGCAATGCGGGGATTAACCTAACAAGCAACTACACAGGTACAGTAACTGTTGACAGTACTTTCACTCAACCGGGAGGCTTTAATCGGACAAGTCTAAACATTTATGGTCTAGGTGGACCGATCGTTTTTTCAAACACTGTAAATATAAAGACCGTTCAAGTTTTTTCAGGAACTATTGAATTGACGGGCAGTAGTAATACGATGAATTTCTTACAACCTGTTGGAGGGACTACGTATTTAAGTTCCAATGACAGTTTTGGAACCGGATCTTCGACCATTACCATGTTGGGAGGAACTTTAAGCTTTTTAAATTCATTTACTTTAGGAGTCTCAACTCAGACGCTACAATTGCAGTTTGCAGGGGAAAATACCGTTGATGATAATGGAAAGAACATCCAAATCGGTTTGAGAGTACTCTCTTCAGGTGGGAGCGCCGCAAGCGCTATCTTTACAAAAAAGGGTAGTGGGGTAGTGCAGCTCAACACCACTACAAATACTTGGACAGCAGGAACTCGGCTATATGCAGGAGCGCTATCTATTAGCAACGTACTCGCCCTTGGCGGAGCGGCTCCGATTAGTTTTAGGGGAGGGTCGCTTTTTGCAAGCGCAGGACTTACCCTTCCTTCCACCATTACAACAACTGCTGTTTCAGGAGGGGGCTTTGCAGCTGCGGCTTCTACAACCTTTCAAATTCAGTCGAATGTCACAGGTTCAGGAACGCTGAACATCGGGCTTTATAACACATATGTCACAGGCTCAGGCACTGTAACATTTAACAATCCAACCCCTGCTAATAATACCTTTTCAGGAGAGATTGTTGTTGGAGCTTTGAATGGCTCGACTCCCTATCCTGCGACATTTTCCTTAGCTAACTTAAATCAGATAGGATCGGTCTCCGGTTTAACATTGCAAGGAACTGGTGTTTTTAATACAACAACAACTCTTTCTACATTAACCCTTCCGATCACAGTAAGTACGGGTGGAGGAACGTTATCTCCAACTTCTGGGACGACTTTAACGGTGCCATCTACTATTGCTATTTCTTCCGGGGACACCTTGACCATAGGTGGAGGGGGGACTGTTGATTTAACTGGAGACAACACCGGATTTAGTGGAGGGCTAGCGGTGATAGAATCTTCTATTTTATCGGTAGGGACTATTACAAATTTAGAAGGGTTGGCTTTAGATAACGGAGAATTTGATCCGAGCGGAAGCATAACAGGGACGGGTGGTTTTAGTTTAACAGCAGCGAATACGATCAATCAAGGATCTCATGCCGTATCTTTTTCTGGCAATGGAACGGTTGCATCTGGAAGCTCTTTGACAAAGACAGGAACCGGAACATTGTCGGTTCTCCCTCCTTCCACAGGTTCCGGGAATGCATTTAGCATCGATGTACAGGCAGGAGAGTTGATCGGCAATACTAACTTTTTAGAAAACGCCACCATCACAACAAGTGTCTCGACAACTATTGAATTCGATCAAGACTTTACAGGTACGTTTAGTGGTACCATTGCGGGACCTGCCGATGTCATCAAAGAAGGATCTGGTACTGTAATCTTCTCGAATACCTCGACCTATACCGGAAAGACCCATGTCAATGCAGGAACCCTAGAGGTCAATGGAGACATCACGTCAAGTCCCGATCCTATTGTTGCTTCTGGTGCGACCCTTTCAGGTATAGGTACTGTCGGAACTACGATTGTAGAAAGTCTAGGAACCCTCCAAGGAGGGAATCCGCTTGGAACATTGACTGTCATGGGAGATCTTACTTTAGAGTCCGGATCGATCTTTGAAACAACTGTTAGTCCTATACTAACATCTCTTGTTACAGTTTCGGGCAGCGTAACAATTGCAGATTCGACATTTGAGCTTTCAATTCAGCCTGGGCAATATCTTTTGAGCACAGGTAGGACGGTCTTGATTGGAGAAGGTGGCGTTACAGGAGAGTTTAGTTCCATTCATGTTCTGAATAGTTCCATTGGTCATTTTTTTGTAGAGTTGAAATACACAGGGACAGAGGTCATTTTAAGTCTTCTTCCAGCACTTACAGAAGTGGCTGTTGGAGGCAATGCAATCCAAGTAGCGGGCGCTTTGGATATTGCAGTCGCTGATGGTGAGCTATCTGAAGTATTCACAAGCTTACTCCCTTTAGTTACCACAAAGAAAAGAGTGACATATGGATTGAACCAGCTCCATCCAGCGCAGCTCAAAGGTTTGGCAATCACCCAAGAAAACAACGCTGTCAGAGTTAGAGAATCCA
>CAIJXB010000060.1 GCA_903824495.1 uncultured Chlamydiae bacterium
TCTTTTTCCTCTAAAACACTCCCCCAAGTTCCTTTAAATAAGCCAAGCTCCTTGTGATTCCTTGTGATTTGTATTTTCTTTTCTGGAGAATGAATATCCATTTGTACAGCTAATCCATGATCAACAAAATGGGCCTGGAAAAATGTTCTAGCAATTTCAATTCTATCCTCCAACGTAATCACTTTATCGTCAGGAAGAGCTAAGACAAAGTCAATGGCAGTCTGAGAGTTAATTCTCTTCTCCGCAGCTTCAGCGGCATTCCAAAGAATTGATGGATCTTTAAATTTTTCATGAACTCCTTTTGGCAGTAAGACTTCATGGTGCTGTGTTTTTTCTTCATTAGACCAATCATAAACTATAGGACTCATTAGAACATTTCCTTCAAACTCCATCCTAGATTTAGATGAATAGGCCGATTTGGCAACTGAGTTTTTGCCCTCCGATCTTTTAACATATTCAAGTCTTGCGAATCCTATAGCCATTTTAACACCTTTGCCGTTGTTTTTATGATACAAAATGTGTGAAAAAAAGCAAAGCGCAAACGTAGTTTGCATATTGCGTAGTCTTGAAATTTTATTTTCTGTGCACCGATATTTTATATCCTATCATACGTAGCAAAATTTATTTTCAGCAAGTTTCAATAGAATGCTTCGTATCTATTGAAAGAAATTTATCGGTTGTGTTAGGTTGTGGGTATACAAAAACAACAAGTGAGGTGCAAAAAAATGACAAACTTTGAAGCAAAAAAGGAACAACTAGCTCTGAAAAAACAAAAAATAAAATACAACGAACTAAACCTGAAAAAAAAGGAGCTGGCAATACAAATCCGAGCTAAAGAATCTATAGGAGAGGTTGCTTTTCTGGCTTCCATACATCATTTAGGCGAAAGAACTCTTCTTGGGGCGTTTCTTGAAATCAATGCTCGAGCAAAAAATGAAGAAACTGTTAGAGGATGGGCGTCAGAAGGTGAAAAATACTTAGAATTTAACAATAAAAACATCCAGCAACCAATGATTATCAAATTCTTATCCTCAGAGACACCAGAATCAAAAAAGATTATGAAAGAGAACAAATTCCGATGGAATACATTTAACGGTGAATGGCAGGGTCGAGGGATAAAATCTGCTGTAGAAGACTTATTGAAAAACCACACAGTCTCCATAGAAGTTGTTAAATGTTAACATTAAAAAAAGCGCCGCTGTGGGTTGTATTTTTCCTGTCAGGTATCTCTGTGACTTTATCCATTTACTTCGAATACTTTGAAAATATCGCCCCTTGCCGTTTATGCATAATCCAGAGGACTATACACGGCATACTAATAGCCGTATCAACAATGGGGGTTTTTTATCGATTTAAGAATCTATCTATAAAAATTTGTCAAGGTCTGCTAGGTATAAGCTTTTTAGTAGCCTCCTACCACAGCCTCATTCAAATGGGGGTACTAAAAGATCGTTGCAACACAGCGCTGGAATTTAATGACATTGCATCGTTCAAAACACTCCTAACCAACCCTCCCCTACCCTGTTCAAAAACTCCGATCCAATTTCTGAATATCCCCATCCAAATACTCAACGCGTGCTTGTCATTGCTAGTCTTTTCGTTCCTCATTTTATCGCAAAAATCCACAGCACGCAGAAACGGATCCGATCCAACTGCCTTCGCAAAGCCAAGAAAACAGCCTACTTCATATACCCCTTAAGTAGGCTGTTAATGAAAATGGTCCTTAAAGAATTCAACAGGACTTCAGTTTCCGTTTTTTGATCCTCATTTAATTCAGACCATTTTCCAATTAACTTAGAAGCATTCCTAGCAAGCGAATCGAAAATTTAGTCGATTACGGGCTTTTTACTGAGCTTCTTTTGCTCGATCGAGCAAAATGCCTCTTGAACGATTGAAATGATGTTTTGGGCTAGTTCTAAGTAATGCTTGGCAATGATCTCCGCCTTTCTTTCAATCGGAATATCTTTTGAAGCTAAAACATACGAGGTCCAACGTTGGATACTTTTTGCCAGATCTCTCTCGTCATACTGTATGCATTACTCCGTAGGATGGACCGTTTTTTTAAGGTTCCAAGAATGGCAGCTTAGCTTTCGGTTATGTTTTTTCTTAGAAGCTAGACGACTCGCCTAAAAGCGAGGTCGGCTAAGCAAGCTCTCTCATAAGACTCTCATATGATTCTCATAAGAGTCTCATAAGATCTCAGTAATGAGTTTTCATAGAGAGAGTTCTGCAAGATATAACGGTAAATTCTGCCAGATATAACGGGAAACGCTGCCAAATATAACGGGAAAATAGCATTTTTCCTGCCAGATGTAACGGCAAGCTCTGCCAAATGTAACGGTAAGAGTTGTTTTGACGTCAAGTTTACTCGTAACTACAGGAAGAATTTTTGGGATGGCGAGTTTAATTGTGATTCTCTCTTAGACACCATCTGTCTCGCCTAAAAGTGAGGACGGCTAAGCCCTCTCAAGAGAATCTCATAAGATCTCAGTAATGAGTTTTCATAGAGAGAGTTCTGCCAGATATAACGGTAATTCTTGCCAAATGTAACGGGAAACGCTGCCAAATATAACGGTAAAATGGCATTTTTCCTGCCAAATGTAACGGTAAATTTCGTCAGATACGATGCTTGGAGCATATTTTGATTCCAAGTTTACTCGTAATTACAGGAAGAAGATTTCTTTTGGGATGGCTAGTGTACTTGTATTTTTTTCTTAGAAGCTAGACGACTCGCCAGAAAGCGAAGGCGGATAGGTACTGTCTTATAAGACTCTCATATGATTCTCATAAGAGTCTCATAAGATCTCAGTAATGAGTTTTCATAGAGAGAGTTCTGCCAGATATAACGGTAATTCTTGCCAAATGTAATGGTAAACACTGCCAAATGTAACGGTAAAATGGCATTTTTATTGCCAGATGTAACGGCAAACACTGCCAAATATAACGGTAAGAGAGTGTTTTTAATGTCGAATTTAATCATAATCCTCGTTTACATGAAAAACCCACTTCATACCCCCCGTCGAGTTTGGTAGCTTCTCCGCACCTATTATGATCCCTATGTTCATGATAGCTTGTATGTCTTTTTCTATTCTGTCTTGCAGCCGTTTTTTTCTATTTTGTTCTACATATTTTTCAAGTCCAAGGATGTAAGGAAGTTTTTCTTCATTAATTTCAGGCTTGTATCTCTTGGCACTCGCCTCTCTAAGCAAGTATTCCATTAAAATGTTCATGCTAGCGGTGACTTTATTATGTCCTCCAGCAGCAATTACCAAACGCCGATTGGTATCTTCTGGAAATTCAATAAATTTCGTGTCGATTTGGTCCGTAAAAATTGGATTGAGTGCAACGATTAGTTCTCCCCTAGACTCTCTAACTGAACCGTCACCTTCATCTAAGGCTTCTTTTTCTTTATCGCTAAGGTCCGAGATGAAGGAGATTACTCTGATTAGAGATTGGAAGTCTTCTATTCTATCTGTAAGAGTCTTGATGATCTTCCCTTCTCTCACCTTTTTTACTCTATCGTATTTTATTAGTACTTTCTTAGATTCTAGTTGACTTAGTGTGCTTTTGATGAACTTGATATCCGCCCCTGAGTATTCTTCGCTTCCAATAAACGCTCTGCACAGCTCGGCTAGTTTGAATTTTAATACGGCTGACTTTCCTTTTTGGTCAGGAACCCCATAAGGGACTACTTCAGAAGGCGCATTTCCTGAGTAAAAAGTAGAGGAGTTAGAATCTGAATTTTGACTTTTTTCATAGAGCAAAAGATTTAGAGCGTGTACCAATTTGTTTTCAGCATAGGTAAGCTTTATGCCTTCTGCCTTTACCTCGATATGAGATTCTTCAATTTTTTGCTTAGTTTCAGGGAGAAGATCGAAAAGAGAAGGCTGATTGTATTGGGAGTACTTTAATTTTTGATCTACTAAATGGCCTGATTGTCGATACTTTTTCCGTTTCTGGTGAGGTTTTCGTATTTCTTCAATAAGAGTGGAGATTTCTTTTCTAGTAAGGGTCTTGTCCGGGCCTATTTTCCCCAATGCTAACTTTAGTGTTTCATTTTGTTCTTTGCTTAGGTTTTTTGCCTCTGCGGTTTCCTTTTCCCATTCATTTAATTCTTTTGCTTTAACTTTCAATGAAATTCCATCGCAAAGATCGTATGAAGCAACCATTTCCAGCGTCTTTACGGCTTCACCTATAGGGGATTTATCTAGCAGGACATCTTTGTTTTTTATAAGATAGTCAGTTAACTCTGAGTTTTTTTTGGGTTTCAATAGACTTTTAGGAACTAGTCCTGCCTCTACCCATTTATGCAATTCTTCAATAGTCCATGAAAATTCATTAGCAACATCTGTCATTTAAAACCTCACTCGGTTACTTAAGTTTTTCCCCGTTAAAGAAGCATTTTCTATGAAACCATCGATATCTTTTTGTGTTTTGATCCCTTCTGTGATTTTTGTAAAGTTTGATTTAGTCACTGTCAATATGGCTATATCAGAAGGTTTATCGGCAGAAGATTCTTTGGCATAGTTAAGTTGCAGACGAACCCCATCTGTTAAAGCGGAAGATCCTCTTGCAGCTGTTTGATTGCTATTTGCCCCGATACTTATCGAAGCTTTATTGGTGTGATGGGCAAATAGAACTGTTGGATTACCTGGAAGATCGATTGTGAGCTCTTCTAATAGAGCTATAAATTGTGTGGCAGCTGCATTGTCTGTTTCCGCATCTGATCCCATGAGCCTCGATACTGGATCTAAAAGAATCAAAGCCCAACCATCTTTAGGAGCCATTTCGATCAATCGCATTTTGAGTTCTCGAAAATAGACGCTTGGCTTTTTGTCTTCTATGAAAGCTGCTTGCTGTCCACAAAAAGAAAACGGAGCTATTCTTTTCATAGCCTCTGCAATTGGGTCTTCTTTTGCTATATCAGGTTGATGTTCCCTGAGCTTTTTCGATGCTTTATATAGGAGCCTTCTAATGTCTTCATAGCTATTTTCTCCTAGCCCTAAAAAGACAGCTCCCTTTTTTTTATTTCCACAGTGTTCGGTTGGCGTGAATATATTTAACCAAGGGGTTCCAGAAGCAACAGCACTAGCTAGTTGGGCTATAAGATGGCTCTTCCCTAGTCCTCCAGCTCCAACTAGCATTGAAACAATGCCTTTAGGCAGGAAACCTATAGGTTTGCCAGTTTCATCCATGTACTCTAAAAGCATCTGTTTTTTTGGGGGTTCTGCAAGAAGATAATCTTTGTCGAGTTCATTAAGGAATTTGATCGGGAACCGATCTTTAGTCCCCTTGTTTTTCTCAATGAATTTTAGATCTTCCTGAATTGAGATGACGATTTTTTCTGGCTCTTCATCACTTAAAGATCTTTTTTGTAGATCCAAGGATAGAGCGAGAAGTCTTCTCTTGTTGGCATGCTTTTTTAATATATCAATGTATTCTTCAATAAAAGCAGAGGTCCCAGCAAATTGAGCTAAGGATGTAACATAGGCAGCCCCCCCTACCGACTGTAGCTTGCCTTGTTGTTTAAGTTCCTCGCATACGAGGTGAACATCGGATGGTTTGTCGTTTTTATGGGCATCATTTAATGTGCTAAAGATATGTTGGTGCTGGGTATGATAGAAATCATTTATGGTTAATAAGTTAGATGCGATACTCATAGAGTGAGAGTTCGTTAGCATGCTTCCCAAAACCATCATTTCAGACTCTTGAGAATTAGGAGGTGTAAATATCGATTTATCTATCATAAAATTTTCCATTGAAGAATGTTCTTTTTATTGGGTGTTTTCCTTCTTGATGAGACATTGAATAGCTTCAATGATCAGCTCGGATTTTTCAGTTTTTCTTCCTTGTAACATGCGATTCGCATATAGGTCATTGAAAGACTTGTAGATATCCTCTGTTAAATTGAAAGTCATTTTATAGGTCTGTGCTTTTTGAGGTTGAGATTGTTTAGTATGGCTTTCGTTTTGTTGAGTTGTAGAATGAATTTCCATTGGACTAGGCGCTTGGATGTCTGGTTGATTGATAAGCTGGCTGAGCAGATTTGTGTTTTGTTTTTCATCCAGAAGAACATTTTTATTTTTTTCCAGGTTCCCAACCGATTGATTATCAAACATTTCATCTAGTTTCATTTTAAGATTTTTTGATTTTTCTTTGATTCCTGACATTATTTAAGTCTCCTCATAACTTCGTTAACAAGGTTTGCATAAGCTATCGATCCGCTGCACTTTGCATCATGATCGAATATTGATTTACTTGATTCCTGCGCCTCGCTGAGCTTTACATTTTCTGGAATCTTGGTTTCGAAAACCTTGTTTCCAAAGGACTCATTGATTGCTTCTAACACACGTTTTGAAAGATTAGTGCGGGTTTTGTAGAATGTAAATAGAACACCCATAACTTCTGCCCGATGATCAATCAAGCTGCCGGCTTTAACATTTGTTCGGTTAATAGACTCTAGGAACGATTCAATGCCTGCCAGGCTAAAATAATCTAATTGAACTGGCAAAATGATGTGTTCTGCGGTTAGAAAAGCATTTGCTAAGAGCGTATTAAATGTAGGAGATGTGTCAATGATGATATAGTCGTATTCTGCATTTTTCAGCTTTGTTCTTAATACGAATTCTTTTGCTTGTGTTTGAGCCAGCTTATATTCTGCCGCGGAAAGTGAATTGTCCGCTGGAATCACATCTAGATTCTTGATGTAGGACTTTTGGATAACATCTGTTAAAGAGCAATCATCATGACATAGAAGTTCTGCTATTGTTTGCTGAGTGTCTGTTTTAATGCCGAGCCCTAGGCTTGAGTGCCCTTGTGGATCTAAATCTACTAGGAGAACTTTTTTGCCTGCATATGCGAGCCCTGCGCTTAAGTTGATAGAAGTAGTTGATTTCCCTACTCCCCCTTTTTGATTCGAAATGGCTATTTTGTACATCCTCGGAATCCTTGCATTGTGTGGTTCTTACCAATTTCCTTCACTGTAGAACAGCGGCACTTTTTATTAAATGATTAAATATGGTTTTCTGGAAAAATGTTTAGCTGGGTTGGTTTGAAGCTGGTTTTCTGAATGTCTGGAATGCTTACTTCCTGTTTTATTTTTTTTAAGTTTCCTTTTTTGCTGCATACAAAGAACATGGCGATGTATCGAAAGTTATGAGATCTAAGTGCTTTTTTGCAAAGAGCCCATTTTCTGCTCTTCAATCAAAGCTGGATGGATGTGCAGAAAGATGGAAAGCTGGTTTTATTTAAAGTTGGCTTATTGGATTCTTGGATTTTATTTTTGCGCTACTCGATGAGCTTGAGGATTGTTTTTTTAACCGATTTTTTACTGACAACTAGTTGACTGGTTTGGTTTTATTCTGTTTTTCTGTATATCCGGTTAAATGGAAACTCCACTTTCTGTTTTATTTTTTCTCTGTATGCAAAAATGATGGTTGATATATCCGAAGGCTCTGACATCTAACGAGTCTCTCGTTTGCGGAAATTTTATTTTCTGATCTTTCAAGCAAAATTGCATGGTTATACAGAAAGATGGTAAAACGGATTTATTTAAAGTTGGTTTGTTGGGTTTCTGGGTTTTGGTTTTTTTGAGGTTCTTAACGAGAACGAGTTTGTGTTTTTTAAGATCTTCGAAGCTGTTTTTTTTGCCTTGCTACCATTGACCATGTTCTCTCTAGCTCGGAGTTTTTTGTCTTGGCTATACTTCATTTTTAGGGTGTCTATCAAACAGCAATGATCAATTTTCCGTTTCAAAGCTTAATAGCCGGTTTTCTGGGAAGTTGGTTATGTGGTTTGATTTTACATTGTTTTCCTGTGCGTCTGGTTTTCTGGATTTGTTGCTTTTCGTTTTCTTTTTTTGCTGTATGCAAAGACGACTCTTTGCTTATATGGAGCGTTCCAAGGCATTGGTATCCTATTTCTGACAACATTGAATAGATTATGTCGAGAAGAGTTCCATATCGCGAGATAGGGGCCTCAAGATATTTTCTGCGAAATCAACAAATGTCTAGAAAGCAATTCATGGGGCTCCCTTAGAGAATGCGATGCAAATTTGTTCTAATAAGCTTTTTTGCAACGATCTTTAAGGGTAGTGTTTAGTTAACAATTGTTATTATTGGCGGCAAGTGACGGATAAAAAATGAATCATATTTCTGATTGTGCATCTGAGTATATACGGTGGTCTTGTAAATGGGGATCGCTATTCTCAGGTGAGGTTAGATCTTCTTCTACTGAATCACGTGTGGACTCAGTCGCATCGAATCAAATCGATGCTTTAGGAAATGTGCAGACAGCGGCAAAAGTCAGGCCGCGGGCATTAATAGAACAGTTGACGTAGGTCATCGCATTTCCCCTTTCAAAACTATACTAGTCGTCTGACTTCTCCTTCAAATCTATACCAATCTGCCTCTAAAACATGTTTTCCTAGTCCAGGCATGGAGCAGATATAATCATCTTATCCGCTTTCCCAAATAAGAGAAGGCTTTGTTTATCGTGTGATACTTATAATTTTACATAATGTGACACTTGCGATAACTTAAAATTAAAATAAAGATTTTGATTTCATTTTTTTATCCGAAAACTAATTATAGGCTGAAAAAGGAGATGACTATGTCAATTGATATAGCAAGAAGTTCGAATTTTGTAGATTTGTTTTCTCTCTCGCAATCTGAGAATAGGAGTGCTGACAGGCTTCTTCAAACAATAGAACAGAATATTACATCAAGAACATGGGTCCAATGGTATTCAACTTTTAGGGCCCCTACTTTAGATTTTTCACCTTATATAGCAGATTTAACTGTTTGGTATGGGAGAGCGATTTCCAATGAGGCGCTAGGCTTGGGTCATACATCAATCCTTTCTAATATTGTTGGCAAGATTGCTTTATTGAATGTATCAAAATTTTTCTCTCTTATGTTGATTGGGGGAGGCGGCATAATGGCCATCAAGGAGCTAATAGCTGGAAGATTTTTGACATCTGGGATCTGCTGTGGAATAGCATATATAGGATATCTAAGATACGAAACGGAGGAACTAGCAATAGCAGTAGAAACTCTAAGGCAAAATAATGTTGATTTTCGATCAAATATTACAAGCCTTGAAAATTGCATCCAGCAATTGGGGGATTTGTTTAAAAATTTTGCAGAGAGATCTCAATCTTTTGCTATTTCAGATGAACGCGTGCAAGGCCTTGCAGATCAAATGAGAGTTTTTTTTGAAAGCGCACAAGGACGCGAGTTACTTGAAATCCAAACAGCGGTTAATGAGGAAAACAGAAAACTTGAAAGGCTAGCTACTGAACTTTTGCGAACTACAGAAGCTCTTCATCAAGTACAAGCAAATCTGCAAAATACAAGTCAAAGGATTGAACAGGAGAGGAGATCGCTCGCCGAAGACCGTGATAAATTCAAGATTTTGAACGTGTTCATCCCTGAAATTATTGCAATAGCCAATAAAAATGAGAATATTTCAAGGTTATCTCAAAATGGTCGATGCTCTTTAAAAGACATAGAAAGGCTTTGGGAAGAGAAGCTACGGCAGATGTTCGAACAAGTTTAATTCGATAGCATAAATACATTAAGACAATTTCAAGCGCTATGATGGGTAGGCCCAAGGTTCGAAAACCTTTCTAAATTTAAGGGGAGGCTGTTTCTTGGGTTCTACATGCTTTTTTGGTCATGTGTTTGGCTGGGGCGTGAGAGCTGCGGAAAATCTTCGTGTTTCGGATTTTTAAGAAGCGGACATTGGCACTTTTTCATCTAAAAGGTTTTTTAATAAATCCAGCCTTCCATCTTGCACGGAGGTCTTTTTTAGGCTGATTCCGATAGATAAAAGCTCTTCGATAACTTCCTTAAATTCTCTTCCTTCTAAGAAAGAATAAGCTTTTATTTTTTCTAGATGATCCTCTCTTAAAAGCATCGTTGTTCTAATCCAATTCGGTTCTATCAAAGTAGATTTTTCAGATTTTTTCTTTGATGATTTTGGCTGAATTACTTCTGATTTTTCTTTGCTCACAAGGAGTTCCTTCAGTTTTTGCATACCTGTGTTTCACAGTATCAAATATTATTTTTTTATGGGAATAAAAAACGATGGATTCGCCAATGATTTTGCATTTTCTAACTTTTAACGAAAGAAAAAAATTGTCAAAAAATCAAAGAGCAATGTATACATGACTTTTTGATGCGTTGATGCGCGACAGAGTTGTTGCGATAGAATTTCAGCGTATTGAAACACGAAGCAGGAGAGATAGGTTCCAAAAAACAAAAATAGGAGTTTGAAATGGATTTGAAAAAATTGTCAGTTACCAAAAGTACAATAAAAGAAAAATGCATGAAAATTGATATGCAGCGTGCTGTGCCTTTAGCTGTTTTAGTCTTAGTCCTCGCTGCTCAAAATTATGGGTTTGCTGCTGATTCAACTATAGAAATTGAAGCTCAAACAAAAAGCGTAGTCGATATGATTTGTAGCCCTTGGATCAGAAAAATAGGACTAGCTTTCGGTGCAGGCATGGGCATTTTCCAAGCTTGGTCAGCAGGGTCCTTTAAGCCTCTTATGCTTTGGGGCGGACTAGGGCTTTCCATTGGATACGTTCCAAAATTGATTGAATTGATCGCATCTGTATGAGGAACTCAGAGGATGTTCTTTTGAAATATTTGGATAACCCGGTAAGGATTTTATCATTTTCCATTGCGGATTTGATAGCATATCTTGCGCCGTTCTTTGCCGGATCCTTTTTTGATAGTCTTTTTGTCATCCCGTTGATTGGGATTGCTTTGATTTATCTAATGAAAAAAATGCTTAAAAAACTTCCTAAACTCTACTGGATACGCTTTTTATACTGGGCTCTTCCTACGAAGAGATTCAATAAAATGCTACGAGTGAATTTTCCTTTTTCAAACAAACGAATGTGGGTGAAGTAAAAATGGATCTTTCGTGCTACCAAGTAAACGTGCAAAAGCTTGTAACTCAAAGAAATATTTTCCTTTTTCTCTCTGTTGTTTTGTCTATAGGGGTTGTTCTATTAACAACCCTGCTTTTTTTCAAAACGGAAAGGACCGTGATCATTCCAACGACAGGTCCTTCTTTTTGGATAGAAGACAAAAAAGTATCACATGCTTACTTGGAAAAAGTGGGCATGTTTTTGTCTGACTGTCTTTTGAATAGAAGTCCTTCTGATGTCGATAAGAAAAACAAAACTATTCTTGAGTATGTTCATCCAGCTTTTTATCACGAAATCCGAAAGGTTTTGCTTCAGGAAAAAGAAGACGTTATGCAAAAGAATCAATCCTTTTTCTTTCGTGCAGAAAATAGCTACGTAGACATGGCTCAAGAGGCCTTTATTGTAGAAGGCGAGTTTCTGATTTTCGTTGGAAAATCGGGAACGGCTCCTGTGTGCGTTCAAAGAGAAAAGAGAAAGTTTACCTTAAAATTTCTGTGCAGCAGTGGAAAGTTACAACTGATCTCCTTAAAAAAAGAAGAGATAAAATGATTAGAAAGATGTTATTGGCAGCGATGCCTTTTCTGGGAGTTTCGTCGCTATATTCTCTGATAGAAAAGCCTATCAATGAAAAGGTCGCTATAGATGTGATTTTTTCAACAACGTCGCACAACCGTATTTGTGTCGAAGGCGGGTCTGTTGAGAAAATCATAGGGGATAGCTCTGTTTTTTCGGTTACTTTAGATAAAACTACCGGAAATGCCTTTATTAACTTGATGAAAGTGATTGAACTGCCCGTGACTTTGACCGTTGTAACGGGTTCCGGTTTTGTTCAAGACTTCTCCGTTTCTTCTGGCATTGGCCCTTCCGAACAGGTGATTTTGAAAGAATTGGAAGAAGAGGAAGAACCTCTTGTTTCATCGGAATCTTTGCAGGCAGAGACGGTGGATCTTTTGAATAAAATTCTGGAGGGAACCGTTCCTTTCGGGTATGGGCAAAGGCCCATAGAAAATTCTGACCATTTAGTCTTGCCGGATCCGTTGAAGGCGCAGCCTATGAAGGCTTTTGAAGGGCCTTTTGAAACGATTGTCGTATATGGAATCAAAAATACCGGGAAAAACCCCGTTGTTATCAATGCTAATACCATCAAAAAAACTAAAAACCCTTGGGCTTTTCTGAATGTTCAGCAGCTGGATAAAAACCAGCAAGCAATTTGCATTATGGCCTATTCAAAAGGTAAGGAGTAACCGATGAATATGCAAGGAAGCTCTAGAAAGATTGGTCAAAGACAGCAACGACTCTATATTGCTCTGTTTGGAGTTTTTATCTCCATTATAGGACTTATTGTCTATTTGACTAGAGAAGAGGACGTGAAGACGGCCCCTGTACAAAAACCTCAATTTGATGTTGTTTCTCAAGAAGCGAAGCCCGAAGAGATCCGTCTTTCAAGCTTAGAACACCTAAGTGATGTTTTAAATGAACGGATGCAGCTGTTAGAAAAATCCATTGTATCCTTAGAAGAAGAAAAATCCCTTATTGAGGGAGAAAAGAATGTTCTATTCGAGGAAAGAAACGAACTTAATCATAAAGTCCATACTCTTGAAAATGAATTAATCCACAAGACTTCTTCTTCTAACTTTGCGGGATCAAAAAATTCTCATGAAGGACTTGAAGAGCAAGAATCAGCCTTGAAAGTATGGGAAGTTGAAGACAAAGCGGAAGATAAGAACGTTCTTTTCGAAATCCCTGCTGGAACCGTTGTAAAATGTGTTCTTGTTTCAGGCGCTGATTGCAGCGTGGCCGTCCAAAAGCCTACAGGTCCTAATATGGTTCTTCTAAGACCACTTGATAACGGTAAACTTCCTTGGAATGTACGTGTGCGTTTGAAGGGGAGTGTGATTATAGGAAATGCCATCGGCGATATTTCTACTGAGCGGGTGTATATAAGAACGGAGAGACTTACGCTTGTTGAGCGCAATGGATCCTTCGTAGAAACAGAAGTAAGCGCTTACGTTTCTGGTGAAGACGGTAGAGAAGGTATGAGAGGCGTTGTCGTCGATAAATCGGGACAGATTATTACAAGAGCCGCTTTCGCTGCCTTTTTGCAAGGAATAGGCCAGACTGTTCAAGCTACTTTGAATAACCAAACCATTGAGAAGCTGTCTCAGATCGGAGACAGCAAGACCATTTTGGACTTAGATCTCCTGCGCAACAGCACTTTATCAGGCGGAAGTACGGCCCTTACTAAATTGTCAGACTATTACATAAAAAGGTCCGAGCAGTTACAGCCGGCTATCCAAATAGCCGCCGGTAGGGTTGTTGATGTTGTGTTCCTTAAGACGATTAAGGTCGGAGAGAAGGATCTAAAGAAAAAATTGGAGAAAGAACGAGAACTGAAGCTGAGGAGTATTCGAAATGGGTAAGTGGATTATTGCAATAGCATTGAGTTTTGGATCTTCCTCTGCGTGGGCCTTTCAAAAGATGGATTCTAAGTACCATGTAGCTTTTGGAAATCCAAGGGCCCCAATTCAGGTTGTCGAGTACTTTTCTTTGTCTTGTGAGCAGTGCATACGGTTTTTTAATGACGACTTTGGAGTCATTAAAAGTAAGTATTTAGATTCCAACGAGGTTTCTTGGGTTTTCCATCCGGATCCTGCTGATTTAGCTACTTTGCAGTTCATGGTATGTCTAGATCATTTGGAAGAAGGGCAAAAAAGCATGTTCTTGAATGTTGTTATGAAGATGTTTGACGAAAAATCGGTTAAAAGTTCGAAACTTCCCAATAAATATACCGTTATACTGCAAAAAATTCTGGAAGAGCTTAAAGTCTCTGTCCCTAATCTTGGGGAGATTACCTATTTAGAAAAGACAGATGCTTTTCAAAAAGCTTACGCCTTTTTAAAGCAAAAAGACGTGGTTCAGACCATCCCGACAGTTGAGATCAACGGAACTCTTTTAGATGAGTATCCAAGCCTTGATTTATTGAATAAAAAGCTATCCACATTAATCGAAAAAGGTAAGTCATTATGAGAGCGATTTTTTTAGGGTTCGGGTGTCTTTTTCTTTCATCTTGCGGAGTGTACGGGACTAAATTTGAGTGTCCTCCCGGGAAAGGCATTGGGTGCAAGTCGGTAGGGGAAGTCTTAGATTTGATCGTTGAAAAAGAGGAAGGCGAGGATCTTTTTGTAAAAGATAGGGGAACTGCGATTCTCTTAAGACAAGAAGAAGAAAAAGATTTGCGTTACTCCAGAAGTGGCGAAAGTAGAAAGAAAAAGATTTATTTGATCAAGGATGATGCAGGAGAGCTAATTCTTGCAAAAGAATCTGAAGAGAAGGAGTCAAAATGACTCTATTTAGCTCCGTTGGGCAGAAGATAGCTAATTTTTTCGGAGAAAATACAGATTTGGATCAGCTTTCAGAAGGGAAGGAAAATCATGCTGATTTCTTAGATTTAGATTATTTTTCAGACCTTCTTCCTTATAGGATTTTTGATGAAAAGCGAAAAATTTATGAAAACAAGAGTAGTTTTGGTTTTGTTTTAGAAGTCATTCCTCTTTTAGGTGGGTTTGAGGAGGCAAAAAAAGAGCTGAGTTCTTTGATCAAAGAAATAGGGGAAGAAGGGACTGATATTCAGTGTTTGTCTTTTGCCGATAATCGAATAGATCGATTTTTAGACGGTTGGTCCAAGCCTCGTCATGAGCAAGGCGGAATATTTAAAGAAATTGCAGAGAAAAGAGAAGCTTTTTTCAAAAAAGAATCTTTGAAAGGGGATGTGCCTCCTAGGATTTTCCGTTTTTTCTTTTCATACAGCCAACCAAAACCTCAAGAGAAAGACTTAGAGTTTTCCTTGGATAAGCTGGTTGAGAAAAAAAGCAAGGCAATACAAACTTTTTCCAGGCTAAGCCAGGCTTTTGAGATAGAGCCCTTTCAATTGATAGAGCTACTGTCCGGACTTGTCAACTTTGATTTGGATGTATCTACGCAATCTAGAAGAAGCTGGAATAAAAATACGTGGATATCAAAGCAAGTATGTCTTCCTGGGACTGCTATCGAAGCTCAAAAAGAGGGTTTAGTTTTTCATGGGAAAGATAAAAAAGCCTTTTTAAGGACCTATGAAGTAGTGGATGTCCCCGATTATTGGACGCTGTCTTATATGGGCGAGCTCCTAGGGGACTTTTTTAACGGGTCCTATAGAATTCAGGCTCCTTTTTACTTTCAGTACGGGATCCACTTCCCCAATCAAGAAAAAGCAGAACTAAAGTTTTCTAGTAAATCTAAGCTTGTAGAGCACCAAATGAAGTTCCCTTCAATAGTTCGAATGGTGCCTGAGCTGCCTAGAGAGAGTTCTGAGAATTTTTTGGTCAGAAAACAGTTGCTCGAGGGCGAGAAATTTGTAGAAACCCGATTTAGTTGTGGGATTTGGGCTGAAAAGCAAAATTTGGTGACTGTTGAATCTACTTTAAGGGCTCTTTTTCAAAAATATGGATTTAAGATCAAAGAAAACGACTTTGTTCATTTACCTGATTTTTTATCGTGTTTACCGATGTCTTGGGGAGAGGACTCTGCGTACATCAAGAATCTGAAACGGATTCGCTCTATGAGAACGACCATTACACAAGAAACGGCCAGTTTAATTCCTTGCATTGGGGAATGGTGGGGGAATTCGAGTAAGGGCATGCCATTGATGGGCAGAAGAGGTCAAATTGCTACATGGGATCAGTTTGCTACAGACGGCAACTTAAATGCAGTTGTTGTGGGACCTTCCGGATCCGGGAAGTCCGTCTTTATGGCTGAGCTAATCATGAGCCATTTAGGGCAGGGTGGGAGAGTTTTTGTTTTAGACCTTGGACGAAGCTTTGAAAAGCTGTGCCATCTGGTAGATGGCCAATTTTTGGAGTTTTCTGAGAAAAGTAGGTTCAATCTAAATCCCTTTAATTTCATCAAATCTGATGGTGATATCGATGCTGTAAATAGTTCCATGGAAATTGTTTCGTCTATCATTGCTACGATGGCTATGCCATGTCAGAAAATTGATAAGGAAAGGGCAAATATCCTCAATACTGTTGTGAAACTTGCCTGGGAAAAGTTTGGAAGCAATGCAAGCGTTGACAGTGTAATAGAGCTAATAGACCGAATTAAATTCGATTCTGAGCTGATGAAAGGTGCTGCTGAGAGTTTAAAAGAAGGTCTGAAGAAATTTAGTAAAACCGGAGCTTTTTCTCATTATTTCTACGGGTCGAATACGATTAACTTTTCTAATGATTTAGTGGTCATCGAAACGGAATCTCTAAAAACAATGGCGGATTTGCAGTCTGTGATTATGCAGATGTTCACTTTGACGATTTCCAACCAAATTTTCATGGGAGATAGAAATAAACGTTGTCTGATCTGCATCGATGAAGCTTGGGATCTATTAAAAAGTCCTCAGATGGAAGGATTCATAGAGAGCTTAGCTAGACGGTTACGTAAATATAACGGAGCTTTGGTTGTGGGAACTCAGGGGTTAAAAGACTTTGAGAGCTCGCTAGGAGCTCAAGCTGCTTTTCAAAACTCGAACTGGCTCGTGATGCTCGGGCAAGACTCTAACTCGATTAACACGATCAAGAAAGAAAACCTGATTCCTATGAATGAGTATAAGGAGAGAGTTCTTTCTTCTTTGAGAAAAGAAGATGGCAAGTACTCTGAAATGTTTATCCATAATAAGGGGACCGGGTTTTTCTCTGTAGCCAGACTGAAGCTCGATCCATTTTCCGGGACCTTATATTCCACGAGTCCGGAAGCCTTCCAGGCTGTTCAAGAATTACAAGAGCAAGGCCTTTCTATCATAGAGGCCGTGAATTGGATGATCGAAAACAGTTCATCTTTCAAACAATCTGTTCAAAGCGGAAAAAAACCAAAAGAAGCAGTTTCTTTGCTTCTAAAATTAAAAAAACAAGGAGATTTATGTTCAAAAAAAATAGAGGTCTAATGGCGTTAGGCTTGACGCTCGTTTTAACCGGGTGCGCCAATTACAAAGCAGATCAACTCACTATGCTTTCTGAGGAAACTGCTGTGAAATCCGTGCCAAATAAGGAAGTTTCTGTAAGCTGGAAGACTTTTGATAAGACCGATTGTAAGACATATCTTGGAAGAAACGTGATTTCTGAAGGGTATGTTCCTGTACAGCTAACGGTAAGAAATAACTCTTCAGATCCAATGTATTTGAACCCGAACAATTTTAGCGTGACAGTCGCTCCATATGCTGAAGTAGCAAACAAAGTTCATACTTCAACGGCCGGACGAGTGATCGCTTGGGGGATTCCAGGTCTTATTATTAGTCCTTTTTTAATTCCTGCTATTTATGACGGGATTAAGTCTTCTGCTGCAAATAAATATTTAGATGCTGACTACCAAGAAAAGGCAATAAAAGAGCGCACCATCCAATCATACGAAACATTTAACGGTCTCATTTTTATCCCTAATCGGGATGCTCAAAAAGAGTTGTACTTGCAGCTTGTAAACTCCCATACAGGCGAGAAGCTACAATTTAAGAGAAGTTAGAAGAGAAATTGGTTTTTTGTGCTTGTAAAGAGCTCCTACTGTAATGCGTGGGAGCCCTTTTTTAGAGGAAGGTAAAAAGGGAACAAAAAGAGAAAAAGATGAATAGCCTAACTAAACTGTCGATGTTTTTAATGACTTTGAGCTTTTGTTTGACAGCCCTTGGAAAGGATTTAGGCGTGATGGGGCAGTCTTTCCCTGTCATAGAAGAAAGTCTGATAGACTTCATGCAAAAGAACATGTCTGAAAAGCTTTTTAGCCAAAAAAAAGAGGAGCTGAAAGAGGCTCTTTTTGATTTAGCTTCAAAACCATCTCCTGTGGAAGGCATCGGTACGGCCCATGAGTATCGCTCCTTTTTATTCGACCCATCACTAAGGGTGAAAGAGGATATTTTAAATGAAAAAGGCTCTGTTATTGTTAAAGCAGGGACTCTTGTAAATCCTCTCAAAAAGATTCATTTATCAAGCAGTCTTCTTTTCTTAGATGGGGATAACGCTGCTCAAATTGAATGGGCTAGAAAGCTGGAAGGATCCTTTAAATGGATTTTGGTAAGAGGTCGCCCTATAGAGCTCGAAGCTCAAGAGAGAAGACCCATTTATTTTGATCAAAGTGGCACATATAGCCGGCATTTTCAGATTAAAAATGTACCGGCAAGGATTACACAGCAAGGGAATGTATTACTTGTTGAAGAGATCGCTTTAGATGCAGAAGGGGTAGAACTATGAGTCGGTTCTTATCCCTTGCTCTTTTGATGTCTATCAGTCTTTGTGCAGATGAGATAACTGACTTTATCTCTAGTTCTGAAAATTTAGTAGACAAGCAAGAAGCTATGTCTTTTTTAAGGGGCCTGCAAGAAGAGGCCGCTTCAAAAACAGAAGCCGCGAATTGCAAAAAATGTCTTTCTAAAAATGTACAGACAGATCAACAGACGGTCGATGAAACTGTCTCTATACAAAACCTATATGTTTTTATCTCTTTTTCCGTCCCTGTAGAATCTTGGAAGGATTTGTCGACTGAATTGGAGTCGACAAATGGATGCTTTGTCTTGAAGGGAGTTCCTGAAAACTCTTTTCAGCTTTTTTCTGAAAAGGTTATGGAGCTCAGAGCTTCTGGTATAGCAGCTCCCATACAGATTAATCCTGAGCTTTTTGGAAAATACGGAATAGAGGCTGTTCCTGCGATTGTATTAGATGGAGAGGCTTCTTATGACAAGGTAATCGGTAATATCCGTTTAAGGAAGGCCCTAGAGATCTTCTCCGAGAAAGGATCCAATAAAGGAAAGGCTTTTACTATTATGAAGGGGATGAAGCTTTCCCAATCTGAAACAGCCTACATGGGAAATGCACCTTGAAAAAAGTATTGTTTTTTACCTTACTTCCATTTTCTTTGTTAATTAGGCCCGCGATTGCCGGAGAAGGGAAGTTCATTAATCCTATTACGGATATTTGTTGGAACTGTGTATTCCCGGTGCATATATCGGGTGTAAATACAACTCCTTCTTATAAAGATTTTGGAGATCATAGTAGAAGCGAGCTTTGCTCTTGTGTTGGATCTCCTCCAAAGGTTGGGCTGCCTTTGTCTTTTTGGGAACCGGCTGCATTAGTTGATGTTACGAGAACTCCCTATGAGCTTACTGCTTGGGGTGGGGTGACTGTAGGAAAGGCTGACATCCGCAAGAGAGGCGCCGTATCTCATCTTGGCGATGGAGGAAGAACCAGCTTTTACAATGTTCATTATTACAACTTTCCCGTATTTTCCTGGTTATCGTTACTCCCGAGTTTTCCTTGTGTCGATCAGTCCACCTTGGAGATTTCTTATCTTTCTGAATTCGATCCCTTTTGGGATGATGACCAATGGGCTTCGGTTGTAAGTCCTGAAGTGTTCTTATTTGCTAATCCTTTGGCTCAGGCTGCGTGTATTGGAGATTGCGCAGCATCTACAATGGATAAACCCATAGACAAGCTGTTTTGGTGTGCAGGATGCTCGGGTGTGTTATATCCCTTTGTAGGACACGTTCCTCATCATATCGGGGGCATTCAAGCAAGTTATCTATTAGTCCAGAGGCTGCTGAGCAAAATTCATTCCATCGGAATGGGGTTCGGATTTGAAAAAGATAATTTTTGCGATAAAACAAAATTTCTCCGTCTGAAGAAGACAATCTATAAAACACAGTTAGTTCATCCGATTGCAAATACTCAGGGCCCATGCCTCGCCCTTGGGAAAAGTGATGCAATTTGGGGATCCGGGAAAACATTTCCTTATAAGGGAGAAGATTTTGTCTATCTTATTTGGAAAAAAAAGCAGTGTTGCTTGGATGTGGTAAAGCCTTCGATGTTTTTACTAAAAGGCCCCGCATGAATCTCTTTCTACTTACGGTTATTTTTCTTTTTCTAAGTGGTACCGTTCATGGGAGTGATGAAAAGGCTCTTATGAAAAAAGAGATTAAAGATGCCAAAAAATGGGCTGAAGGAACGATTCCTGATGTTTTAAAAGGCGTAGAAGAAAAAGCTGTTTCCGAAGATGACTTGCTACCTGAAAAAGATAAAGGAAAGAAATTTCACTCCCAAGAGAACCCCCAGTCTTTCAAAAATATCGGAACTATTGAAGAAGAGAATGATTTTCAAAAGTTTTTAGAAGGATCCGATAAAAAGGAATCTTTTGAAGGAAGTGAAGACTTTTTCAGATTAAGTAGAATCGTTGCAGAAGATCCGGATAGTCAATTGGAAATTGTCTCAACAGAAACAAATGTCATTCCGGCAGAGGAAAGGTTGTTTACTTGCGAAGAGTTAGGTAGCTACCAAGTCGCATTCACTCAAAAAAAGGTAGTGACTGTGACGGATGAGATCAAAAATGCAATCAAGCACTGTCATGGGCATAAAAATACCAAGAAATATTTTTGGGAAAAAGAAGCTAAAGAAAAAGTTTCTAAAGAGAAGAAACGTTTGTCAAAAGACTCTGAATTGGAGTCTTTTGATGCGTACATTGATGAGGGAGGATACTTCAAAGATTATCACGTCGTTTCCAAATGGAAACATCGAGATGGGGTTTCCTGTGATAAAAATTGGATCGAAGAAATCATCATTCAGCCCTACGCAGAGAAAGATAGTTGGGTATCAGAGCACCCAGAAGTCCTATCTCGTATCGAAGCTAACCCTAACTGTCGCTTACTTTATGCTAGAGTATTGGAAGGGGCGGGGACACGGTCTATTAAAGGCAAGTCTATCTATAGAGATACATGGGAGCAGCAGCTGTTTTTTTCTTGTGGATCTTACGAAGAGTCTCCTTGTGTCAAATTGCGTCAGGCAGGTGGATCGGTCATTAAGAAAAAATGCTTGAAAACTACTGACTTTGGGGAGTGCGAGCTTTGGCAAAAGACCTATGAAATGGGAAAAAAAGCTTCATATCAAATCGATACTCGGAAATTTGCAACAGACGAAATCAGCGGACTTGATGGTCACGATACTTCTTATGAAATGAATGGGGATTTTGGAGAGGTTTTAACAACTTTGACCGTCTTTTCTAATTTGAAAAAAGAAATCGAAGATTCTGAAACAGACTTTCATGCAGGCAATGCAAGGATCTTTAAAGGGGATGTTTATACCTGCTTAAGAAGCTTTCTTGGTGGAGATATTTTTGATTGTTGCAAGAGAATGGATGGCCTAGCTGTAAAATCGTATCTAGTCAAATGTAACGCCACTGAAGTCTCTTTATCTGAAAAAAGGCAAGAAGGGAAGTGCCATTACGTAGGGACTAAGAAGTTAAACTTTGGAGCTCAGACAGCTCAAGTCTTCTGCTGTTTCCCTACGAAATTAGATCGTATCATTCAAGAAGAGGGCAGAAGCCAACTAAAAATCGAATGGGGGAGTGCAGACAAGCCAAACTGTCAAGGATTCACTCTAGATCAGCTTAAAACAATAAACTTTTCGACAATGGACCTTTCAGAATTTGTAGATGATTTTCAGGTAGACAAGGAAAAAATGTCTAAAAAAATTCGAGATACCATTTCTAAGGTGCAAAATGATGAGAAGGCAGCTCTTTCAAAAACACAAGAGATCGCTAGAAAACAAGAAAATAGGGGAGTTGATGATGGTCAATAACTGGAAAATATTGCTTCTTTTTTTAGCAAGTTTGAGAGTTTTACAGGCAGATGCTCCTTGGTATGATCAGAAGTTAGAAGGTTGGTACTATTTTGAAGAAAAAGCAGAAAAACCGCCTCTAAATGCTCATGAAGCTGAATGCATTTTGGAACTAGAGAAGGTGGTACTTAAAAAAATGCTTTCTTTGGCTTTGCTCGAACCTACGACTGAAAATGTAGAAAGTTATATTTCTGCACAAAAACAGGTTTTGGATCAAAGCTCGAATTTTGCGGCTACTTGGGGAAAAGTACTGCTAGAAAAACCATTTTTAGGGGATTTTTTAGCGAATCCAACGAGCAATTATGGAATTCTTGCAAAAAGAGAGTTCGACTTGAAAAAGAAAAAAGCTCTTATGCAAAAGCTATCTAAAGAGTACTTCCTTTTGGTTTTCTTTCGAGGCAAAGAATACTCTTCTGAAAAAGCTGCGGAAGTTGCTTCTCTTTTTGGTTCTACCAACGGATGGAAGGTAAAAGCTATTTCTTTAGATGGAATCGGAACACAAGGGCTTACGGATTTTGAAGTAGATAAAGGGCTTAGCGTCAACATGGGGGTTCAAGTGACTCCTTCGATGTTTATTGTAAATCCAAAAGAAAATAAGGCTTTTCCGGTAGGAGCCGGTCTCATTTCTGTAAATGAAATCGAGCAAAACATAGAAAACCAGCTGAAGGGGGAGGAGATCGATGACTAAGATCTTGTTCATTTCTGGGTGTTTGTTTGCGTTGAATGCATCTTTTCTTCTTGCTGATCTAGAGAAAAGCATGGACCAGTTTTTTGAAAATTTTAACGTCATTCACAATACAACGTCTTCGGACGCAATAAATTCCTCTCAAATGGGGGTTCACTTTCTTGGGGGGAATGGTGTTGCACGCGTGAACGTTTATGACATAAATCCGGTACATGTTCAAATGCCGAGCTTCTCTGCCGGCTGCGGAGGGATCGATTATACCCTCGGCGGACTCAATATAGCTAGCAAAGATGAAATGAAAAAGGCTCTAAAAAGTATAGCCTCTAATGGCGTTGGCTATGCCTTTTTATTGGGGATTGAGACTGTATCTCCACTTGTTTCGTCCTCTATGAAACAAATCCAAACCTGGGCTAACCAGCTCAACGCAATCAATATCAACTCTTGTGAACTCTCAAGCTCTCTTGTACAGGGTATGTGGCCCAAGTCTCAAGCTGCCTCATCTTATATATGCGAGCATGCAACGACGCACAATCCTCTTTTTACGGATTTAATAGAGGCAAAACATGGCTGCCGCGATGACAAGTCAAAAAGGCAAGCTGCCATTGGTAAAGTAAGAGAAAACAACGACCATATTTTTGTTGGGTCTTATAACATTGCTTGGAAGGCTTTATCAGAAATGGATCTAGATGAGACAACTAAATGTCTTTTTCTCAATGTTACTGGGACCATCGTTGTGGTAGATACGATGAATAATGGGAAAGAGGAAAAGGAAATTCGTGTATTCCCACCCCAATATAAAAAAGCCATGGATCTTCTCCGTTTTGGAGGGACCATGGAAAAAGCTTATAAAATGGATGAAGATAAGATCAATGTAAAGCTGGTCCCTTTGGAGATTAATCCTGACAAGTCTTGGAAGAACAAAGTATTGAAAACTTTGAAATCGATCCAAGGAAAAATCTTAAATGAAAGCAAAAACGAATTTTCAGAGTTGGATCAAGAGGAGATGAATCTAATTAAAAGCACGCATTTCCCTATAGGAAGCCTCATTTCTTTAATGAGCCAATATAGCAACAAGGGATCCATGATTGCGATCGACAGGTATAGCGACCTCATAGCTTTTGAAAGGGTTTTACATTTTACGGAAGAAGTGATCAAAGATACTCTGAGCAAGGCGGAGGCTTTGAGAGCGGCCCAAATCAATGGTTATGAACTCGATGAGTATATCAAGCAAGCTCAAGGTATTTTAAAGGATATTCAAGCTTTAAATATTGAAAATTACCATCAAATCTCAGCCGAACACCAAGTGATCGACTATATGATTAAAATAGATCGAACAATGCGAGACAAGGAAAGGGGAGTATGAGACATCTTAAGCTAGTCTTTTTTATTTTTCTGTTTTTAGGCTTATTCTATGCTGAACCCTCCTATGCAAAAGAGACGGTTCAAAACTCTGATTTAAAAGACATGGCTATCCACACCTATGGTGGAGGAGTACTCTTGCAAAAGGTATTTAACGCCATATCCCTAATCCTTTATGGCGATTCAAAAACAGGTCTAGGAAAGGCTTTTAATGGGATTTTAAGAATCACATTAGCAATAGGCGGGATGAGTAGCGTTGCCTTAGCGTTTTTCAGAGAAAAGTTCGACCCACTCATTCGTAACTTTTTATTGCCCGCAATAGGGATTGTGAGCTGTGTGTTGGTTCCAAAAACCACAGTAAATATTTATGATCATCTCGCATCAAAGACATCTTCGACGCAAGTGGGAGTTTTATATCAGGTTAGTAATGTTCCTTTTGTGTTAGCCAAAATAGCGACCCTTGCGAGCTCTATGGGTTATCAATTGGAATGCCTTTTTACAGGAAGCTCTCATGGAGTGAATGATCAAATGTACAATTGGACGGGGAATATCTATGCCGCTAATGAAGTTTTTAAAGCTAAAAAATGCCGTATAGCCAGTCCTGTACTAGAAACCAATTTTAGAGAGTTTTGCAGGGAGTGCGTCTTTAGAGATCTAGGAATAGGCCTTTATTCTAAAGATGCTCTGGTTAAAACATCGAATATTTTGCAATTTCTAGAGAAAAACACTTCTAACATCAGAACCGTCTTCTATAAAGATGCCCAAGAAGAAAAAATTCTGACTTGCAAAGAAGCGATGAAGCAAATGAACTTACTATTTAAAAATGGTAATGCTGAAAAAAGTGCTAAAGAAATCGCTATTGGAGAATTAGGGGACCAAGTTCATTTTCTTCTAGATAAACAAAAGAATGGGACGGACGTTCAAAACCTCATAAAGCAGCAAATAGCTATTGACGTGCTAAGGGAAGAGATCCCGGGCAATTTAAGTTCTTTTTCTTCTCGCCGTGCAGAAATCCTTCAAAAAGAAAACCAAAAAACTCTAGGAGCCTTAGGCGTATCTTCCATTGTGGCTATGAGGAACTTTTTTGAGGCAACCATTTACATGGTATTTCCAATTGTTGTTTTGATCTCTTTGCTGTCTTTTGGGATTAAATCTCTAATACAATGGCTCCATTTCATCCTTTGGGTTAACATTTGGCCCGTTTTCTATATTGTGATCAATTTTATGCTTTCCTCCATTTGGGACTTACGAAAACAAGCAATAGACCCTTCCGCCTTACATGGAAATCTATCTCTTACTCTATCCACGTCTGAAGGTCTTATGGACTTATATAGCTCTATGGAGTCTATCGCAGCTATATCCATGGCATTTATTCCCTTTCTTTCTTGGATTATCATTAAGGGAGGAGTAGGCCAGATGGTACAAATGGCGTCTTCTTTGATGGCTCCTGCGCAATCCGCTGCATCAACATCAGCCCAAGAAGTGACATCAGGGAACTACAGCTATGGCAATTTGAGCTTAGATAACGTCAGTGGCTACAATTCTAGCATGTATAAACAGTCCTATAGTGGCTCGTATTCTCAGGGCAGCGTAATGATTGATTCTGGGTCTGAAACGATGACTTATGTACCGGATCAAGGGCAGATGTATTTAAAACAAAGCGACTCTTATCTGCGAGAAGGGGTATCAAGAACAGAGGCATTCAATAGCTCTTTACAAAATTCTCTCTCTCGATCGGAAAGTTCTACTTTTGAAGCCTCAACAGCAGTCTCTTCCGGTATCACGGAAACGGGGAATAAAGCTGTAGGGCTGTCTGAAGCAATTTCAAGACATCTTCAATCAGGAGAAAATTTCAATACTCAAGAGATGTCCAGTGCGTACAAAGCCTATCAATATGTACAAGGGGCTAGTGAAGATTATGCCACAACCCATGGGATCGGAAAAGATGCTGCTATCAAAGAGATGATTTCCGGAAGCGTCGGAGGAGGTCTTTTTGGTGTTAAAGGGGACTTCCAGATGAGCTCACAGGATGGGGTATCAAAATCAGAAGGACATCAAGCTTCCGATAGGACCTTTGATTCTAAAACATTCCAAGACCAAATCCAGACAATCAAAAACCTCTCGAAAGGAGAGGTTGCTAGTGTCCTGGGGTCAGAAGATGCCAAATACCACGAAGATTTTGTCCAGTCCTATAGCAATACAGAATCTTCGGTGGATCAATGGAGGGCAGCTCATTCACAACATGAGTCTCTATCTAATTTGTCTAGTGATATGAAAAGTGAAAACCTATCTGTGCATCAAAATCTCAATCAACGATTTGTTGAGTTCCTAGCTGAAAAATTTGATAACGATACTAGTTTAGTGGTCTCTAATGCTGAGCTTCCTCATTCAGATCCTCGAAAAGCGGCTTTAATTGATGAATTTGTGTCCGAATATATCCCAGCTAAAACAACCGTAAACAATTCTATTCCAGAGTATTATGAGTCCCATAAAACCAACGTAAAATCAAACCATATAACCAACTTCCCAGAAAACCAGCAAAACATATATAAAGAAGGAGTGGCTAAAATTGGACATTCTTTTGGAGATACCCAAAAAAGTATCGATGACATTGAAAATCGTGTATTAGAAGATAAGGTTAATCGGGATCAAAGGATAGATGAAAAAAAGGGCAACCTGAGTGGCCAATATAATCCCATGAAAAACGAAACCAAGCAAATAACTGACTATGATAATCCGATTTTAGTGCAGTATTTTAAAGAGTCCGCGGTAATGCATCCAGTTAAGACAACTAAAGGGATTTCCGTAGGTGTGTGGAATATGCTATTTGGAGACCAAAATCAAAGTTTGCAAGGAGGGCAAAATGAGCAAAAACCCTGAGACCGAAGAAATTCTCTCATCTTTTACAAACCCTGGGTTCCTAAAAACGAGAAGACTTATAGATTACGTATTTCCCAAAGAGGGAATGGATACCCCAAGTTTTACAGGGCAACCCTGGGTTAGAAAACTTGGATATGTGGCTCCTGTGATTTCTCTTGCTATACTGGCCGCTTTAATAGCTTGGCCATTTTACTTGCTTTCCAGAGGAATTTCCAATGTAGTCAACTTCCTTTTAGTCATTATGTTCGTTTATACGCTGAGAACTTTGTATTTTATGTGTGTTGCTCTAGGTTTGGCTATCATTGCCAAATTTAAAAAAAGAAAAGCCTCTATTGTGCTTGTTTTAACACTGGTCCCTCCAATACAAGCGACTATTCTGATAGCGGTACTTAGCTTCTTCGGCAATCTTCTCATCCCTAATTCTCTTTTAATGAGTGATTATGGAAAGTGTCGACTAGTCAAAACAGCTTACGAAAAGCTTTATCCTAACCAAAAGCATGTTTCTGAAACGTACTGGGGTTTTACTCCAGGGAAAGATTCTTTTGATAACGTTCTAGATGTATTAACAAAATCAAAGACCGATTTTACAGTAACTAAATTCATGGATAGTTCTGAATTTCCGACCATCCATATCGAATCCTATAAATCCTTTGCGCAATTTGGAAAAGGTGTCACGGGGATCTTAATATTTGGAAAAAACCAGAAGCTGATTGAAATTGTTTTAAACGATAAGGAAAAAATACATGATACCTCTGATCGTTATAGCAGTATCAATCCAAACTCCAGGCTAGTGAAAGATGTCGAGAAAGAACCTTCTAAATTCAATAATCTAAAAGACTTTTTCTATACAGAATATAGCCCTTTTATGAAAAAAGCTAGGCTACATCTGTCTCAATCAGAGTTCATAACACCGGACGGCTTAAAAATCGAAGTGGACCATAAGACCGTCACATTAACCGTTATCCCTGCAATGGAAAAGCTTCAAGAAGACAAGGATCATTTTAAAGAAGCTTTGAAGGTCCAAAATGGCAAAAAAAGCGCGGGCCTCATTAAATAAAAACTAAAGGATTGGCGATGGAACTTTTAAAGACGATTGCAGAAGGCGGGCAAATTTGGGCTCATCGAATGAGAATGGCACGCCAAGTCCTTCGTATTGCTATCATGCTATCCATTACCATCGGCACCATTTTTTTTGCCTATAAAATGTATAAAATCCCAAAAACTCACTTTCAATCCATCTGGTACTATGGAAAAGCTAAGACGATTGGCTTTTTGGGAGAAAAAGTAGCTGTGGATAGCGAATTTTTACTTAAAGTGGAGCATAAAAAGTACAAAGAGAAGAACGTCCTCGTAAAAGGAGATAGGCTAGAAAAATTATGCAAAAAACCATTCGATCAATTCTGGAAGCAAACTCAAAAAAACCTCATCGATTCTTTTGCTATTTTATTAAAAGTCTTTTGTGGATCTGTCATTTTCTTTCTTGGCAAAGGAATGATGTCTCGCAAGAAAAAACATATAGAAGGGCAAAGACAAGAATCAGCCTTCAAAATGGCCGTTCATTTACACCTAAAAAGAAAAGCTTCTCCTATTAAACTAGGCATCCTACCTCTTGTAAAGGGGACAGAAACTCGGCATATCCTCCTCTCAGGGGGCACAGGGAGCGGAAAAACAAATTGTTTTCACCATCTTCTTCCTCAGATAAGAAAGCTTGGGCAACGGGCCGTTATAGTGGATACAACAGGCGAATTTGTATCTAAATACTATCGTGAAGGTAAAGACATCATCTTAAATCCGTTCGATAAAAGGGGATCCCCATGGCATCCATGGGCTGAATGCAGAGATTCGTACGATTATGATGCGATGGCTCAAAGCTTTATCCCTTCCTCATACAATGATTCAGAAAACTTTTGGCGCGTTACAGCCCAAGAAGTATTTTGTTCAATACTCAATATGAAATCTTCCGAGAAGAAAATCACAGAAGTATCAAAGCTCATCTTATACGATCCTATCCAAAACTTGTATGTGGCACTCAAAGGTAGTAAAGCTTCTCCATTTCTGGATCCAAGTTCTGAAAGAACATCAGGGTCTATCAGAGCAGTAGCCTCCTCTTACCTTCGCAGTTTAGAACTTCTTAAAGATACAGATGATCCATTTTCGATAAGAGATTGGGTGCAAAATGGATCAGACGATAGCTGGTTATTTTTGACGTCAACTGTTGGACAAAGAGTTTCTTTAGTACCATTGCTTTCCGCATGGTTTTCAATTGCCATGCACAGCCTCATCCAAATGAGCCCAGATCTTAAAAGAAGACTGTGGTTTGTTTCTGATGAACTTCCCGCCTTAAACAGGTTGAAAGACTTAGAAACCTGTCTAACAGAAAGCCGGAAATTTGGTGGGTGCTCTATATTAGCCATTCAAAGCCCTTCTCAATTAGAAATGATCTATGGGAAGGATCTTACTAGAGTGATAATGGGGAATTGTGCGACTAGGGTAGCGTTTTCAGAGCAAGACCCTGAAATTGCAGCTCGTATTTCTAGAACCTTTGGAGAAAAAGAGATAAAGGAATTCCAAGAAGCCATTTCCTATGGGGCACATGAAATGAGAGATGGGGTCAATCTTTCCTTCCAGAGCAAAACTTCTCCTGTGGTTTCTTCCACTAGTATCCAATCTCTAGAGATCAACCAAGCTTTTGTAAAATTGCCAGGGAACTTTCCTATAACAAAAATCAAGCTCAAGTATCGGAATAATCGGTAAGAATGAGACTCTTGGAATATTTTAAGCATTAGATTCTAATCTTTAGAACACTTACTGAGAGACCGACCAACCACCAACCCAGGTTCCCCATGGTGGCAAACCTGTTGAATTAGCGGATACCTGTCCTTTTGGGACGATCATTATTAGAAAAGTCATTGCTGAAAGGGAAAACACTAGCAATGCTAGCCAAGTGAAAAAATATCGTATTCCCATGGGAGAGGAAAATATCGTGCATATAAGAGCAATGCTAGAAATAGCGCAGAGCAATACTAAAGCTATTGCTAGAATGTCAAGAGGCCATTTAAGTTCAATGCCGCCAAAAAAATAAGCTCCCATAGTACTATAGCCTAGAAAAGAAATGACAAATGCGCCCAATACGAGGCGAAAAACGGTGTGTCTTTTTTTATAGAAGCCTAGACAGGCCATTAGTATCATGGAGAGTAAAAGAACAAGCGTAATTCCTCCCATCCAAGTTAAGATAGTGCCTTGCCACGGAGGTAGGGGGATGTTGTTTAATGAAGTATCCATATCCTTCTTCTAGCAAGAAGGAAGAATTCACTCAATCAGTTTATTGTTTTCTTAGAGAAAACCTTTGAATGTCACTGATATCTAATAAGAAGCGGAGCATGATGACATCTTGGACATTCTAGAGGAGCATCTTGTGTGCTGGATAGATTTGCTCCCCATGTGCAGTTGGTGCAAATATAATAAATCCTCCTTTCCTTAGGTTTTGGCTGCCGAAAAGAAAGCGAGGGGCCATCATAGAATAGATGCTGATGCACACGAGACAAATCGATGGCCTCGCCGTGTTCTCCTTCGACATAAATAATGCCATTGTAAAGGCAGGTTTTTTCGGGATGAAAAACAATTCTATTTCCTTCGATTTTTTCAATAGAACTTCCTGCGTGTTTTAAAAGCATGTCAATGATATCTTGATGTTGATCATCGTGAGCATATGCTGTTGAACCGAACTTCAATAGGAAGACAAAAACGGAGATTTTCATGAATCGTTGGAAAGTCATAGAATCACTCTTTTTTAAGATGAAGAAACCTGTTTACTTTTTCAGTATTACTGGACTGGTAGGTTTTTTGTCATTGTTTTTTTATTTCAATACATCGGAAAAAAGCGAAGAACTCGTTTTTTTAGAAAATGTAATGATTCGCGAAGGAGGACTTTATGTACTTATGGGATCAAAGCCTATGGTTAGCTTTGATGTTAGATCCGGTATCCTGGAAACGGCTGAAGAGTATCAAAAACACCTCGAATACGCAAAAATTAAATACCCGGAAGATAGGATTGAAACATTTGAGGAATACAAGATTTCTCATAAGTTAGACAAACATATCCAGTACAGTGAATTATGGGAGGACTGGAAAACAAAAATGAAAAATTATGTAGGGCCTCATTTTCAGTTTATCACACGTAGAGCTCCTTTTGGAGAAAACCTCTCTGAGAGGAGAAATCTGGAGGGGCTTTTCATCAATAACTGTTCTTTGCTTTATGTGTTAACTGTTCATTATTCTGAATTTGAAAAAGTTTTTGGAGCGCCTTTTGAACCTAAAAAGGTTTTGAATGAGATTTCAGATCCAAATTCTATTTTTTGGGAGCGTGCCTTTCGCGATCAGTATACCCAAGGATTGCTTTTTGGGTATGGATCCAGAAACTCATTTATTTTTTCTTGGCAAATTGAAAATGATTTTCCTTTTTCTATACGATACTTTCAAGACATCTCCCTACTTATTAAAACCAAGTTTGATAAAAAGAAGGTCAACGTCTCAGATTTGCTTCTTCCGCCCATTAGTTTGTATTTTTTAGGAGATCCAGTGCTTGAAATCTATAAATTACAACGAAAAGAAATTCTAGAGGAATTTAAAAATAAAGACTTTGAAAGCACAGTAAAGCTATGGTTGAGAAGTGGTATGGATACTCCTAAAGAGAGTAAGTTTCTAAAAGAATGAAAATGTTCCCTTAAAAAGTAGTCCCATTTACTGAGGTAAGGAGTGACCCATAGATTGCTTTTGAGCTTTTTGGGCCCCTAGCACTCCTAAAATCAGCGCTGAAGCCAAGGAGATTGTAAACAACGTTAACCAGATAAAAACGTGCCGCTTCTTCATGGGACAGCCAACTACATTGTATATAATAGCAATGCTAGAAATAGCAAAGAGAACCACTAGAGTTCCTGCTAGAAGGGAAAGTTTCCATCCAAGTCCAATATCGACTACAAAAGAGACTCCCATAGCAATGTAGATCACGCAAAAAAGAACAAATGCGCCGAGTATAAAGCCAAGCACGGTGAAAATTTTATTTTTACCTTTCCTTTTAAAGGAGATCAGCAAGGCCATTACTATCAGGGAAAGTAAAAGAAAAAGTATAAATCCTGCCATCCAAGTTAAGGTGGTACCTTGCCACAGAGGAAGGGGGAGGTTATTTAATGAAGTATCCATATCTTCCTTCTATCAAGAAGGAAGAATTCGTTCAAGATCTTTAGTTTATGGGAGGACTCTCGAACTTCTTCTAAGTCCGTGGCAGCGATCGGAATACTAAAAGGAAGGCCCTCCCATAAAGACCACGTTATATGTTACAAAACCTTCCGGCCACGAAACAAACAACCATCAGTTTGACATATACCTTTTTCATTAGTATTTAGCTCGCCCAGGACAAAGTCCTTTGGACTTTTTCTTATCAGCAGACAAAAAACTTCTTTCTATATAGAAACCTAGATGGTTAGCCACTACTAAAGGCAGGGGAACTAAGTCATATCCATTCAAATTTAACCATAGCCCGTTCCTCGAAAAGATAATATTTTCAGGTTAGAGGAATATCTTCCCTTCAATATAGTGTTCTACGCAATAGCTTTCATTTTCCATAATTTGGTATAAGAGGTGGTTTTCGGATAACTCCGTCTCGCTTCTTAAGGAAGTTGTAAACATTGACAAGAAACCAGCAACCGCTACAGCAAGGAATTTAATATGCACAAGATCACCTTTTTGGTAAAAAAACTCTTGATGCCTGCCATCTTGATCCTAGCTTTTTTATTTTGCAATAGCGCCTGTCAAAAAAATCCATCAAAAGAAAAAAAATACGCGTTGACTTCGGAAGAACACAAGTCTCTTGAGAAGTTTTTTCGATGCTTTATGCTGGATGAATCTGCTATTTTTACACTTCTAGGATCAAAACCTCTTACCGAAGTCATAGTTGATTATTATAAAGAAGATGGGTCTAGTCCATCCCCTGAAGAGATGAAAGGTTTTTATATTACACTCAATCGGGATGATCCTGCTGATATGGCCCTTTACAAAACAGTGCCAAAAGAGTGTACCGTAAAGCTGGTTCGCGATGCTGATTACATAGGCAATATTGGTAAGCTTTGGGATTTTTGGGAACAAATCTCCTCAAGATTTCCCATCTCAAAAAAATTTCTCCTGGTTAAAACAGAACGCCCCCCTGAAGATGTTGCAATATTTGAGTCTTGTGAGAAGATGTATGATATTCTTTTTGTGGATGTCTTTGAAACTGCTTCCGTATTACAAGAAAACTATGATCTATTTAAACGAGCTGTTGGGTTCGATTTTGATCCTTTAAAGATCACTCTTGAGATAGGAAAGCCAGGGTCTTCTTTTTGGACTTCTATCAATTCTCCGAAGTACAGCTATTTGTGGGGATTATTGTATGGATTTGGCAAAGAAAACTCCTTTTCCTATTATTGGAAATACCGGCTTTTTTGGTCTGATATGACTCCTGAAACGCAGGCGGAAAAAGCGTTTGCAGAGTCCATCAAAAAACAGCCCTTTCGCTTTGCTCAAGATTTTTTTATGAAGTGTTCCATAGATGATTTTCCTATCCCTGCTTTTGCCACCTACTCAAAGCCTAATTCCATGGTCATGCAATATGAAAAGGAAAGAGAAGAAATCCAAAAGCTTTATAAGGGCAAAGATTTCGTGGATTATACCCTTGAATTACTCACTGAGGGTCACTGATATCTAATAAGAAGCGGAGCATGATGACATCTTGGGCGCTCTAAAAAGCTTCGGAAAGGCTTAGTAGACCTAAAAGAGTAAAAATAGTTCCCTTAAAAAGTGGACCCATCTGCTGGGGATAAAGAATACCCAATAGCTTGTTTTTTTGATTGCTCCTGAGCTTTTTGAGCACTTTTATCTAAAAACACAAATATTAAAGCAAAGGAAATCGCAAACAAAAACGCCCATGTAACGAACCATCTTGTACTCCCGTTTAATGATCCTACTATCATAGCAATGACAGAAGTAGCACAGAGAACGACTGAAGATCCTGCTAGAAGGGAAAGTTTCCATCCGAGCTCAACGTCGACTAAGAAAGAAAATGCCATAGCAACGAGGATTAAAAAAGAAAGGAGAAATGCGCCCAACATGAAGCACCCAATCGTGTGCAGTTTATCTTGGACTCGTTCTTGAAAAGATCGTATGAAGATCGTTAACACCAGGACGAGAAGAAAAAGTCCAAATGTTAACCCAGCCATCCCTGTTATGATGGTGACTTGCCACGGAAGTAGAGAGACATTATCAAGTGTACCGTTCATATCTTCCTTCTATCAAGAAGGAAGAATTCTCTCAATTATTTTATTATTTCCTCTGAAAAAACATTTTTCTGAACCATTGCTGGAATGATTCTGCCTGATAATAGCCTTAATTCTCTTCACTTATAGCCATTTTCTCCTTAACTATCAGCGATCTAGCCTGATTTAGGGTAAATAAACAGGACCCAAGATACAGGTAACTCGTAGCCAAAGCTAAGATCTTTTCAGCGAACTGTAGATCTGGCAACATAAAAATAAGATAGAAAAAAAGACATGCCTGGAATCCTAAAAATCCTTGTATAATCCAGATAGCTTTGGTGGATTTTCGCAAAACAATGTAAGAACAGAGCGAGTTCGCAGCTACCACAAGCCCACAAGCCATAAGAATAGACTGGACAAGGTTAGTCTCTCCGAATATAGAGGTCGTGCCTAATATCGTAATAACAGAAAAAAACATTCGAAATTTTCCAAGATGAAAAATTAAGAGCTGCTGAGTCGGCCTATTTTTTCTAAAAACGAAATAGCTCAAGACCCATATAAAAATCCCTGCAATCCAATAAACAAACGAAAGGTTAACGTTGTCATTTGCAGCGGTTGGGAGGAGAGCAACATTCATCCTAGGAGGAGCGTTGAGATCAATATCATTTACTATAGTCCAGTAGTCTCGAAGAGATGTCTGTGGGACATGATCCTGCAAGTGCTTAAGTTCGATATCAAAGTCAGCTCTATGTTCCTCTATTCGGGTAGAGAGATTATAGAAAAGAGATTCATGCTCTTGGGTGTAATTTTCTTCAAAAGGCTTCCATTTAATGAAGGGGCTTTCGATATGTATATGTTCTTTCATCCATAGAGGATACGAAATTGCGTAAGGAGAAGACCTTTCAGGGTTAACTCTGCTATCAAGATAGTTTCTTATGATAAAGGACAAAACCTTGAGCATCTTCGTGTCAGATGTTTTTTGAGTAGGAAGACGATAAAGCTCCGTGAGGGTCAGAATATTATTTTCTCGATCATCTAAGAGTTTCAGGGGAGAGTCTAAGATTGCTGCCCCATATATTTCTTGTATGTCAGTAAGACAATCTTCCGAAAACTTCTTCATTCCACGCCATTGAAAAGATCGTCTAACTTGATCTGCTTTGAAACCATGGTAAACGCTCTTTATTTTCAATAGAGCAGAGTCTTCGGATTCTAAAATAAAGGAAGTGTCTATTTCAGTCGGTTTTTCAAGGGAGACTTTGGGAAGAGGCGTTAGCCTTTCGGAGCCCTCCCTAAGTAAAAGGCCATATTCATAATTTGGGAAGAAATTTGTTTGTAAAGATCCGCCTTGGAGGCTGTAGGTAGGGTCAACTGAGTAAGTGGTTCCTTGAATTTCAATCTGCAAAACGAGATGGTTGAATAAAGTAGGATCCGGTAAAGCCTCAGAAAGCCTCTTCCCATTACTTGAATGAACTAGAAGGGGAGTAGACGGAATGTCCATTAAATGAAGAAGGGCATGTAAAAGAAAGGCTTTGTCTTTACAATCGCCAAAGCGCTTTTGGAAGGTTAGATGTGGGGGCCTGGGCTGAAAAGCCCCCATACCTTCTTCAATTCCAAGGTATCTGACCTCATTTTGGACAAACCGCAAAGCCAATAAGGCTCGCTCTGATAAATCGTTGGTAGATGCTTTCCATTTTTCTGCCAAAGCTTGCATTTCGAAAGGAACAGATTTGGTAAAATCGGACGGCAAAGTATATAATGGGGATAGTTTGCGGACCAGGGCTTCCCATGTCTCATATTGACTTATTTGAATATGAGCAGGTGGGTTGTGCCAAACAGGTTGATTCGGCTCATAGGGGTGTGCATCTGTGTCAGTTGCTTCCCATACCCATTCACGTAGGGAAGGGGAAAGATCTGCAATTTTAGTCTCTATAGAAGTGTTAAAAGGCTTGATGAGGAAAGAAAAATCAGGAGGTCCTAAAAGGCGGTGAGTTATTTTCTCCGCAGAGCTGTCTCTTTGTAGATACACCATATCGGTATAGTGAGAAGTAAAAAGGGGATGATATCCTACTGTAGAGTATGAATGGTCAATGATGTCGCCTTCTCGAATATCATCAAGGAAATGGACAAGAGTAAGCTCCCCATTATAAAGGTTTCGTTCCAGCTCTTTTTCTCGTTGAATAACGTTATGACGAGCATTTTCTAGTCGATCAACCCACTGCCCATCGCGAAAGATACGAATGGTATGTACAATAACATGACTATAGGAAGGGTCAAAGTCGATGTTTAATTGAGAAAGGTCTTCTACACCACTTTGTGTTAACACTTTAGCTGCAAAATGGCGGTACAGTGTCTTTTCGCCCCAGTGCATTTGTTTATCAATCAAAAGGTATTGAAAATTCACCTGAGAAGGTTTAACTAAAACAGGTTCTAAGGGGAAATCATAAGTTTTTACCCATGAAGGAGCTGGTTCTTTAGAATACTGGGCATTTTGGCCTGAAGTGGAGGCGGTTAAAAAAAGAGCTGGAAAACACAAAATGCAGAGGAGTGTTCTAAAAAACATAAGCTTCCTTAAAATTTCTTTTGTAAGAATCAATATTCATAAATATTTTCTGAATAAAGCTTAATGAGGAATGAAATTGAAATAAAGCAAAAAATCTTGTTGGTATTAAAGAAATTAGATTACCTCTAATGAGGTTGAATAAAGTGACTGTCTTATGTGTTTTTAAAAAATGTTAATTAATAATTTAATTTATTCTAATTGTGCTATCCCAATATTGTTGGATTTTCTTGTTGAATTACATAAACAGCTAGTTTGTGGTATTCTATTTTTTTGTCATAAACAAAAATTTTTTGCGAGTCTTTAGAATCGAATGAAGAAATGGTATCGAACTCGTCAAAATTCGGATAGATTTCAGGGATTTTTTTGATTACAAGGCCCGTTCCGAGCGCTTTTAGAAAAGCTTCTTTGGCACACCAAAAGCTAAAGAAATAGTCAGTAGCTTGATTAGGATTAGCGAGCAGCACTTTTTTTTCATCAGGTGACATAAAGTTATCTGACAATTTTAATGCATCAATTTTCTCATCTAATTTTTCAATATCTATCCCGATAGGACGATTAGGATGGAAGGCGATGAAAGCAAAGTCTTTTGTATGTGCTATATTGAAGTAGGTGAAATTATTCTTTAGGTAGGGTTTCCCGAACTTATTTAGCATAAGTTCAACTTTGTCAGGTGCACAGCATATAAGTTTACTCAATTGGTATCTTAAAATAGCATGAGTAATAATGGATCTGTTGCGCCCATCTTCCGGAATTAGTTTTCTCGTCTTATTTTGAGTTTGAATGTCTAAAAAAGTTTCAGCGGAAAGAACTTCCGTTTTCTGTATGTCTTGAAGGTTAATGATCCAAAATTGAGCTTCTTGGAATGGTGCTAGTTCTATGGTTGTAGCCCTGCTTAAAAAATTATTCTGCATATGAATGACTGGTGGGAGATACTCTTTCCCAAGTGATTTTAGAAGTCCCAGATGTCTCTGAGTTTTTTCTTGTGTAAGGGCATTGAAGGACAAGCGTATTTCTATAGAAGGAAAACTCCCTTCTTTGAGGTTTTTGAATGAAATTTGGGAAGGTGCATACTTCTGGATAGTGAATGATTGCACTGTCTGTGATTTCATAAGTGCCTACATATCCACCATAACCATCTGCTATTTCTATTTTTTCTGCAGTCGTAGTCTCTTTATAATCCTCAGAAGAGCATTCAAGTCGGTTTTTTCGCATAAAATGCACAGACACGTAGTTATCTTCTGTATATATGAGATAGCCTATTGGAGAGTCTCCATAAGGGGAAATTTCTTGTTTTGGATTGTCTAGGTAGATCTTAAACTCGATCAGTTTCCATGTTCCTACAAAATCTGCTTTCTGCTTCACGTAAGCCCCTTGGCAAAGTAGTTATTTAGAATAGCGGCCATTTCCTTAACATTTGGATTCATTAGCATCGTTAAGTGATTTCCTTTAATTTCATGAATTTCTATTCGATTTTTTACCAAGTCTTTCCATGAGGTTCCTAATGAAAGATCCTCTGTTTGAGTGAATCTATCCTGAGCCTCAAAGAATAAGATTTTTCCGCTATATGGCTTGGGGTGATACTTAGCTAAGGCCACCCAGTGCTTTGTAATAACTTGGAAAATTTGCTCTTGTTCGGAAAATGGGAGTTTTTCCAGCCCTAAGCTATTCATCAACATCGTAGTTTTTTCTGTTAATGAAAGCTTATTGATGTCATTCACAAAAGATCTTTTTCTATCAAAGAGTTCTACTAGGGTCGATAGCATACTAGGTATATCTGAAGCTAAGGGGAGGATTCCAGGCCTCATGATATCAATAAGACAAAGTAGGTTAATGGTCTGATTAGATTCAGTTAGTTGCCTAGCAATTTCGTAAGCAACCAGCCCCCCAAAAGAGGATCCCAAAATATTATAAGGCCCATTGGTTTGTATGGACTGCATGATTTTAATATAGAAAGAAGCTATATCCTCAATGGTGTCATAAGGGGCAACTGATTGTATTCCGTAAATTGGCCCGTCATATGATAAATTGGCCACGAGAGAATTATAGCAGAATACATGGCCTCCGATGGGGTGGATTAGAAAAAGAGGGAGGCCAGTGTCGTTAGACTTAAATTTGACAATATTTTGATAAGAATCGTTCTTGTGTAGGCTGGATTCTTGCATTTTTTCGGTAATGATATTCGACAGTTCTGCAATTGTTGGATATTCCAATAGGGTTTGTATTCTGAGCTTAATTCCAAAATTCTCATGGATTTTTGATACGATCTGGATAGCTAATACAGAATCACCCCCAAGATTGTAAAAGCTGTCATAAATACCAACAGAGGATCCTAGAAAATCTTGCCAAAGGTCAATGAGGTGTCGTTCAATCTCATCAGAGGGAATAATTTGTGAATTTGCCTTTTTGAGAGGGGAGGAGATATCATTTTGATCTTGAATATCAATCCAGTAACGTTTCTTTTCAAAAGGATATGTTGGTAGAGACACTTTTTGAGAACTGCCATCAGCATTAAGCACTTGCCAGTGAATAGTGGTTCCTGAAGTCCAAAGTCGGCTAAGAGAGTTAAGGAACACCGCTAAATCATCGTTTTGGTCAGTTGAGTCAATGGAGCGCAATAGATTATTGGGAGAACTGTTTAAAAAGGAATTCCCCCCAATTCCGATAAAAAAATGGTTGGGATCATTAAGAAACTTATCTAAAGATAGTGAGAGGTTTGGCTCATCGGCAATGTCGTTGGAAGGTTTGTACTGAGAAATGAGAGCCTGCAAAGCAGCTTCCAAGGTAACAGAAGAAGAAAGAGAGCTGGTAAGTAGTTTATTGGGAGTAAAGTCTATGATATTACCAGGGAGGACACCTAATTCTATCCATAGTTTTGATAATGAGTAAGTTATGATAAATGAAATGCAGTGTTCTATAAAAAGGTCTTTCATTTGCGTTGAGGTGTATTCTTTAGACTCTGATTTAGGATAGAGAATGCTTTGAAAATCAATATGGGTAAGCTTTTTTAAAAGGAGCAAGCATGTATCAACCGTAGCTCTGTAAAAAGGCACTTCTTGATATAATCCTGTTCCAACGCTTATAGAGAGAAGTTTTCTAGGAATTACAAAAGTGACGTTCGCTCTAGAACTCGATCCGGGAAAGCCTATAGAAGGTTCGTTTTTAGCGAAGTCCAAAAGAGAGGAGGTGGCTTCTGTGTTATCAGAAACTATAAAAGCTTTTCTACAATCAAAGCGCTCACGTCCTTCTTGCAAGGTATACGCAATATCGGAAAGCGAGATTTGAGGATTACTTTCTAAGTATGCTCCGAGATTTCGAGCCATGGTCTTTAGTGCAGTCGGAGTCTTTGCAGAAAGAACCAACAGATAACTAGATTTTTTCGAAACTGTTAAAGGTCTTGAAGGGGGTTCTTCAATAATAACATGAGCATTAGTTCCTCCTATTCCAAAGGAACTTACACATGCTCTGCGGGGGAAGAGGTCCGTTGTCCAAGGAACTAGTTGAGTATTTACATAAAAAGGGGTGTTGGAAAAGTCTATATTTGGATTGGGAGCATTAAAGTGTAGTGATGGCGGCAACAATTGATTTTGTAGGGCAAATGCAGTTTTAATGAATCCTGCAACTCCTGCTGCCTCCATCAAATGACCGATATTACTCTTTACGGATCCAATGGCACAAAATTGTCTTTTTTGTGTGTGTTCTTCAAATGCAAGATTTAATCCTTGGATTTCTATAGGATCTCCGAGAATGGTTCCAGTGCCATGAGCTTCGATATAAGAGATTGTTTCGGGGTTGATATTCGCCATCGAAAGGGCAGAGGTAACAGCCTCAGATTGTCCGTCAATACTTGGTGCAGAAAATCCTATTTTTCTAGACCCATCGTTGTTTACACCATATCCCCTAATAATAGCGTAAATATGATCACGGTCTCGTTGAGCATCCTCTAATCGCTTTAAAAGAACAACTCCTCCTCCAGATCCAATGACTGTACCGGAGGCTTGGCTGTCAAAAGGCTTGCAGCGGCCATCGGACGAGAAAATCATTCCTTCCTGGTACATATATCCAGCTATTTCAGGAATAGAAATTCCAACTCCGCCAGCTAGAGCGAGATCACACTGATATGTAAGTAGGTCATTGCAAGCTTCGCAAATTGCTACCAACGAAGTAGAGCAAGCAGTCTGAATGTTGAGGCTAGGCCCTTTTAAATTTAATTTGTAAGAAACTTTTGTAGTAAGGTAGTCTTTTTCATTTGCTAGATGAATAAAATAATCGCCTAGTTTTCTTCGTAAGTTCTTGTTAGGAAATATGTTATTCAGAAAATAATAATTTATGCCAGCGCCTCCATAGACGCCAATTAATCCCGAATGTGAGGCAGGGCAATATCCAGCATCTTCTAGAGCTTCCCAGGAAAGCTCTAGAAATAGTCTATGTTGAGGATCTGTAACTTCCGCTTCCGTGGGATTTATTTCGAAGAAAGATGCATCGAAAAGATCGATTCCTCCCAGGACCCCCTTTGACTTGATGTAATTTGAGTCATTAAGCATTTCAATAGGGATGCCATTTCTTTCTAACTCTTCGTTCGAGAAATGAGATATTGAATCAACTCCCTTACAAAGATTATCCCAGTATTCCCGAACATTGTTAGCTCCAGGAAAACGACCTGATATGCCAATAATTGCTATGGAGTTTTCATATGTTTCATCGGTCATGTTTTTCTGGTTTTTTAAATTTGCTGAAATTTGATTTTCTTTTGTCTGATTTCATGGGGTCTACACTTGAATTTGGGGAATTTTTCCCCTTCGATAAATGCAACGCTAGTTGAGATATTGTAGGATATTGAAACATGTCCGTAATTTGGACGTTTGCATCGATGGTGGATTTGATAAGGTCTAAAACATCTAACATAAGGACGGAGTTCCCTCCAACATCGAAAAAATTGTCATTTATACTAAATTTCTCAGATTTTAATACAGATTGCCAGATCTTCAATATGTTTTTTTCTAATTCACTATAAGTTTCTTTTGCGTCGGTTGATAGAGAGTTCTCAGGGAGAGGTAAAGCCTTTCGGTCGATTTTACCATTGAGGGTAAGAGGAAATTGAGATAACTGCATGAATTGAGATGGGACCATATATTTTGGTAAAAGGTTGCTCAAAAACAAGCGTAGTTCATGAGGGGGTACATGCTTGTAAGACGAAAAATAGGCGATTAGTGTCTTTTCTCCTGAAGAGCTGTCGTTTGCTATTACTACGGATTCATCAATTCCAGGAAATTGAGAGATGGTATGTTCAATTCCAGCTAATTCAACTCGATATCCAAGTATTTTTACTTGATAATCGATCCGTCCTAGGAAATCTATATTTCCATCTGGTAATAAACACCCGAAATCACCTGTTTGATATAGGAGGATGGGAGGAAGTTCATTTATAGATATGGAAAAGAATTTTTCATTTGTTAGAGATTGGTTGTTCAAATACCCTTTTGCAAGGCCAGGCCCTCCAATGAATATCTCTCCTTTAGCTCCTAAAGGACATGCTTTTAGGTCCTGATCTAAGATGTAAACAATGATGTCTTTTAAGGGCTTTCCAATATTGATCTCATGAATTTTAGAGTCTCTTGCATCAAAGATAGTTGATAGAGTGCCACCAATGGCATATTCTGATGGGCCGTATTCGTTATATAACATTGCATTGGGGGCTACTTTTGAATGTAATATTGGAATTTGCTTAGGCATAGATTCTCCCGCTAGGCTAACTTGACGTAGAGAGGGGATATAGTCGATTCTTTTCAATATAGCTAAGTATAGAGAGGGAACGCATATGATAAAGTTGACGGAAAATTTAGCTATCAATGCAATTACGGTATCGATATCGACCCTAACCTGGTTATTGGGTAAGCAGATTTTCCCTCCTAACGCAAGCGTATAGAAAATTGTTAGGATGCTGGGATCAAATCCAATAGAACCGAGCATTAGTGATACTGGGTTCTTGATATAGGGATCTTCTCTAGCAACTACAAAGTGGGGAAGGCTGTCATGGGTGAGCATAATACCCTTGGACTTTCCCGTTGAGCCAGAAGTATATACTATGTATAAAAGCTGCCCTGGTTGTATCGGGAGTTCGTGAAAACAGGTCGCAGCATTTTTCCAGACAGGATCAGTATCTATAGGCAATACTTTACATCCTAATTTAGAGAATCTATCAAGGAGGTGACTTTCTGTTATCAAAAGCGATGGGGTTGCATCTTTGATTATATAGTCCAAATGTCCGATCGGGGATTCTGGGTCGATGGGGAGGTATACTCCCCCAGCTTTTAATATTCCCAAAAGCCCAATGATTAAGTTCGGATGATTCGTCAGACTGAGGCCTATTACTTTTCCTGAACCAACACCGAGAGCAAGGAGATAGTTTGCAAATTGATTCGATTTCTCATCCAATTCCTTGTAAGTTAGAGAGATATTTTCAAAGACCACAGCTGTTGCTAGTGGGTCATGTTCTAATTGGTTAGAAAGTAACGAATAAATATTGTTGAATTTACGAGAGACGCTTTTTTTGTCAGGCATGAAATATTTTTTCTCGTTATTTAGGTAGATCTGACGGTCTAATTTTTTCAAATCTTTTATATGGGAACCACGAAATTGATACAGTCAAAAATGAAAATATTACTATATAAAGAAAGTGTAGCTGGAAGTGATTATATAGTATTATAGCGAGAGATGCAATTAAGAATGCTATCGTGTCGGCAGATGCAATAAGCCCATATAACCTTCCTTGTTCATGGATAGGTGTTACTTTTGAAAGTAAGGCAAAAATAGTTGAGCAGAGCAATGCATTTCCAAGGGCATGAAAAAAATAACATAGAGCAAGTAAAGTAGGATGGCCTTCGCTTATAAAGGGAACGATTATAAAGATAGGTAAGAGGGATATAGACGAAAAGTTATAACCGAATACAATCATTTTTTTGTCTGTAATTCTCGGGAAAATCTTGAGAATAGCGATTCCAAATAAATAACCACATGAAATTGCAACTGCTGTAAATGAAAATGTAGCTACATCGAAATCTACATACAGCAATAAAATGACATACAAAGAGATTTCCCAAAGTAAAAAAGAGAGAAGCGATTTTTTTATATAACCCTTTCTTAAATCTTTGAATATTAATGATATTTCATTTTTTATCGCGCTTGAGATGTTCGGTTTGCGTTTAGTTTTTTCCTTTTGAAATGAAGGGACTTCGTCTCGGATATCTTTAAAAAGGAACAAGCAGAGCAATACCAAGGCAGCAAAAACAAACAAGGAAGATAAGATAGATTGGTCACTAGTCAAAGCTTTATTACTTAAAATCAAGAGCAGGTATGCGATTGCATACGCAGAGGTAGATAGCCCAAATGAGAACCTGAAATTTTTATTCTGAGTATCAGCTACCGCCGCCCAGGCTAGAGGAGTTGTATTTCCAAAAGAGCATTTCAGAAAAATTATTAGAAGAAGAGTTGAAAGAGAAAACCATACCTTTTGATCATATAGGTACAGTATTGCCAGTGACACAAGCGATAAGACTAAAGAAATAAGCAAGCTTTTTTTCCTACAGTATAAATCAGAAAAAGCTGCTTGGATAGGAGCTGCAATCGTTTGTAGCAGAAGAGCTCCCAAAAACAAAAAGAACTGAAGGGAATCTGCTTCAGTTGAACTAGAAAGGTTCTCGGTTGTCTTTTCTGAAGGCAAAGATCCATTACTAGCAGATGAAAAATCAGAGATTTTTGTCTTTTTACCGAAACTTTCTTCGGAAATAATGGGGGAGTTCTCAGTTTGAGTACGAAAGGATCTAAATATTAGGTTATCGCAAACCACATCACCCAATATAAATGCCAATATGATGGGCAAATAGCTGGTCAATATTCTTATTTTGCTCATGAGCGTGACCTAGTTTGTAGTTGCCCATAGTTCATAATAAATTATGGGTTATTTTCAAAGTCGAAACATTTTTCGTTAGGCGCAAAAAACCACTTAACTTACATAATTCTACATATTTGTCTTATATTTAATAATATGCGTTCTTGTCAACTATTCATAGTTTATCGAATGTCGGTGTAAAATGGGCAATTTATCATAGCAGATCGTGCTTTCAGAGAAAGATTCAATGGACGGTTTAGGGAAGAATGCTATACCAATATAGAAAAAGAAGATAAAATGGTCTTGTTAAAAACCGCAGATAACCGAGCTTGGCTCGCAGTGGTGTATGCTAGTAATAAATATAAGGGTTTCGATGAGATTTAGAAAAATATTGCTCTTGTGCATTTCTCTAGTTATTAGTTGCTTAGCTTTCTTGGCATATGAAAGAAGTTGCTACAATATAGTTCCTAAGGAAGAGCTGGTCTCAATCCGAGAAAAACTTAAAATTTTAACCCCCCAAGAAAAAGAAGACCTTACTGTATTTATCGATAAAGCTATTTTATTCTGCCAGTACCCATACGTTCTAGTTGGATATAAACCCATGAGCATATGCAATGTTACTCTGAACCTGGAGTATTTGGATGTGGGATGTAACATCCCTTTTTGCGAGGCAATAAAACGTGGCTACCTAGTCTGGAAAAAGTATGAATCCCTTTTCCCTCAAAAAAAGACCATTCTCACTGATTATTATTTATCTGAAATCGAAGAGCAGAAAGAAATGGCCTTAATTTCGCTTAAATTATGCAGTTCGAAAATCGAAGAACATTTGGCTGACTTTTGTGAGGTTTTAGGAAGAACCTGCAAGAGCTCCGAGATTCTAGATATTTTAACTCATCCGGAGCATAATGACTTTCATGCAATTATGGACCGCGACCGATTATTGGGAATTTTATTAGGATTCGGCCGGAATAATGCTTATTTGTACGAACAAATTAGATCATCTTATGAGAAACCATCTACTAAAGATCCCTTGGGTCCTTTAACTAATGAATGGCCTTATTGGCCTAGAAAATGGCGCTTGCCAGGTTTTGCCTGTGATTCTACTACAGAAGAAACCAAACAACTTAAAAAGCATTATCAAAAAGCACGCAGGATCATTCGTTGGACCTACTTCAATAGAGACAACCTGGAAGTCACTCTAGCCCTATTAACACAGCCTTAACGAGGACGAGGTTTTTTGCACCTATCACAACGAGTCGGATTGCTTATGTTACTATTCCACCACCCACATTCGCATTGCCAAAGATTAAAAATGTTGAATTCATCTGCCTTTACATAAAGACCGCTTGCGGAAGAAAAGACAGCGGGAATAGCTATTGCGCCACCGTTTACATCTTCGACGTAGATTTTTTCTTGGTAAAAATGAAGCTTGTTCGACTTAAGGAAAATTTTCCCTTCTTCAATTCGAGAAATTGAAGTGTAGGCATGTCTGTAAAGATTTTCGATTGTTGTTTCATTTTCATCTGCACAAACGAAAGAACCAATCGCACTAAAGCTCAGAAATGCATATTTCACTATCCATGATTTGCTCATAATGTCCTCCGATATTTCGGTAGGAAAAGGTATAGATGTAATGATTCCTATTTGGCAAGATTTTTATTGCCTTATAGAAGTTTTATGCATGACGGAGAGCTAACTCTGTAAAAGGTGATACCTCTTACGAAGTCGTTTTAAGGTGTCCTTCTATCCTGTTATCTTATAATCATTTTTCGCATGAAATACGCAAATAGAATCCCAATGAAAACTCCAAGAATCATCATTGGGATGCCCCAGAAAAAAAATCCGATCATTCCTCCAGATGCTCCACATAGAATCATTCCTAACAAGATGTACAATTTTACGGATTTATTTTTTTCATTTTTGTATTTTTTTGTTTAGTTGAATGAGTTAGCACTAAATATAGACTCTATCAATAGAAGTGCCATCATGGAAATAGTAAAAACAGCAAATAGTGCGATAGGGCTAAGTTTTTTTGGGGTTTTTCCGATTGGTTTTCTAAACATTTGCCAAAGAGCCAACGCTGAGATAATAAGCAATGGAGGGCTGCAAATAACCAACACCCAATGAAAATGGGGTATAGTAAAGAGTAAAACCATAATCAATATTAAAGATATGCCTAAAAGTGCAGGAGATGCAATGCGAGCGATTCTAAAAAAGCGAGAACCTCTAAAAGATTTGCCAAGATCTTCCACGCACACCAGGGGCAATAACATCCATCCAATACATAAACTAAAGATCAGAGCACCATACAGTAAAATCATAGAAACTCCCCAAAATAGAAGCCAACCCGTGGACTTTTGATAACCTAACACATACAAAACAGCCATTGTTTTGTCAACCGTATTTAACCGCCAAATATTAAGATCTTTTTAAAAATCTCTAATGGCGAAATTCATTTCTCTCTTTTTTCACAAGACTTGCACTGCCACTGCGGGGAAAAGTATTTTTCTTCTTACAGAAAGCCCATTTTCAGTATTATCCATGGCTTTAAGACCATAAAAAAATTCTTTGGGATGATAAGGGGGAGGGGAAATGGGGCAGTATTTACTGGGTCTAGTTTTAGTTTTTTTCTGTTTTCAGAATGCAACTGCAAGTGAAAATATTCTGAGCAGTATATATCTAGGCTCAAGAGAAGGCGATCCGGCGAGCTTAGTTGAAAATGTTAGCACGATCCATGGCGACTATACAGAAGTAGAGGTCGATCTTATAGTGCCTTCGCCCGATTCCCTTATTCTCTCTCGGTTTTATAGTAGCCGTGACACGATCCAAACAGCTACTTTTGGTGGTTGGAGGTTCACCCCTCAATGCTTTCTATCCATCCGGAAAGATCCAAAGGGGAAAACTTACAAAACAGCGGAGGGCACATTTGAACATATGTGTATTTTTGTTGGGACGCCTGAAGGGAGTATCTTGTCATATACCGGCTGGTATAATTCTAACTCTAAAGATCATGGCATATTCAAAATCGATGCAGAGGAAGAGTCTCTCGGTCTTGCTAACACGGCAAGAGGAAATATTAGTGCTTGGACCAATTTAAAAAACAACGAGCTCTCTTTCGATTCTCAAAACAATAGTTTTGAACTTTCTCTTAGCTCAGGCGGTAAACGGTCCTACGTTAAACATCCATCCCTTGACCTTTATCTCCTCAAATTAGAAACCCTTCCTTCAGGCAACAAGATCTTTTATGAGTTCGATGATCAAGGAAAGCTCAAGCTAGTTAAAGAGACCAATGCTGCTGAAGAAAGGGTTTTAGGCTGGATCAAGATCGAATATGGAGATGGAATACATGTTGATACCAGTGATGGTAAAACAGTAGACTACCATTTCCAACAAACTTCTTCTGGCCATGATCTCCTTTCTCAGGTCATTCGGTCAGATAAGCCCTCTTTAAACTATCAATATAAGGTGGTGGGTAAACGAGCATTGCTTACGAAAAAAGAGCTGCCCGAAGGACGTTTTGTCAGCATTGATTACGACTCTCATCAGGAGAATAAAGTAAAGTCAGTGACAACGCCCGAAGGCACAAGTGGAACGACGACGACTTGGCTTTCTTACAGCCAAGACTCCGATGAGGCAGGATGGACCGAAGTGAGTGGCCCCGGAGGGCGCAAGACGATCTACCGTTTTGATGAAAACCTGCAACTGACCGGTATCGAGCAATACTTATGCGAAAGTTTATACCGTGTCCATAAAAAATTCTGGGGCAAGAAAGAAAATGTCTCCTATCTCATGGCTACTTCCGTTGAAGATGGTAATGGCGCTGTTTTTTACTACAAGTCCTACGTCTACGATGACAGAGATACAGGCAATATTGTTGAAGAAAGGGAGTATGGGAACTTAACAGGCGCCAATCCGGGCCCTGTTGCTTTTGATGAGGAAGGAGTACCTACTGAACCTCAAGAATCGCATAAAAAAACTTATTCCTATTCCACAAAGGAAGGCGTGGATGTTGTCAATCAAATGGATGTAAAAGGGAATGGTCTTAGGCTTGTCTATAAAAAGGGAACCAATCTGCTCATCAGAAAGGCCATTTTAGAAAAGGATAAAAGGAAAAAAAGATGGTTTTATGAGTACAACGAAGATGGGGCCCTCATTCAAGTCATCGTTGATGACCATGATGATACAGAAGCAAAACACTTCTACAAAGCCACAGAAAGACACATTACTAACATTTCTCCTAAGAAAGAAATTCCTAATATTGGGGCAGCGGAGATCATTGAAGAAAAATGTGTCAATATTGAGAAAAAGAGCGAAGTTCTTTTAAAAAAAACAGTGAATCACTTCGATCCTCAAGGGAGCCTTGAATCCCAAGATATTTATGATGCAAAAGATGTTCATCAATATTCGATTAGAAAAGAGCATAAGAATGGGCTTCTTGCTTTAGAAACGGATCCTTTTGGGCATGAGACTCATTATTCTTACGACAACAATCACAACCTAATCTTAGAAAAACATTCTTCCACCGGAATCTCTCTAGAATACGGGTATGATTTAAGGAACCGTCTCATTTACACAGCAGAAAAAGATATCCAGGGAAACAGATTTGAAATTCATGTCTCTTATGATTCGGCAGGAAACAAAATCTCAGAGATAGATCGGTTTGGCAATGAAACCGTCTATTCTCCCGATGAGCTGGGACGCGTCCTTTCTATCACTTATCCAGAAATAAAAGATGGCAAAACTTCTTCAATTTGCCCTACCTACATCTATAGCTATGACCTTTTCGATAATGCAATCACTATCACAGATCCCAAAGGGAATATCACTCAGAAGACTTATAACGTACGCAGTAAGCCCACGTCTATTCACCATCTAGATGGGACAGAGGAACTTTTTAAATATGATACGGAAGGTAGTCTCCATCGCTACTCAGGAAGAGATGGGATAATTAAGGTCTTTGAGTATGATTATTTAGGCCGTGTTACACATACTGAACACTACCAGCGAGGAAGCACAGGAAAAAGGGACGGTTTTAAGAGTGATTATTACTGGTATAGTGCTTTTCATCTACTTGCAAAGAGCGATGACCAGGGAAAGTCTGTATATGCCTATGACCAGGCAGGAAGGCTCTCTATCTCAAATGAATCGAGAAACAGATCTGAAGTGTCATATTGGAGTTGGACTACTGCTGGTATTGCCGGCATTAAAAATGGAGATATGACAGAATTTCTTTACGATTCACTCGGGAGAACGCAGTCCGTCAAAAAATGGAAAGATTCCAAGAAATTTACCCTTTATGTGAAAGAATATGATCTTTTAGATCACGTTTTAGAAGAGCGTACCGAAAACGAAAAAGGCACAGTCCTTATTAAAAGCAGATATGTCTATAACGATAAGGAGCAACTTTCTCAGGTTATTGGCTATCCTAACAATCAAGAAAGCGTTCTTGTTCAATATGGATATGATGGTTTTGGGCGTCTGTCAACCTTAAGAGATGCTTTCAATCAAGAAACTCAAATGATCTATGACGATCGGTACACCAATGAACTCGGTCAAAAAACTCTAAAACGCATACAGATCGACCCTCTTGGAAATCAAAAAGAAGAAATCTTCGATATCTCAAATAATCTTGTCAAAGCCTCAAAAAAAGATAAATCAGGACAGCTTCTTACTGAGTCAGAATTTATCTATGACACCTACGGAAACAAGATCTTTGAAAATAATACCGTTCTTTCTTCCGAAAAATCCTCAAGAACGTATGCGACAGAGTGGTCGTATGATTTCGGAAATCAATTAAAGGCCATTACGAAGGCTGTAGGCACTCCTAATGAACACAAGACGACGCTCGCTTACAATCCATATGGAGATCTCTCACAAAGGCAGCAACCTGGATTTAAAGAGCCCATTACCTATCGATATAATGACCAAGGACAGTTGTTTTCTCTTTCCTATCAGGACGCGAAGAAGACTCAGGCTTCTCATCGGATCTCCTATGATGACCGGGGCAATGTCAAAGAGGTCAAGCTTGGGGCAACCCACACTCTTAAATTTGAGATCGATACGAATAAACAACTCCTTTCAGAGACGGTTCAAGATGAATGGGGCTCTTACACAGTCAGCTGCACGCGTAATGGGGAAGGTCTTATAGAAACCATCAAATTGCCGGACGGGTCATGGGCCGAGTATTCCTACGAAGGGCCTCTCGTCAAGGAGGTATCTCGCTTTGCAAAAGAGAAAAAACAGCTCTATAACTACCGTATCGCTTCCATAGACCAAATGGGGCACTCTCTTGAAGAAATATTGATAGGATTTGTGGGAGGCAGAAATCAGAGCTGGGATCGAGCTTCTCGAAGAACAGAAATTGTGACAGACCTTTTCCAGGATCGAGTACCGGAAGGCGGATACGACTCTCTTCAAAACATACGGATCAGAGAAACCATCTTAGATGAAGAAAAATCAATAGCAGAATATGAGTACAATACCCTTTCTCAACTCATCTCAGAAAAAGGCGAGATAGAGCATCGTTACTCTTACGATTCGTTAGGGAATCGTCTTGAAAAAGACGGGGCTAGCTACAAGGTCAACGATTTGAATCAGCTTCTGGAGGCAGAAGGAGTCTCTTATACATTTGGTTTAGATGGCAACATTGAAACTAAGACTGTTGGGGGGAAAACATGGATCTATCAGAGCAACCATTTAAATCAGCTCATTTCGATCAAAGAACCAAATGAGAATACTATCACATTCACTTATGACTTAAGTGGAAAACGGCTGACCAAACAAATTGAAAGTAAAAGTAAAAAAACAAAAGTATTCCGATATTTCTATTTAGGGCAGACCGAGCTCGGATGTCTTGATGAGAAGGGGGGCATCGTAGAACTCAAAGTACCAAGCGATCCCAATCGTCCGGAAGCATCTCCCTGCGTAGCTCTCGAATTCAAAAAAGATATCTATGCTCCTCTTTACGATTTGCAAGGTAATATCGTCTGTCTCGTCGACCCTCAAAAACGTAAGATCATAGAAAGCTACCGTTACAGTGTTTTTGGGGAAGAGGAAATCATCAACGGGAAAGGGCGAGTTGTCGCTGATTCCTCTGTCGGCAATCCTTGGAGATATCAAGGTAAGCGAATTGATAAAGAGATAGCTCTTATTTATTTTGGTCAGAGGTATTACGATCCAAAAATAGGAAGGTGGATCAGTCCCGATCCGGCAGGAGATATTGACGGACCTAACCTCTATGCATTTGCTAGAAATAATCCTTTGACTTATGTTGATTATTTTGGACTTGCTTCGGAGGTGAACGAAAATCAAGGCAAGGAGTTTCAGGGTTACTTCTATGGAGAATATGAACCTCATTGCCATTGTGAATCCCACCGTACTTGCAAGCGCGGAGGAGATATCGCAAGTAAGCTTGGAGGTATTAGTCATGGCGTAGTAGATTTTATGGTAGGATCGCTTCATGACTTCCAAACAACAGCTCTCTATGTGGGATCCGGAGAGCTTGAAATGAACCTTGACGAAAGAGTTCAGATGATTGAAGCCGTAGAACGATCTCAAGCCAAGCAGATGGGGCAAGTAGAAGGCTGGATGATGGACATGCTTTCTATCGATGAATCTGATAGCATTTATCAGTCTTATCGATCTAAAACGACTCTAGGCTTAGAAGTTGGATCTTTGGTTGTCGGGGGATACGGAGCCGTAAAGGGCGTGGTTGGGTTTAGCAAATTGGCAAGAATGCCTATGCAAATATCCAGACTTATTAAAGCGGAAAGTGTTATTGTCAAAAGTATTGGCAGGTCTAATAAAATTTGGACCTCAACAAAAAATAGAACATCCGTAAGAAATGCATTTCTACATTGGCAAGAGCACGGGGCGGATTTTCCTGAGCTTTTAAATGCAAGGCAATATGCAGAAGCATCAAAGACCTTTATTAGAAATCCTCCGGCAGGAACTTTGACAAAAATTCGTGCAAATGGAGATGTTGTTCTTTATAATCCTTCGACGAACAGTTTTGCCATTAGTAATGCAGAAGGATTGCCAAGAACTATGTATAGGCCTAGTTTAGGCCGACATCCCTATTCAACAAATATGGAGTACTTTAATGCCCAAAAATAAAGACGAGTCTTATCATTGTCGTATCTGCGGATTAGAACAAGATTTCCAACCTTGGGGGGCTGATGGGAAAACGCCAGCTTTTGAACTCTGCGGCTGTTGTGGAGTTGATTTTGGATATCAAGATTGCACTCCAGAATATGTTAAGAAATTCCGTGAGGAATGGTTGAAAAAGGGGAGCAAGTGGTCTAACCTAGATGAAAAGCCAACTGATTGGGCATTAGAGACGCAAATGAAGAAAATCCCTAAAGAATACAAATGAAAACGCTTTGTGAGTATGATTTAAAACAGATACGGTTGATTGAAAAAAGGCTTGATCTGTTTAAAAATAACAAGTTAGATCTATTTGATCTTGTTGGTGAGCTAGGTGGTCTTTTAAATGCCATTGAATCTGTCCCAGATTCTTGGATGGATGAATTTCGAACCGAAATTAATACCCTGGAAATGATTCATGACTGTATTGAAGATGGATCAATATCTAAATGGAGTGGAGACTTTAAAGAAGGCCTGCGAAAATCGATTGCTAAATTGAAAATACTATCGTCGGGCATTATTGAGGAATATTTAAAAATATCGGATCCAAACATATTAGAAAGTGCCATTGAAGCAAATGTCACTTATAATTGTCGCGTATGCGGACTTGATCAAGGTTTTGATCCATGGGGAGAAGATGGCCAGACCCCTACATTTGATATTTGTGATTGTTGCGGTGTCCAATTTGGATACCAAGATTGCAATGTATTGTATGTAAAAAAATTTCGAGAAGAATGGTTAGGAAATGGGGCAAAATGGTTTTTTTCAAAAGATGAGCCTCAAAACTGGTCGTTAGAGGCACAAATGAAGAGCATTCCTGAAGAATATAAATGAAAAAGCATGTGAATTTCCCAAGAGACTCTGATGTATCAAATGAGCAACATTTGGAAAATGAGAAATGTTACCGTTGCCCATGTTGTGGTTTTTTGACTAGATCAGAAGCGGATTATGGCACATTTGAAATTTGTCCAGTATGTAATTGGGAAGATGATGAGGTACAGTTCAATAACCCAGATTTTCGTGGAGGAGCTAACCAGGAAAGTCTTAATGAAGCCATGGGAAATTATAAAAAATTTGGAGCTTCCTCTAAGAAGTATATAAAAGAGGTGAGACCTCCACTTCCCGAAGAAATTCCGTAGAAGGATTTAACATGTTTACGGTCAATGAAGCCATTAAATTAGCCTGTAGAGTATGTGGGGAAATTCAGAGTAATCCTCCAAGGAAAAAGGAGGATTTTTATCCAACCTATGACATATGTGATTGCTGTAGAACGGAATTTGGATATGGTGATTGTACCTGTAAAGGCCTCCATCATAAAATCAGACTGTATACGGGAATACCTTATCCTCTTTGTAGCAATTCGGATTTTTTTAACTTGTATTCCTTGGAGGAAATTAGTTCAAATTGAGGCCAAGCTTCAACAGCCTTATGAAATAGGGTATCAAGTTCCTCAACGCTTGAGGAGGCCTTTAAAACCTGTACAAGTTGTAAATATTCCTGATTGAGCTTTTTTTGAGTTTTTTGGAGGCAGATTTTTTTATTTATCTTTCTCAATTTGATGCTGTAAATGTACCACCAAGCAAACAAAAAAACATTAAGTAGGAGTATAAGAAATTGTATAGCATCGTCACAGCCCTTAAAAGACATGCAAAGCTGAAGAGGACTGATAACCAAACACCACGTTAACCAAGCTGTTCCATGCTTGACGTAGGCGCAGCGCCAAAGTATCCAAAATGGGATCAGACTGAATAGACCTACCACAAGGATAGAAATCCAAAAAGAGCTCGGAGCGGTTCGGATTTCTCCAGAAACAAATCCCAACAGAATCACCAAAGACATTGGATAAAAAACGAAATAGGTGAAAGCTGGATATTCTACCAACATCCGCGCCTCGATTCTACGAACATGCGCGGGTCAATTAAATTTGAATTTTATACAGTTTTCAAAATAAACAATTCTTAATATTAACTCTTACTAATTTTTTAACTATAATTATCTCGAAATTTGCTTTTTCGAGGTTTTATGAAAAGGATTAATATGAGAAAAATAAGAGAAGTATTGCGTTTGAAGTTTGATGCCGTACGGCGTTCTGATGAGAAAATTGCGCAAACTGTAGGGATCGGAGAAACTACGGTAAGACAATATTTGAGTCGGGCAAAAGCCGCTGGATTAGCGTGGCCTTTGCCTGAAAATCTATGTGACAAAAATCTAGAAGAACTTCTTTACCCTCCTATACAGAAACAACGTTTTGATGAATATGACTTACCGAATTTTGAGTACATACATAAAGAGCTCAAAAGGAAGGGAGTAACCCTTTTCTTGCTCTGGGAAGAATACAAAGAATCACATAGCAATTATTGCTGTTACAGCCGGTTGTGTCAGTTATACAAAGGATGGTGTGCTACCGGCGACACTTGGATGATACAGACCCATAAGGCCGGAGAATCTACTTTTATAGATTGGGCAGGTCTTACCATGCCCATCTATAATCTTGTAGATGGCTCCATCGACTTTGAGGCGCAAATATTTGTATCTGCTCTTGGAGCGAGCTCTTACACGTTTGGTAGGGCTATGAGGAGTCAAAAGGTTCTGGATTGGTGCAGCGCTCATAAGCATATGAGCGCATTTTATGATGGGGTTTCCGATTATTGGATGCCTGACAACCTCAAGTCCGGAGTGACTAAGTCTGATAGGTACGAACCCAATATTCAAGAGACTTACGAGGATATGGCTCGGCATTATCAAGTCGCTATAGTTCCGGCTCGAGTGAGAAGGCCTCAAGATAAGTCTAAAGTAGAAAGCGCCGTTTATTTAGTAGAGAATCAAGTCCTTGCCCCTTTGCGCGACAGAAAGTTTTTTTCTTTGGAAGAGCTTAATGAAGCCATGAGAGAACCTCTTGAAGCAATTAATAAAAAACCTTTCCAAAACATGCCGGGATCTTCCCGCTATTCCCTCTATTTAGAAATAGAGAAGCCAGCATTAAGCCCTCTTCCGGCCACTGCGTACGAGGTGTTGTATTACGGACGGGAAACTCTCAACCAGGGATACCACATCTTCGTTGAGGGAGTCCCTTATAGCATTCCCTATAAGCTCGTAGGTAAAAGTATCGAATCACGATATAACGAGCGTACAGTGGAATTTTTCTATAACAGCAAGCAAGTGGCCATTCATCAGAGAAGCTTCAAAACAGGAACTTCCGTTACAGATCCCAAGCATCAGCCAATCAAACATCAGCGTCATGCGGAATCTACCGATCCTGAAAACATAAAAGAACAGTCCCTCAAAATGGGAGAGTCTGTATTTGCATGGGTAACCCATGTTCTAGAAGACTCAACTAAAAAAGAAAAGCAACGTCTCAATACGGCTCTTGGAGTTGTGAGGCTTTCAAAAACCTATTCGTTTGCGAGGGTGAATGCTGCATGTGCCAGAGGATTGTTTTATAAAAATTTCCTCTTCAAAGGGATAGAAGATATTCTAAAAAGAAACCTGGATGGCACGCCTCTACCTATTACAGAAATACTAAAACCGCTACCCCAAAAACACGTCAATGTTCGCGGGCCTGGCTATTACCTATAAAAACACAAAAAAGGAGTTCATTATGATGATCCATCCGGTTATTGAAAGTTTAAAAAGATTACGTCTTAAGGGCGTTATAGAAGCCCTTGAATGCCAGTTAAAAAATCCCGAGAGCAAAAATCTCCTATTTGAAGAGCGACTTGCTCTTTTGCTCGACAATGAAATAGGGATTAGAGAGCGCAAACAGCTGCAAACCCGGCTAAAAAAAGCCAAACTCAAACATCAGGCATATATGCCTGATGTTACGTATGAAGCGGTTCGAAAACTCGACAGAAGTCTTTTCTTGTCATTTGAAAGTTGCCGTTGGATCGATGAGCACAGAAACATTCTGATTACAGGATTTACAGGGACGGGAAAATCGTACCTGGCAGATGCCCTAGCTCATAATGCCTGTATGAAGGGGTATGTTGTTCGCAGAGTTCAATGTCCCCGATTTTTCCATGAGTTGATTGCTGCAAAAGCAGATGGTTCCTATTTAAGAATGCAAACGGAGCTAGCAAAGGCGGATCTCTTAATAATGGATGATTTATACATCGCTCCATTCAGCGACGAGAACAGAAGAGACCTTCTAGAAATCATGGATGATAGATACAACAAGACCTCCACGATAGTCACAAGTCAGCTGCCTATGGAGGACTGGCACGAAGCTTTAGGGGATGCAACTCTAGGCGACGCTATCTTAGATCGTCTCGTTCATAACAGCTATAAGATTGCACTGGAAGGACCCTCTAAACGCAAACCACAACCTAAACAAATAGAACAATAGGAGAATTTTATGAAAAAAACAAATTGGCCAAACACATCGGAGACATACAGGGAAAATGGCTACTCTGATGAAGTCATCGCAAATATCAAGTGGATGGAATCACAGCATCCCTTTCTAGGGGATTTGTTAGAAGAGTATCGGTACGTGCAGCCGGACGGTAGTCTGTTCTCTGAACACTCGCTACAGATCATCATCACCTTGTATAATATAAAGAGCATGCTGGAAGCTCAGAAAGACATCACCTGCGACATAGAAGAAAATCTTAAAAAGCTCATTAAATTGAACTTCCAAAGGGATGAGCCGACGGATGATTTTCTTACCGATGATGATGTTTTTTGAAGAAAATACTATGCGTTTTTCACCTCCCCCTAGGGGGAGGCTCCTTACCCCCAATGTTCCATTGGGGGGCTTTGCCCCGTGCCCCAGCAAGGGCTCTCGCCCTTTGCATACCCACGTGACGTAAAGGGATTTCATCGTTTGACTATTGCTTTAAATTTTGCTTTTAAAGCATCATGAGCCACATTCGAGGCTCTTAACAAAAAAGAGAACGAAAAGCACAGAAAATAAAACCTAAGAGTTAAAAAAAAGAATAAAGAAAAAAGGAGATTGTGTAGTCAATTATTTACTACCAGCGGATGTTCGTAGAATCAAGGCGCGGATAGTCGTAGAAACAGAGCGCGGATGTCGTAGAATAGCCAAAAGCAGCTTTTAGCCAACGTTTTCGCGTTTTTTGTTCTTTCTCATCGATCTGATATAATTGCGAAACAATAAAATCCCTTCTAAAGCCAACAAGGATAACCATATTAATGGTAAAAAAGCTAGGCATTTGTTGAACAAGAGGCTACCTAGATTCCCAATGGAAGGGGGTTTATCAATTAATTTTGATAGCATTTATCAGTATTGTAGATCTAAAATAGAGGGTCTTTAGAGCTGTAAAAAGGGGAAAATGGGTTGAAAAACAAAAAAAAATTAACACCTATTTTGCTAATGGTTATTTCATTCTTGTGTGGGTTTCTTATTGGACACAATTGGCCCTGTTGAAAAAATCACGAGAAAAATCCTGTTTTCAGACCTTCTAAAGGGCGATATTCGTGCAGGAACTATCATCATTTCCCTCGTAAGGCTAACAAGAAAGGGTCTGTTTTCGGAATAAGTCAAATCGCACGGCCTCTGAAGCTGTCTATTTTAGGCAGTGAATTAGCCATTCGAACCACACAACAACCTCTAGTTTATTAATCACCTTGATCTGTCGCCAAACACATGCTTTCCGACAGGTTCAAAACTTTCAAAACTTTTTTGTGAAAAATTCACTTTTTGTGTGCGAAAAATATTGTCGGATTGATATGGTGTACGAAAACTTTTAATGAGGGGTTTTTCGTTTATGCTAATTGGATATATGCGTGTTTCTTCAGAGTCCGATCGTCAAAATACCGATTTACAACGCGATGCTCTTCTTAATGCCGGAGTTGATTCGCGACATCTCTTTGAAGACAGAGCATCGGGAGCTCGTGATGATCGGCTCGGATTGGCTAAAGCCCTTGCTTACGTGAAGCCAGGTGATGTGCTCATTGTTTGGAAACTGGATCGCTTGGGGAGATCCTTGACCCATCTCATTGAAATCATCAATACGCTCAAAGAAAATCAAGTAGCGTTTCGCTCTCTCACAGAAGGAATGGACACTGCGACAGCATCCGGCGAGCTGCTTTTTCATATGTTTGGAGCCCTGGCTCAATATGAAAGGGCCTTGATTACAGAAAGGGTGAATGCAGGATTGGCAGCGGCACGTCGTCGAGGACGCAGGGGAGGGCGCCCCCTGGCAATTTCTCAAGAAAAGATTACTGTTATCATGGAATCTTTACGCAAAGGCATGTCCAAATCCGCCGTATGCCGCACTTTCGATGTAAAGCGCTCAACCTTAATCGATACGTTGGCTCGGATGGGCTGGAAAGGAATAACGTCAATCTCTACCGCCCTTTGATGCAATATGCCTTTCTATTCTTTCTCGGGATGATGGCCTTACCTAGAGCTCAGGGCCTAAAAAGTTATTTAAGTGAGTAGAGGAGTCTAGTCGCTTAGCCTCCCCCCTCGTTAGAACCCATCGTGCCCTATTAAGGCAATAGGCTCATGATATACAACATTTACTTGGCATCTTCAGAACAATCTGTGCACAATCCTTACAGTGGGCATCGGATTCTTCTGAATAAAGGCGTGGAACTGCTCCCAGTTGAAACTCCTCTTCTGGCTGCGCCTGTTCAGCCATTTAAACATGATCATCCCCCCTTGATACAGGAACTTCTGCACGAATCTCGTATTATGTGAGACCCCATAATACTGAACGTGTCCTCGCATTTTACTGCAAAAACTCTTCCAGATATCCTTGAGCGGTCTTCTGTTCCTTTCCTGCTTGATCCATTGCGTTACGTTCCGCAGCTTTGCACTCAGGGTTTTCCCTCGCGTTTTCAGTTTTGGTATTACCCGCTTCCCTCGCGATCGTCCCCAATATATCGTAAAGCCTAGGAAATCGAAGGTCCCTTGGTTTTCCTTCCTTTTATCGAAAGGCACCAGCTTTGTCTTTTCCTCATTCAGTTGAAGCTTGAACTTAGCGAGGCGTTTGCCTAGGGCTTCTTTTATTCGCACTGCATCATCTTCGTATTCGCAGCAGATGACTCCGTCATCTGCATAGCGAAACAAGGCAACCTTGCCTTTACAGTTAGGTTTAACCATTTCTTCGATCCAGAGATCTATAGCATAATGAGCGAAGATATTTGCCAGTATAGGGCTGCAAATAGACCCTTGGGGCACTCCCTCTTCACTGACTGTCATCTCTCCTTCTGCTAGTACACCTGCCTTGAACATTCGATTTATGTATCTCATAAACTTCGGGTCTCTGATCCTCTGCTTGAGAAGATCTTCCAATAAGTGATGATCTATTGTACCAAAGAAATTCTTCAGATCTATGTCTATGACTGTCTGGATCTCATTATCGTATAGATGCTGCATGAGGACCTTGATCGCCGTGTGACATCCTTTTCCTGGTCTGAACCCGTGAGAGCATTCTAGGAAACAAGGCTCATATATGCTTTCCAGTACTCTTCGCATCATGCTTTGTACGATCTTATCTTCAAGATTGCTAATTCCAAGAGGTCTTGTTGCTCCAATCTTTCCTTCCTTCGGAAACAATACTTGCCGTACTGGTCCAGGAATATAAGCCATCTTCTTCATTCTCTCATGGAGAGCCTTGATGTTGTTATCCAGATTTCCTGCGTAGGTCTGTTTATCTACACCATCTATCCCTTTCGCTTTGTTACCATCCAGTTGATGGAAGCATTGCTCCAGTGATTCGTGATTAAATAAGTGCATCAGACTTTCAAATTCTTTGTCCTTATTCTGCTCTGATAGCCAAGCTATCCTGTTCAATACCGTTTCCGTTTTTGATAGGGTCTCTGTCATACCCATAACGTCTCCTTTACTAAGGTCATTATTTACCTAGAGTCCTTCCCTCCACCGACGTTACTCGGCTTCATCAGTACTATGACTCATCTGACTTCCTTGATAACCGTTTAGCCTCGCTCGCTTGTACACTTGCTGAAACTATACTCCCATACAGAGGGCTACAAGGATCTCCCACGTTCACTTATTAACTTTCATTACATGCCATGCTCTATGACCCCGGAGAGACCTCAGACCCTGCCACGATTGGGGTCTGTGGTATTGCCTTCTGGTATCAATACACCATCGGCTCTCTCATCATTGAATTTTAACGAGGCTCAATCACTTCACCCTTTCGGATTACGGCCTATATTTTCTCTGTCCTACGCTTAATCTACTTCGTTACCTCCGTATATCCAAGGACTTGATAAGAGGTGGGTGGGCATCCCTTCCTCTGCTGAACTTACATCAGCTAGTTAATAAGCACCTCGTGGCGCACATTGATTAATTCTCTATGAGTGCCTATAATTTAATGATTTACATGGGGACCATTATGAATGAAACAATAATCACATGCTCGAATTGCAAAACAGAAATTAAACTTACAGAATCTCTTGCAGCTCCACTATTGGAAGCCACTCGTCAGCAGTTTTCTCAGCAATTATCTCAAAAAGAAGCCGAAATGAGCAAACGCGAAGGAATCATGCGGGAGCAGCTGGCCTCCATAGAAAAATCACAAAAAGAGTTGGATCAACAGATCGCCGAAAAAATGAAGGCCGAACGACAAATTATTACAGCCGAAGAAGCCAAAAAAGCTCGAGAAGCTCTCGCAGATCAAATCTCCAAAGTTGAACAAGAGAAAAGCATAACGGAAGAGATCCTAAAAGATAGGGATGCAAAACTGGCAGAATTTCGAAAAAACGAACTTGAATTACGAAAAGCACAGCAAAAACTTCAAGATGACAAAGCTCAGCAAGAACTCGATATGCAACGTGTAATTGATACACAACGAATACAATATGAGGAAAAATCAGCCCAAAAAGAAGCTGAAGTGGGCAAACGTGAAGGAATCATACGAGAACAGTTGGCCTCCATAGAAAAATCACAAAAAGAGTTGGATCAACAGATCGCCGAAAAAATGAAGGCCGAACGACAAATTATTACAGCCGAAGAAGCTAAAAAAGCTCGAGAAGCTCTCTCAGACCAAATCTTCAAAGCAGAACAAGAGAAAAGTGCAACAGAAGAGCTCTTAAAAGATAGGGATGCCAAACTGGCGGATTTTCGAAAAAATGAACTTGAATTACGAAAAGCTCAGCAAAAACTTCAAGATGACAAAGCTCAGCTAGAACTCGATATGCAGCGTGCTCTGGACGTAGAACGAGACCAAATTCGCACTAAGGCACAAAAAGAAGCCGATGACCAGTCTCGTCTTAAAATTGCAGAAAAAGAAAAGACTATCCAGGGATTGCAAGAAAAATTACACGAAGCCTTAAGAAAAGCTGAGCAAGGTTCGCAGCAACTTCAAGGAGAAGTTCAAGAGTTAGAGCTCGAATTGCTTTTACAGACAACATTCCCACAAGACACTATTGCCCCCGTACCCAAAGGCGAACATGGAGGGGACGTACTGCATCGTGTTCTTGGACCATTCAATCAAGGTTGTGGTACAATCCTGTGGGAGTCAAAACGCACTAAGAATTGGAGTGATACTTGGCTTACAAAATTACGAGAAGATCAAAGAGCTGCCAAAGCAGACATTGCTATCATTATGTCACAAGTTCTCCCTAAGGGCATTGAAACTTTTAATATTATCGAAGGCATTTGGATCGTCGATCCACGGTATTTCATTCCTCTTGCCATAACTCTTCGACAGTCACTTATTGAGTTGTCTTCTGCACGAAACGCAACAGAAGGGCAACAAACCAAAATGGCACTAACATACCAATATTTGACTGGACCTCGGTTCAAGCAACGCATTGAGGCTATTGTCGAAAAATTCAGCGACATGCAAGAAGACCTTAATAAAGAACGAAAACTGCTGACTCGCCTTTGGGCTAAACGTGAAGCGCAGATTCAAGGCGTTATAGAATCAACTGCTGGGATGTATGGAGACCTCCAGGGAATTGCGGGCAAGACTCTTCAAGAAATCGAAGGATTGAACATCCAGATGCTAGAGAACCAAGAAGCTGACGAGTTATTTCAATAAAATGCATCTATTCATTTTAACATGCAATATGTTGAAATTACGAAAAAACAAGGGGTGATTTGAAATAGAAAAATAACTGCTTCCCTATTTAGAATCACCTCCCTTTTCTTAAGTTTCTCTTCGCCTCTGAAAAAACAAATTAATTATTCGTATTTACCTAAAACGCCTAAGAATGCACTGTATTCTATATTCTCATAAAGATGTACCAGGATCTTTCGAAACGGAAGCCTCTTAACTTTGCGATAGATTTAGTGAGTTTTTCAATAAAGGAAAATCGAAATAAGCATATGAAATCTAAACACTTAAAAACAAAAAAAATTGTTGATTCAGGAATTTTTCGCGAGATTAATAATTTCAACCAGCTAGAAAATAGAATTTCCAAATTACCCGAACATGAACGCGGAGATGCATTTGAAGTTTTTGCAGAAGCCTATTTTGCAACGCAAAAGCTTTCACAAGCAGCTGAAGTATGGCCTAACAATACGATCCCCATTTCTCTACTTACTAATTTGGGTCTCACCTCAAGAGACATGGGGGTGGATGGGATTTTTCTTACAAAAGAAGATCATTACCACGCCTATCAAGTTAAATTTCGCACGGGCCGTACAAGTTTGAAATGGGAAGAGTTATCGACATTTATGGGGTTAAGTGACCGTGTGAAGGAGCGAGTTCTTTTTACAAACTCATGCGATCTTCCAGCCTTGATGCAAGATCGGACTGATTTCTATGCAGTTAAAGGAAATGATCTTGACACCCTTAATGAGCGTGACTTTCAGTGTATTGAAGAGTGGCTTAAAAATGGAGCTTTTGCATTTAAACGAAAAGAACCTAAACCCCATCAGAATGAAGCCCTAGCAAACATCCTATCTGCATTAAATGTTAAAGATAGAACGACAGCAGTTATGGCCTGTGGAACAGGAAAAACGCTGATTTCTCTTTGGCTAGCAGAAAAAATGAATGTTAACTCTATCGTTGTTTTAGTTCCCTCCCTTTCTTTGATAAGACAAATGCTACATGAATGGATGAAGGAAACGGTTTGGCAAGATTATTCATTCCTTTGTGTATGTTCGGATAAAAGTGTAGCCAAGGGAATTGATGAAATTGTCCTGCATCAAACAGATCTAGACTTTCCAGTAACAACATCTAGCGAATCTATTCACTCGTTCCTTCAAAACAAGCCAAGCCAGCGTAAAATAATTTTTTCCACATATCACTCTTCAAAAGTCCTTGCACAGGGATTACCAGCTGGATATTCATTTGATTTAGGAATATTCGATGAGGCTCATAAAACAACAGGAAGAGAGGGAACGACCTTCGGATTCGCCTTAAAGAATGAAAATCTTTTTATTCAAAAACGTTTATTTCTCACAGCAACTCCGCGACATTATGACATAAAGAAAAAAGACAGAGAGGGGAACCTCCGTCTTGTTTTTTCCATGGATAATCCTGAAATTTATGGGACAACTTCTTATAAACTTTCCTTTGCTTCTGCTGCTGCTGAGGGGATCATATGCCCCTATAAGATTGTCATTTCAATTGTGACTGATGAAACCATTACGAGAGATCTACTAAAGCGAGGGGAGGTCATTGTCAATGGCGACGTCATTAAGGCAAATCAGATTGCGCGGATTTTTGCTCTAAAGACCGCTATTGAGAAGTTCAATGTGAAGCAAATATTTACCTTCCATAGCTCTGTTGATTCAGCAAAGTCATTCACCTCTAGCTCTGAAGAAGGGGCTGGAGCCTACCTCGATAATTTTAGTACGTATCACGTAAATGGAGAAATGCCAACCAGTACACGTGAAAAGATCATGCGTGAATTCGAAAAAGCTCCTCAAGCCATTATATCAAATGCGAGATGTCTTACTGAAGGCGTAAACGTTCCTGCGGTAGATATGGTGGTGTTCATGTCTCCTAAAAAAAGCAAGGTGGATATTGTTCAAGCTGCAGGCCGAGCTATGCGCAAATCAGATGGAAAACAATTTGGCTATATATTGCTGCCTATCCACCTACAAACAGCTAAAGATGAAAATCTTGAAAGTGCTTTGGAAAACACTCAATTTGAAGAAGTTTGGGATGTTTTAGAAGCAATGTTGGAACAGGATGAAGACCTAGCTGAAATCATCCAACAGATGCGGGAAGACATCGGCAGAAAAGGGGGATTTGATGATAGTCGATTAAGAGAACGTCTGGAGTTCCTAGGTCCTGAGCTTGAAATAAACTTTCTACGTCAAACTATAACGACTATTATTGTTGATAAACTTAGTTCCAGCTGGGATGAGCGCTATGGTGAACTTGCGCGGTTTAGAGAAAAATACGGACACTGTAATGTTCCCGATACATTTTTAGAAAATCAAAAACTTGGCTTTTGGGTTGGTATCCAAAGATCATATTTCAAGAAAAACAAACTTTCAAAAGATAAAGTTGAAAAACTTAATAAAATTGGTTTTGTTTGGAATCCTTTTGATACAGCATGGCACGAAATGTTCAATGCTTTATATGAGTTCAAACAAAGCACAGGTCATTTAGACGTCTGGATGGCTCCTGTTCGAAATGAACGCCTATGTACATGGGTGCAAAAACAGCGGCAAAACTACAGTAAAAACAAACTAGCTCTCAATTATATCAAGAAACTCGAAGAGATTGGTTTTGTCTGGAACCCTCTTATTGTAGCTTGGGAAGAGATGTTTGTTGAGCTTAGCAAATTTAAGCAAGAACATGGGCACTGTAACGTAAAACAAAAATACCCTCCAAATCCACAACTTGCCACTTGGGTCAATACGCAACGCGACCAATATAAAGAAGGGAAGTGCCTACCAGAGCGTATTAAGAGGTTGGAAGAACTAGGATTTGTGTGGGATACCAATATTGCAGCATGGGAAAATATGTTTTTGGAATTGTGTAAATTCAAAGACAAGCAGGGACACTGTAACGTCCCAACAGGATACCCTGAGAATCCTCGACTTGCTACTTGGGTAACAACGCAACGCGGTGACTATAAAGATGGTAGAATTGCCTCACACCGTCGAGAAAGGCTTGAAAAAATCGGATTCGAGTGGAATACAAATGAGAGCGCCTGGGAAAAAATGTATGCCGCTCTAATGCAATTCAAACAAGATGTTGGGCACTGTAATGTCCCACCTAAATACAAAAATAAGCAGTTAGGTTCATGGGTTGCACATCAAAGAGAAGCATTCAGACAAAGCACGATAGACAGTCAAAGAGTTAGTCGTTTAGAAGAACTTGGATTTATATTCGATCCTTTAAATGCATTGTGGGATGAGATTTATAATGAATTGGCCGAGTTTAAAAACAAAAATAGACACTGCAATGTGCCCAAAGAATATTCTGAAAATCCCAGACTAGGTGCGTGGGTTTCCAAACAACGGCTGCAACAAAGTAAAGGCAAGTTATCCGCCTATCGTTTTGATAAACTCAATCAGCTGGATTTCAATTGGCATACTCTCCATTCATTTTGGGAAGAAATGTTTTCAGAATTATGTAAGTTTAAAAAAGAAAATGGGCATTGCAATGTACCTAGAGGGTATAAAAAAGCGCCAAAGCTAGCTACTTGGGTTTGCGTTCAACGCAATGTATTCAAAAAAAATAAACTACCCAAAGAGCGTCTTGAGAAGCTGACAAAATTAGGCTTTGTTTTGGATCCTAATAAAAATGCCTGGGATGGGATGTTTTCAGAGCTGTGTAATTTCAAAAATGAAAATGGCCATAGCAGTGTACCAAGAGATTATGAAAAGGTGCCAAGTCTAGGAAATTGGGTTAGCATTCAGCGCAGAGACCATAAAAAAGGGGGGCTTTCAAAGGAGCGTGTGGAAAAGCTCACAAATCTTGGCTTTGTTTGGGATCCACACTATGACCAATGGGAAGCGATGTTTGCAGAATTATTGCAGTATAAGTCTGAAAACGGTCATTGCAATGTTTCACAAAGATCCGAGAAAAACTTGGAGCTTGCACGATGGGTTGGAAGACAACGAAATGTATATAAAAAGGGTTTTTTACCTCAAGAACGTATTGTTAGGCTTGAGCAACTAGGACTTGTATGGAATGTCATAAACGATGCCTGGGAAGATAAGTTCAGTGAATTGCTTGAGTTTAAAAATAGTGAGGGTCATTGCAATGTACCACAATATTTCCCCAAAAAACCAAAACTTGGCGGGTGGGTATCCCATCAGCGCGATCAATATAGACAGGGAATGCTACTAGATGAACGCATTACTAGATTACAGGAGATAGGATTCTGCTGGGACCCCAACAATGCGATAAGAGAGGAAATGTTGCAGGCCCTTTATGCATTTGAGGCAGTTAATGGTCACTGCAACATTCCAAGCGCCTCTAAATTTTCACAGCTTACGGGGTGGGTTGTAAGACAACGTACTTCATATAGGAAAGGATCTATTTGTCCCGAACTTAAAGGAAAATTGGATGCGATCAATTTTAACTGGGAACCTTTTGCTAACTCCTGGGAAGAAATGTTTAACTCTTTATGTGAGTTTCAAAAAGAACATGGTCATTGTAATTTGCCTGCGCGCTATCAAAAAAACATGAAATTGGGCAGATGGATTGATAGACAACGTCAATCTCATAGAAATGGCCAAATCTCTCAAGAATACAAGGAACGTCTTGAAAAACTGGGACTTGTTTGGAACCCTATTAGCGATGTCTGGGAAGACATGTACCTTAAACTGTGTAATTTTAAGATAGTCAATGGACATCTAAATATATCTAAAAAACACAATGAAACAAAACTTATGTCATGGGTAAATTGGCAGCGCTATAATTACAAAAAAGGGAAGCTAAATGAAGAATATGTTTTAAAATTAACTAACTTGGGAGTTTCCCTAGACGAGTAGTTTTGGATGAAACGTTTTGATCCTGATCTTTATGGAGGATGTGATCCTTGTCCTCTCACAATTTCCCCCTTGCTCAAATCCCTATTTCTAATTAACTTGATCCATTCTTTTGCAAATCCTCATACAAAAGAAGAATTAAACTTTAAATTTACCAAAATGAATAAAATATATGAGAAAATTGATCTTGAGTTGTTTTTGTTTGACCACTATAGCCACTACTTTTGGAACAGCTCTATTTGCCAATACATCAGATTTTAAGGGATTTGAGTTAAAAGCAGGAGACTCCTCATCTAATATGGTTAATGAAGCTTCTCAACCGATGGAAAATAGGGAAGCTCCGCAGAAAATAACCGCTTTGTATATGGTAAGTCTACCGATGGACTACATCGGTGGGGGAGAAGTTAAGTCTTATTATCAAGATATAAATGCGAACTTCTCCATAAGGAATAATAGAAAGGCTCAAATTGTCAGATCGAAAAATAGTTGTGAAGAGATTGAAATTCAGCTTTTCGGGACTAACCCCAATCTTTATGGACGGTCTGACTGGTGGAGTATAACTTTTCGCTCAGAAGAGGGAGCGATCCTTACTCCAGGAGTTTATACCGGTGCCGAAGGTGCTCATTTTGCTCCCGGCAATTGCCCTGGCCTGGACATGAGTGGTTGTGGAAGAGGCTGTAGTAGATTATCAGGTGAGTTTGAGGTTCTTGAGATCCTTTATAATGAAAAAGGCAAGATAGAATCATTTGCTGCAAATTTCGTTCAAAGGTGCGATAGCCAGAGACCTCCTCTATTTGGGAGCATACGAATTAATTCTAGCGTTCCTGTAGAAACATGTTTTAGAGCTCTTGTGGATGATCGCTTGGACACTGCATTTTTTCTGGCAAAATACAATCCAAAAATAAAGCAGGCAACACAGTCCATTTTGATAGCTAATGAAAACCTACTCTATGAGATTAAATCTGACCCCAAAGACCCATCAAGAAATATCATTACCGTTCTTGGTAATGATGGAGAATGGTCCTTTCAATTTCGTTCGGTTTCTTCGGCAAAACCCGATAGATATTATGGGTATCATAGAAAGGGTATTCTGGTAATTAGAACACCGCAGGGGCATTTTTTAGAGACTAAAGACTTTAAAGCTGTCTCACTGAAAAGAACTGATGGCACTGAATACGTATCTTTAGGGTTTGAAGCTCTTGATTCAAATGGAGAGATTTTACAAGGATTTATTCGGTACAAGCCCGCGTTTGAGTAGCTAAGACAAGTCCCCGCATATGAGAGTATTTCATATGTGGGGCTTCTTTCTTTGTCCGAGAGAAGGAGGCTTGCACCCTCAAGATCGAATGGTCACTGGATTAGTCTTTTCTTGTTTGACATATCCATTCAAACAACGTCTGATAATTATTCTTATGTTATGAAACACGTTCCAATAGCCTAATTTTCTTTGATTTTTATCAGATTTTTTGCCAACCGCTACTATAGCTTGTTTTTCTCAGGAAAAAGCCATCGATAGTAAAGATTATGCCCGATTACCACTCCGATCCAAATTCCTACAATTCCCGAGAGCAACAAGTAGTTGTCATATTGGAATCGTCGCGTAAGGCCAATAGAAATTCTCCAGCAAAAAGGAATCATACCAAACGTCAAAGCCCTAGCGAAAAAATTATTCTCTCTTAAAAAGACTCTAAACTCTCTCACGCTATTCTACCTCTTTAAATTGGATCATCTTTTTAACAGACCCATATCAAAAAAATCTATTTAACACAAGTGTGAGCCTCCCTATGGCGCACGCCAAATTTTACATAACCGAAAATTTCTATTTTGACAAATTCTTACTAATATATATACAATATCCATTTTACTTTTTACTGCAATTTACATTTCATTAAAAAGTTTAATATGGACTTTATTTTTGAAATAAACTTTTTATAAAAATCGCGCACTGCCCAGAATCGGCTATGCCCAGACAAATTGAGACAATCCAATGAAACTTACAAGACTACTTCTTGCTATTTCGCTCTTTACTCTTATTAACGGAATGGCCTATTCCGTCGACCGCATCGACGAACACCCTTCAGAAACCTTGATATTGAAACTTCCTGATAACAGCGAGGGCGATTGGAAGGAAATTACTCATCACGTCGATAAAACCGAAGGTATAATCGAACGTATTCCATTGAATCAAAATACAAAAAACTGGTCCAATCTCATTTGCGTTCAATATTACGATATTCCTACATTAAATAGACCGGATGACGACATCCAGTGGATTTTGGATGGCCTAAAGAGTACAACCATATCATCTTATCCAGACAAACTGGCCACCTGGAAAATCATCGAGAAAACCAACAAAGATGCTATTTATGAATGGACATCCTATCACAACACCACGCAGCATGAGGTAGCACGCGTTATCTTAACAAATACAGGTTTTCATCGGATTGGATTCACAAAAAAAAATGGAATAATGAGCAGTGACGAACGACAAAAATGGATCAACTTACTAAGAGAAAACACTTCACTTGTTTCCTTCCAAGAAGGGGTTAAATCCAATGGATTGTCCTTGATGAATAATCTTCAAAATTCTGTATCCATTGAAACAACAAACTTTAACGACTGGGTAGTCCTTAATACCTTTTCATTTGGTAATGGTTTCACATCCGTTTGTTATATACCTACTTCACAAGTGGGTGAATATCTAACCGAATGCCTTGAAGTTGTAACAGGGCCAAATCCTCAAGAGCTTTCTCTCAATCAATTCTTTGACAGAACAACGGCATTCATCAAAGAAAAGCACAATAAGATCGATATACAAGTTCTTCAAAGATCTCCAAAAGAAATAATTTTTACCTACACTCACCCACAAGATCACCTGCAAGTCAATTCTGTTGTCAGGCTATTCCTTACAGATCATGGCTGTTATTCCATCACCTATAAGCGCGGACTTGAAGGACTCATGGAAAAAGGGGAATCTTTGAAGTGGCAGGAAAAATTAAAAACAATTCAGACTAAAACCAAAGCTTAGTAAAAAGTAGTTCATACTGCATCGCTAGAGCCTAAATTCTTCAAGAATTTAGGCTCTATTTGTTACCCGTAACCTTGCCTTCAGCAAAAATCTGCAATGACAGGTTTTGCTATTTTTCAAATTAACGCTTGTCAATGTGTTGTGAATGTTTTTAGAGGGAACTGCTGAGGAAGATGGTGACTATTCCAGGTGTGAAATTTCTTGATTTTTCTAAGAGAGAATTTTTTCATATTTATCAATCAGATTTGAATCTCCCTAGGGAAAATACTGTTTATTACATCATATGATTGACATTTGTCGTTTACATGTAGTAGAATCAGGCTAAAATCTTACTACATGAGAATGACATGAAATTCATTGGACGCAAAAAAGAGATCGAATCCCTAGAGCTGTTACTGAAGAAAAAATCGGCTAGCTTAGTCGTGATCAGAGGCAGAAGGCGAGTTGGAAAAAGCCGATTGATTAAAGAGTTTGTCTCAGATAAAACCAGTTGGATTTTCTCTGGTCTTCCCCCAGTTCCAGGGATCAATAAGCAAAGACAGTTAGATGATTTTTCAGCCCAGATGTCCAAGAGCTTCGGGATACCAAAGATGCAGGCTTCCGATTGGGTCGAACACTTCACTTTTCTTGGGAACTTATCCAAAGACAAAAAGATAGTCATTGTCTTAGACGAAATTTCGTGGATGGGGTCCGAAGACCCTGATTTTCTTGGAAAGCTCAAAACAGCCTGGGACCTACATTTTTCTGAGAATCCAAATCTGATCATGATCATCTGTGGGTCTGTATCTAGCTGGATTGAAGAAAACATCTTGCAAACCACGGGGTTCGTTGGACGTATTTCTTTAGACTTAGTTCTGGAAGAGCTGTCCATAAATGAAAGTAGTGAGTTTTGGGGAACCAAAAGAAACAAGGTAAGCGCTTATGAGAAATTCAAATTGCTGTCTGTAACGGGTGGGATTCCAAAATACCTAGAAGAGATAATTCCTTCTCATTCATCAGAGGACAATATTCAAAGACTCTGTTTCCAATCTGAGGGGATTTTATTTCGCGAGTTCGATCAAATTTTCTCAGATTTGTTCTCTAAAAAAGCAACAACGTATGGAAATATCGTCAAGGCTCTTGATCACTCATCGCTATCTCTCGACGAGATAAGCGAAAGCTTGGGGATTGAAAAGAGTGGATATCTATCAAGATGCTTAGACGATCTCGCTCTCGCAGGGTTTATCCAGGAGGACTGCACATGGAATCTATCGACAAAAGAGGAATCTAGATTGAAAAAGTTTAGGCTAAAGGACAACTATCTCAGATTCTATTTGAGGTACATTGAGCCAAGCAAGGATAGAATTTCTAAAAACTTATTTGAGTCAAAGTCTTTCATCAGCCTTCCTGGGTGGGAATCCGTGATGGGTCTACAATTTGAAAATCTTGTTATGAATAACCTTAAAAAGCTGTGCGAAATTCTTCGGATCGACATTTCTGATATTTCAAACGCAGGGCCATTTTTTCAGAGAAAAACACAGCGAATGAAAGGATGCCAAATAGATCTGCTAATCCAAACAAAGCACAATACGCTTTATATCTGCGAGATCAAATTTAGCTCTTCTGAGGTCAAAAGCTCTGTTATTGAAGAAATGGAAAAGAAGATCGAAAGCTTGTCTGCCCCAAAAGGAGTGTCTGTTAGGCCCGTTCTTATCCATGTTAACGGCGTAAGCCACGCAATCAGAGAAAGTGAACTATTCAACGATATTGTAGATTTCTCCGAGTTTTTCGATTGAGCCCCAAGTCAATTATAGTCGAGGCCGCATGAGGCCTTAACGGAACCCTCAGTTCCATTGCTTCCTAAACACACGACCATTCAAGTAAAATACAAATCAAGACTTGTTGATTTTACAGAAAAAACCATTGCGCCTTTGTATTTTTTATTATACAGATAGTTATAGTATCAAATTATGAGGAATAATGAAGCTAACAGACTTCTATAACCATGTACTTACTAGTTCTAACTACGCGAAAGGTACGCGTTCACGGGGAGGGGTATGAGGGCTATTTCTCTAGAGGTGGCTTGATGTCCACACAAAAACATGTGGTGCCGGGCCTCTTTCAAGGCGGGAGTAAAACACTTCTGTCAGGTATTCAAAAACATTTCCGGCTTGCTGCTTAAGAGTACAGACTACGGTCATGATTCGTTCACTAAATTTTATACCCCACTCAGACTGACTCCCATTTGAGAGTTTCCTTGCAATAACAAAAGGCCTGAGGCCCCTCTCGGCAAGATTATTCGTCGGCTCGACTCCTTTCTGCTCCAAAAAAGTCCAAAGAGTTATAAATCTATCTAGTAAATCACAGCAGAGAGCCTGGCTTTTACTTCCTATTTGCTGAGCGCTTGCCCCCACGCTGAGAGCGTCGTTAATATTCTGAACATGATCTTTTGCTGCCTCTTGAAGTTCTGCACGTGTCATTTCTAAGTTCTTAAACTTCTCCCAATGTCCAAAGATCGCTTTCAGTTGCTCGATCAAAATTCTACCAATGGCGCCATCGGCGCCATTGCGTTCGCTCATTTTAGTGAAGTCTCTTAGAATATGGGCCAAGCATGCCTGCTTCTTCCCTTTGTACAGATTATAAGCCCCATATCTATCTGAAGTCAGGGTGTTGTCGAACTCTCCAAATACTCTCTTAAATGCCTCTTGACTTCGATTAGGGTCTATTTGGAAAAAAGTGGCGTTCGAGCTTGCACCGATCCATATCCACTGTCGCTTTCCTCGAAGGGCCCAACTTGTTTCATCCCCATTTACATTTTCTGCTGATAAAACAGTACCTTTGATCTCTTCAAAAGGTTTTTCCAAGAGAGTTGCTGCCAGCTTGTGAATGTTGGCCACTCCACCGAGAGATATCTTTATTCCAAGATAGCCCGTTATTGAGCAGATCTTTCGTTTGCTGAGAGGGCCTTCTCCTGCAAGCATTGTTATAAACCCCATGAGTCGTGGACCGAAACCTTTCTCGGCTTCAATTGGAATGTCGGCACGGACATGTTTCCCACAGTTTTTACAGCAATAGGTATGGATATTGTATTGAGTCACATCCGGCGTAATTTCCGGAAGTTCGATTACTTGTCGATACTCGATCGAAATGGGTTGAGAGTCAAGGTTTGTGCCGGAGCAGTTAGGACAACTCAATGGAACCAAATCAACCATTTTTGTCACCTGATCAGGTGACAAAAGAGCTCTATTGTGGCCAGGATGGCCAGGTTGGCCTCCTTGCTTACGCCCGGAAGGATCGGAAGATCTTTTTGGACGGAACGGATCTTGAGAAGGAGGCTTGGAACTGTTTTTAGAATTGGTATCGAGCAGCTCTTTCAGCCTTTTAATTTCAGCTTCGAGCACTGCAACTTTTTCAAGCAGCTTGAAGTAGCGTTCTTTCCAATCGATTTGTGTTTCGTCTTCCATAAGCGAAGGACTGTACACAACAAAAGATTTTAATACTACTTTTATCTGCCCTCATACCCCCCCCCGTGAACGCGTACCGCGAAAGATCATATAAACAAAAGTCGTAAAGATGGAATCAGTACTGCTGAATGGTTATTCCACAAATTCATTGGGAATGCAGAACGAATTCCTCTAGTAGGGACACTCGTCGGTTTGGTTGAAGGGGCATGCCGCGGAGCAATGAGCTTAGCTAGACGAAGTAGCAAGTCATTTCCTCAAAAACAAGCCCAAGATGTTGATGCTATAAGAAACCGACTATTATCATCCGACTCTGAACGTGCTGATTCAATTGATTCAAAATCTACAGCATCTGAAGTTATGTCATCTCATGCAAGCCGTAGAGAATTACTCGGCTTGCATGAGAAACGAAAAGCTTCGCCGGAAGAAAGTGTGAAACTTCTGAATGCAGCTATGTCTTCAGGGCAGACTAAGAAAGCTTTAGCTTTAATAGCCAGTAAAAAGCTGGATCTGCGTGCAGCAAATGAACTACCAGTCCCTCCTCTTCAATTGGCAATCCTTAAGGACTGGACGGATGTAGCTTTAGCTTTAATAGCCGATAAAACCGTGAATTTACATCTTAAAAAAGAAAGAGGCTTCACCTACCTTACAGTAGCAATAGAGAATGGAAACGTAGAGATTGTAAAAGCGCTTTTAGAATATCCGGATCGCTTAGGCGATTATGATATGGGAATCGCACTCTCGCTCGCTAGCCGCAAGGGAAACATTGCCATTGTAGAGCTCCTTTTAAACCAGAGGAAAGATTCGCCAGAAGATAAGCGGCGAGCAAGCTTACTGGCAAAAGGATCTGATAAGGATCGCATTATTGAATTGTTACGAAACTTACCGTCTCTTGACGAAGCTATCCTTGAGGGCTCTACGGATGTAGCTTTAGCTTTAATAGCCGATGAAACCGTGGATCTAAATGTTAAAATAGAGGGCTCCACCTACCTTGAATTCGCGATAGAGGAGGGAAATTTAGAGGTTGTAAAGGCCCTTTTAGAGCATAAGGACCGCTTAGGGAATTACGATATGAGGATGCCACTCTCCCTTGCTAGCTGTACGGGAAATCTTGCCATTGTGGAGCTCCTTTTAAAGCAGAGAACAGCTTCATCAGCAGATAAGGCGCTTGCAAGATTGGAAGCGTCAGGACCTGATAAGGATCGCATTATTGAATTGTTACGCGACGTACATGGGAAATTAATTGATTTAGCTGGGATGCTTTATCCGGAAGCTAATAAAGACGGGATCTGCCATGGTTTTGCCTTAATGGGCATGCACGCGATTTTACTCGGCCAGGTGGATCAGTTTAACGATCGTCTTGAGCGATTATCATCTATAGCTAGCTCCAAAATTCATGATATGATTCAGGAATTTAAAAGGGATAGAGGTCCAAAAGAGAAACCTCCGGAAAATATAGATTTTGATCTTATTGCATTTCTTGAAGATCTCCATATCTGCATGGACGGTTACGAATATAAGGATTTAATTGATCCTAAAACAGGCATTACATATCAGTCCAGCAAGAATTTCATAAAAACTGCTCTATCCATTGTGGCCTCTGAAAAATTAGAAGAAAAAGGTGCTATCGTTAAAATAAATAACGAAGTGAGGACCGCTGTTTACACAAAAGATGAACTTGCTGCCTATTTTAGCAGTTTAAAGGCGCGCCTTAATACACCTCCTGCTCTTCAAAACTCAATTGCTATTGTATTATCAACTGTGCGTGATCCCCATGCAATCACTGTCGGGTATGAGCCTACAGGAAAGAATTGGATTTTCGTTGATGCGAATCGCGAGTATGCAGAGAAGGTTATAGGCGATGATGAGATCGCGGAAAAAGTCATGAAAGGATTTGATTCCTCTATCGTTTTTGATGACAAGATAGACGGTTCAGTCGCCATCGCGTCCCAAATCTACGCAATCAACAACTATGAGCAAGAGCGAAATGAAATTGATGCATTCATTCAAAATAGAGACATTGATCAAGCAGTCCTTAAGATCAAAGAGCTTCCTAGCCCCAAAGATCGAGTCAACTTATTTCTGAAAATAATCCCTCTTGATGATAGACATTCATGGAATTCTTTTATAGAAGGCGAACCTATTTCCAGATGCAGATCGATGAAAGCTGCTTGTCTTGCTTCTCAGGCTCAAAAGCAAAGTATCTCTATAAAAGAGAACCTTCAAGAGATGATCGATTCTTTAGAAAGGAGGATTATTGACAAGCCGGACAAGGAACAAGTAGAGTTTATTCAATCAGCCGAAATACGTACACTTGAAACAAAAGAAGCTCTTTTGAACTCCAATTTTTGGGCAACATGGGAAAATCAAGATAAGTCTAATCCATGGTCGCATCTTGCTAGCAATTCTGATTGGCTAACACTGGCTTTCAAGAAAGAAGATCTTGTAAGTATAAACAACTTGTTACGGGCTGGAATCGACCTAAATGGCGAACACGGAAACGGTGTGCCCCTTCTAATAGAGGCTATGTTTCTAGGGCATACCGATATAGCTTTAGCTTTAATAGCCAGTAAAAAGCTTGATCTGCGTGCAGCCAATGAACTAGACTCCACCCCCCTTTACATAGCTATCGTTCATGGATGCACGGATGTGGCTTTAGCTTTGATAGCCGATGAAACCGTGGATCTAAATGTTAAAAGAGCATACTTCACCTACCTTGAATTCGCGATAGAGAATGGAAACCTAGAGGTTACAAAGGCCCTTTTAGAACATAAGGACCGCTTAGTCGATTATGACATAGCTCTCGCGCGCGCCAGCCGCGCGGGAAACCTTGCTATTGTAAAACTCCTTTTAGAGCATAAGGATTACTTAAGCGATTTTGATATAGGCTTGGCTCTCTCGGAAGCTATCGACGATGGGCGCTTTACCGTTGTAAAGCTCCTTTTAGAACTTAAAGATCGCTTAAGCAAGCATATGGGAACCGCACTCTCGCTCGCTAGCATTGAAGGAAACCTTGCCATTGTAGAGCTCCTTTTAAAACAAGGAAAAGCTTCACCGGAAGATAAGCGGCGAGCAAGCTTGATGGCTTCAGGACCAAATAAAGAGCAAATTATTAAATTGCTGGAATAGGCAGCTATAACAGCCCCTTAAATTCCTCCTCTTTTACTCTATTGATCTAGAGGAAGATCCAAAATCCCTAATCCTTCCCAAAAGCATTTCGGTCTCTGATCAGAGGCCCCTCCTCCATCCATGAATTGAACCATTTTCTCTTGATTGCGCAGGATATCTTCATCGAGGTTAGAAACATAACAGGTTACTATGGCATCATACCTGGTTGGATTGGCATCCTGTTTTTCTTGTTCGTGTCTAACATCAACAATCACAATATCTGGATCGCCTTCTGTCGCCAGGAGAAACGCATAAAGTAGTTTATTTGTTTTTTCCTCCTGATAAGTGGATATCACCAGCTCTTGTTGATAATCCAAGTAGGCATGTAGAGAACAATTTACAATCACTAAAGGTAATAGAAGGCATGCAATCTTTCTAATTGAATACATAGTGGGTCCTACGAGATAGGTTTATAAAAAAATTTGAAGGCACAGGTCTCATAGATAAGCTACAAGAAGCTAATGAAAGAACTAAAATCGAAAATAGGTTCTAAAAAACCCATTATCCCCCCATCTCTATAGCCCGACCTAGCCATGCAAAAATTAATAAGGCTAGATACTAGAAGATTCCCCTTTTTTTTGCAGTTATTTTTAAGAGTTCATTAAGAGTAAGTTAAAGATACTGGCCAAGAGAGATTTTCCTACACATTGGATTAAAGTAATTTTCGTGCATCTATCTTACCATTAGCCGCTAGTCGGCCGGAGCTGGCAAGAACGCTATCTCCATTCTAGGAGGTGCATTGTCATCGATATCATCTACTATGATCCAGTAGTCAGACTGTGGAATATGGTCTCGCAAGTGCTTAAGTTCGATATCAAAGTCAGCTCTATGTTCCTCTATTCGGGTAGAGAGATTATAGAAAAGAGACTCATGCTCTTGGGTATAATTTTCTTCAAAAGACTCCCATTTAAGAAAAGGATTTTCAATATGTATGTGTTCTTTCACCCAAAGAGGATACGAAATGGCATAGGGAGAGTCCTTTTCAGGATCAACTCGACTATCAAGATAGTCTCTCATGATGAGAGATAAGACATCTAGTTCCTTCGTGTCTACCGCTTCGTGAGTAGGGAGATGGTAAATCTCAGTAAAGGTTAGAACATTATTTTCTCGATCATCTAGGACTTCCAGTGGAAAGTCTAAGGTTGCCGCTCCATATACTTCTTGCATGTTAGAAAGGAAATGTTCTGAAATTTTTTCCACCCCATGATGTTGAAAAGACCTTCTAACTTGATCTGCTTCAAAAGCATGGTAAACTCTCTTTATTTTCAATAAAGCCGAGTCCTCAGATTCTAAAATAAAGGACATGTCTATTTCGATTGGATTTTCAATGGACATTTCTGGAAAAGACATCAGTGGCTCAGAACCCTCCCTAAGCAAAAGGCCATATTCATAATTTGGGAAAAAATTTGTTTGCAAAGCCCCTCCTTGAAGTCTGTAGGTAGGATCGACTAAATAAGTAGTCCCTTGAATTTCAAGCTGCACAATGAGATGGTCAAACAAAAAAGGAGACGGTAAAGCCTCAGAAAGCCTTTTTCCATTACTTGTGTGAACTAGAAGTGGCGTAGAAGGAATATCCATTAAATGAAGAAGCGCATGTAAAAGAAAGGCTTTGTCTTTACAATCCCCCAAGCGCCTTTGGAAGGTTAGACTTAAAGGATTAGGCTTCCAACCCTCAAATTCAAGATACCTCACCTCATTTTGGACAAATCGTAAAGCCAATAAAGCACGCTCTGATAAATCGGTCGTAGATGCTTTCCATTTTTCTACCAAAGCTTGCATTTCGAGAGGAGCTGACCTGATAAAATCAGGCGGCAAAGTATATGCCAGGTATACTTTGTGGACAACAGCCTCCCATGTCTCATATTGACTTATTTGAATGCGAGCAAATGGATTGTACCAAGCAGGTTCATTTACCTCGTAGGGCCTGGCAGGCGTGTCGATTGCTTCCCATACCCACTCACGTAGAGAAGGAGATATGTCAGTGATTTTAGGCTCTATAGAGGTATTGAAAGGCTTAATAAAAAAAGAAAAATCAGGGCTTCCTAAAAGGCGATAAATTATCTTCTCTACGGAGTAGTTTTTTTGTAAATACACCATATCGGTATAGTGAGAAGCAAAAAGAGGCGGATACCCTACCTCGGAATGAGAATACTCAATAATATCGCCTTCTCGAATATCATCTAGGAAATAGACAAGGGTAAGCTCTCCATTACCAATATTTTCTTCCTGTTCTTTTTCTCCTTGAATAACATTATGACGAGCATTTTCTAGCCGATCAAACCACTGCCCTTCACGGAAAATACGAATGGTATGTACAACAACATGAATATAGGAAGGATTGAAATTGATTTTTAATTGAGAGCCGCTTTCTACACCTTTTTGGGTTAATACCTTAGCTACAAAATGGTGATATACTGTCTGTCCTTTATCCCAATATACTTGTCTATCGGTCAAAAGAAGTTGACAATGCATTTGAGAAGGCTTAAGTGAAACAGGTTCTAAAGGAAAATCATAAGTTTTTACCCACGAAGGAACAGGTCCTTTAGAATGCTGGGTATTTTGGTCTGAAGTGGAAGCGGTTAAAAAAAGAACAGGCAAACACAAAATGCAGAGGAGTGTTCTAAAAAACATAAGTGTCCTTAAATTTCTTTTGCATGGATCAATGTCCACAAAATTTACTGACACAGTTTATATGACATGCCAAATTAAAGAGAATTCAAAAAAACATTTCAATAAATTGATGAGATTAGCTTTATTGTAATAAAGTCGTAAAAAGAGCTCTTATTCGAATTCGAGCCCTATAGACTTTTGCTGCTCAATAGACCCTATTTCCAACATGATTTTTTGCCTGCTACATTGCTTGTCGACATGCTGAGTCATAATTTCCAAATCTTTGACCATTGTTCCTATATTTTTATCTACATGCCCGGATAGAGCTACTGAACAAGATTTCGCTAAAACTTTGTCTAAGGATAGCTCCTGATAACCTGCATTTTTGGACAAGGTTGCATTCGATACGCAAGCTTGCTCAACAATACCGCTTATTTTATCGCTGTCAGCATTCGAAGGGACCTTGCCATGCTGGGCTTCATAAATCATAAACTGCCAAGAAAGCCTTTGAGCAATCCCTTGGTCCTTTCCATTTAAAACTTTCAGCCATTCTTCTCTTTTAAGCAAAATTCTTGAAGTCTCACTTAAAATAGCATCAGTGACTTTCCAGCTAGGCATGTCTGAATTTTTTTCCAAACCAGGTCTAAGTCTTTCATCTACACGCCAAAGAATCTCGTTGACTCGCGCTATCTCAACAGGAGTATTCTCGTAAGAACCTGATACTCGTTGTAGAGCCTGCTCAGGACTAATGCCTCTTTGTACAGCTGAATACAGTAGCTTTTTAGGCAATTCATCACTTTGTAGCTGTGGCAGAGAATCTGCTAAATCCCATTTTGCAGGGAAGGTCTTGCTCAAAACACCACTATCAACCATGTGAAGAGATCGTGCCCCTACTTTTTTTAATTCCTGGCAGACATCTTCTCCTGCCTTAAAACCAGCAGTATCATTATCTGGCCAGATAACAACTTTTCTACCAATTAAAGGAGACCAATCAGCTTTCTTTACAGCTCCGGCTCCACCAGGCCAGGTCACACATATCAGATTTTCTCCGGGGAATTTCTGAAGCGCCAAATCTGCCGTTTTTTCTCCTTCAACTACAAGAATTGTTGCCAAAGGGCTCTTCTTCAAATCAGGGAGATTGTATAACGGCATTTTTTCTGTGGTATCTAGTTTAAAGCCCTTTAATTTCCAACCGGGCTCGTTAGGAGTTGATTTGTCATATCCGTAGCTCAAAGGTGGTGTGATCTTTTTATTAGAATCTGTTTTGTCATGAAGTCTCAGCGTATAGTAAAGTAAATTTCCATCCTCATCTCGATAGGCATGACGGGCTGTCTCCTTTAAATAAAAATGGATCTTACTTCCTTGTAAGTCTTCTAATTTTGGAGCGATAGAATCTGTCCCAGGTTTTAAACTAACCCAATCAGATTTTTCAGAAATCGATTCTGAAGGCCTTAAAAACGATTTAGGAACAGGAAAGTCCTTGGACACGCCAACAAACTCTTTAGCCCATTCAATGGCCTCTAAACGCCCAAACCCAAGGGTTCTCTGTATTAACTGTAGCGTGCCTCCCCCTTCGTTTCTCTCATAATCAAAAAATTGCCCAATCTTCTCTCCCCTGCAAACTACGCTCAATGAACCTTTATTGCCAAAACGGAAACCGTTCCTTTCTTTTCTAATCGGTCCTTCAGGAAATAAACGATACAAGAGAGGCTCCATGTTCTCCATTAATTCATCTTCAACGCTTATCGAAGCTATGTCTTCCTTTTTGAGAAGCAGATCTTTATATCTAACACCTTGATCTTCAATTATTTTTACTGATTTTTTACCTAAAAATCCAACCAACTCTTCAGCAGAAGCTTTTTGTAAAAGCTTGTGGGCACAGGCATTTCTATCGCCACAAGCCTTCTGCCACTGTTTAAAATATGAAGTGTTTTCATAAGATTTAGAAGACTGCTCACTCTCCATTGAAACCATACTGTGTAAAGTCGAAGCCGTATCCGATATAGAGAAATATTCTTGTATAGACGATTGTTTTTCCTTAGAAAAAGACAGCCAAGCTGAAGACTTGGATTTCTGAAGTTTCTCTAAAAAGTGTTCAGATATTTTATCTAAATGAGGCTGCTTAGTGCCCTGGCTATTATCCCCTTTCGCAAAATCCGCCTCTTTGAGCAGGATTTCGTTAGCAATATTTTTATATGCAAAAGTCTCCCCTCCAATATCATTACCTGGCTGGACTTTTGCAACTTTAGCCCGAACTTTTTCATCATTATTTTTTATCTTATAAAAATCGCTGTCAGGCGATCTATCCTGGACATACTCTTTTACATCCTGAATTTTGCCTTTGACAAGTTCATAGGCCGATGCCCCATGACCCATTACTCTATCAACTAAAGAGTCGGACTGCTTAAGATCGTGGATCTTTTGCTCTTTTTGCTGATGAGCGAATAACAGATCAACGTCTTTAGATGTTACACACCCTATTGTATTTTCTTTATACCCATCTCTTATCGCCTGTCTCTTAAGATCCGAAAGACAGGAAGCATCTTCTCTAGATACAAAATAACTGACTTTGTCAACATGCCTTGTAAGCCCTACATAAAACAACTGTTTGGTCAAAGATGGGCTATGAAGAACATAAGCCCTATCTACAGTATCTCCCTGCGATCTAAAATAAGTGCTGGCATAGCCCAGTTGGTATGAGTGATATTTTGTAGGATTAAAAGAGACAAACCGGGAGTTGTTTTTATCATCTTTGATAGACACAACAAATTTATTGTTTTTGGCTTCAACTAGAACCCCAGAAAGGCCGTTCGTAATTCCTAAATTCTTATCATTCTTGCGGAATTCGATAAGATCACCCACTCCAAGAAAGACTCTCCCAAGAGAAGTTTCGCACTCAAATTCCTCTGGACTCAACTCTCCCCTTTCCTTTTTAATAATCCTAACCATCTCATTAAGAACTCGAACATCATCATTTTTGTGAGCAATCAAAATAGAGGATCCCGACGGATTTTCTTTCGTATCTGAGGCCCAACGCGATATTAGCTCTTCAATCGCTTTCTTCTTATTTTCAACCCAATGAATTGTTCCATTCGAAGCCAATTTTTCTATCGCCAGAGAAAACTTATCCAAGGCCAAATCTTTAGAAATACTTCGTTGTGTTTCCTGCTTCTGTCTTTGGATATCTTGCAGCGTACAAGATTCATATCGCTCACAGAAAACCTTGAACATCCCTCCCCTATCCACCGACGATAACTGCGCATGATCCCCTGCAAGAATTACCTGAACTTTTCTTTTATTCGCTTCTTTGAGCAGCTCCAATAGCGGTCTGTTTCCTAATTTCCCGGCTTCATCAACAATCCAGACCTCTTTTCCATTAGAAATATTCCTCTTGGAATTAACGGCCGCATACAAAAACTTGTAAATATTTTCAGGCTTTTCAAATCCCTTTTCCTTAAGTACATCTACCGTCGCATTATCAGGACCAAATGCTCTAACCTGATACTTACTGCCTTGATAGACGTCTCTAAGCGAAGACAAAAGATAGCTCTTACCTGTCCCCGCATAGCCCTGAAGACAAGAAATTTTCTGCCCATTTAATATCTTATTGAAGGCTTCTTTCTGCTCAAAATTAAGACTTTCGGATGATTTTTCAAGAAGCGCCGTATTGCACTTCAAAGACTTATTCGCATAAAGGCTATCTGCAATGCGCAGTATAGCCCGCTCTTCCTCTACTACGTTTTGAGAACTAAATTTGCCAGTGACCTCTCCGGTCTCTTTGTTTACAATAGTGACAAGCTCAGATTGTTGCCAAAAGGCTTCTCTTACCTTTTCTATAAATTCGTCTGGAACGTGCTTTTGAATGAATCTCTCAACATCTTCCTTGCTAAAAAGACTTTGTTTTTCGGTTATTTTATCCAGGATCTTAACAGGATCCTTCGCCTTTTCATCATTAGACTCTATGAGCCTTTCATTCTCATCCAATAAATGGAAAGCACGACCCCTTAATCGATGAGGGCCCATGTGTTCTTGAGGCACGATTCCAGAACTATCGACCCTTAAATCAAGCCCTTTTTCTTGAAAATATCGATTTTGATGGTCTGTAGAAAGTTGAAAATAATTTGGCCCCGAAACAACCTTTCCATTTGCAACTACAGGCATACGGTCTCTAGCTTTTTCTCCGAAATCAAGACCATTTGATTGAAATCTGCGAGTAGTAATCAATCCGTGACAGTGCCAGTTATTATCGTTTTTAACAAATCCATTAAACTCTTTAGGATTAAAGGAAACAGTACTTTCTTCGCCAAATTTTACAACCAAAAGATTCTCTTTTTCCTCTAAAACACTCCCCCAAGTTCCTTTAAATAAGCCAAGCTCCTTGTGATTCCTTGTGATTTGTATTTTCTTTTCTGGAGAATGAATATCCATTTGTACAGCTAATCCATGATCAACAAAATGGGCCTGGAAA
>CAIJXB010000061.1 GCA_903824495.1 uncultured Chlamydiae bacterium
AAAATAAATATATATAAAAAATAAAAAAACGAAAAACTTGTATTTTAACTGCAATACAACGCAAAAAGATCAAAGAAAAATTTATTATAAAATGATTGCTTGAAAGATCTTGATTTCGTATCGTGCAATTAAATAACAAAAGGTACCCTGATGACACATCCTATAGCCTCAAGAAAAAAAGCCCAGACCATTAGCCTTTCTTTGTTTCTGGTCGCTCTTGCTATCGTATCCATGACAGGAAAGTGGTGGCCGGGAATGATGTTAGTGGTCGGGATCCCCCTGGCCATAAAACAGTACCTTTTAGGGAAAAGATATGATGTGCTCATTACCCTGCTCGTCTTTATCGGGGGTTTTATCAGTGTCAGTGAAGAGTTTTCTTGGCCTGTTATCCTTCCTGTTCTTTTTACCTTGGGCGCCATTTATGTCTTTTGCCGTGATATGATCGAAGGCTCTTCTTTAACAGAAGAAGAGCAAGAAGAAGACCTTAACGAAGAGATCGAAGAAAACCAACATGACAAATAATAACGATCCTTTTCATACTTTAGTGGCTCTAAAAAGCGATCAAAGCGCTTTTCACTACAGTCTCCCCTCTTTAGAAAAGTCCTTAGGCTGCTCTTTTTCTCGCCTGCCCATTTCCATACGCATCATGCTAGAGTCTTTACTGAGAAATTGCGATGGCAAGCGCGTGCATAAAGAAGACGTAGAGAGACTGGCTCATTGGAATGCAAAAAGCCCAAGCGAGCAAGACGTTCCTTTGATCTTATCGCGCGTTGTTCTTCAAGATTTTACAGGAGTCCCTCTTCTTGTTGACTTAGCAGCAATGAGAGACGCTATGAAAGCAAAAGGCTTAGACCCTCAAATCATCGAGCCTGTCGTTCCTGTGGATCTTGTGGTAGACCACTCCGTACAGGTCGATCGATCAGGAACGGAAGATGCCTTTTTGTTCAATCTTGAGATCGAATTCCAAAGAAACAAAGAGCGCTATGAATTTCTAAGATGGGGACAAGACGCCTTTAAAACATTTAAAGTAGTCCCTCCAGGCATTGGAATCGTCCACCAAGTGAATTTAGAATATTTAGCTTCTGTTGTGCACAAGCAGACAAACGGATCTAAAAGTCTTTTGTATTTTGATACGCTAGTGGGTACTGACTCCCATACAACGATGATCAACGGTCTTGGAGTTTTAGGGTGGGGTGTTGGAGGCATCGAAGCGGAAGCTGCGATGCTAGGACAGCCCTACTTTTTTCAAACGCCAGAAGTGGTAGGAGTACATCTTTCAGGCGCTTTAAAAGAAGGCGTAACAGCGACAGATCTTACTTTGCGTATTACAGAGCTTTTAAGAGCTGAAAAAGTAGTTGGGAAATTTGTAGAATTTTTTGGAGAAGGAGCCTCAACACTTAGTGTTGCTGACCGCTCAACCATTGGTAACATGGCACCTGAATACGGAGCTACCATGGGATTTTTTCCAGCAGATGATAAAACCCTTGAATATCTCAAACTCACAGGAAGAGATGCTAAGCACATAGCTCTTGTCAGAGAGTATTTAGAAGCACAAAAGATGTTCGGCATCCCTAAAAAAAGCGAAATTGATTTTTCTAAAGTCGTAGAGCTTGATCTTTCATCGATTAGCCCCTGTGTATCGGGTCCTAAAAGACCCCAAGACCGCATCAATATTTCTGATATGAAAACCTCCTTTAAAAAGATTTTGGCCTCTTCTAAAGAAGAAGGCGGCTATGGAAAAACTTCTTCTAAAAAGATCTGCGTGCACTCTGAAGGGAATTTCCATATTCAAGAGCCTCATATTACCGGAGGTGTCTCCCATCTAAACGGTAAAGACAACACTTCGTTCAGTGAATCAGAAATGGTCACAAACCGCCCTTCAACAGAAGGGGTCATCAACCCTGGATATACACAGCATCTTTCTTGCGACATCTTGCTTGATCACGGCTCTGTTGTGATTGCAGCGATCACAAGCTGCACAAACACAAGCAATCCAAGTGTTATGATCGCAGCAGGCCTACTTGCCAAAAAAGCAGTAGAAAAAGGTCTTACCATCAATCACAAGGTGAAAACAAGCTTAGCGCCGGGATCTCGCGTTGTGACCGACTATCTTGAAAAAGCAGATCTTCAAAAGCATTTAGATCAGTTGGGCTTTCAGCTGGTTGCCTATGGATGCACAACATGCATTGGCAACAGCGGGCCTTTAGATGAAAACATTGAAAATGCAATCAAAGAACACGATCTTGTCACCGCAAGTGTTTTAAGTGGCAATCGGAACTTTGAAGCGAGAATCCATGGAGCTGTCAAAGCAAACTTTCTGATGTCACCACCGCTTGTGATCGCCTTTGCTCTCGCAGGACGCGTCGATGTTGATTTTACAAAAGATCCCGTTGCCTATAACGATAAAGGTGAGCCTGTCTTTTTAAAAGACATTTGGCCTTCTAACGAAGAGATTGAGAAAACAATTGGAAAGTCGCTCTCTCCTCAAACCTTTAAAAAGCGCTACGAAGGCGGCTTTCAAGAAAACCCTCTTTGGGCGAGCATTGAAGGAAAAAAAGGTTCTGAGTACACTTGGCAAAAAGATAGCACCTATATTCAAAGACCACCCTTTTTCGAGCATTTTTCTTTGAAAGAAAAATCTGAAAAGAAAGCCCCCTTGCGTCACATGAAACCACTCGCTCTTTTTGGAGATTCGATCACAACAGATCACATTTCTCCTGCGGGCAGTTTTAAAGCAAACTCCCCCGCCGGAGAGTATTTGATCTCAAGAGGGATCCGAGAAAAGGATTTTAATAGCTATGGAAGCAGACGCGGCAATCACAACGTGATGATGCGAGGAACTTTTGCTAACGTTCGTATCCGCAACCTCATGATGGATGGCAAAGAAGGTGGCTTTACCAAGCTCATGCCGGAAGGGACCGAAATGTCTATCTTTGATGCGTGTCAAACTTACGCTAAAAGAAAAACACCGCTCATCATCTTTGCAGGAAAAGACTACGGAATGGGAAGCTCTAGAGACTGGGCTGCAAAGGGAACTGCTCTTTTAGGAGTCAAAGCCGTTGTCGCTGAAAGTTTCGAGAGAATCCACCGCAGCAACCTCGTTGGAATGGGAGTTTTGCCTCTTCAATTCAAAGAAGGTGAAAACTTAAAAACATTAAAGCTCTCAGGAGCTGAAGAGTTCCACCTTACAGGCTTAGAGGATAAAATTACTCCTCGTCAAAAAGTCACCTTAGAGATCGTTAAAGAAGATGGCTCCATTCAAAAAGCAGAGCTCATTTTAAGGCTTGATACTGCGATTGACATAGACTACTACCATAGCGGTGGGATTCTGCCTTATGTCTTAAGGCATTTGGCTCAGAAGTCATGAGAAACTACGACTTTTGATTTAGAACTTTTTCTCTGAGCACATAGGGATCTAAGTCAATTTCATCATCCCAAGTCAAGGTATCAGTTTTAGGATCGACTCGAACGTTGTTGAAAAATTCTAAAGATTCCCAAGCTTCAAAAACGCCTTTTCCAACCAAGTCGCTTAAATCGACTTCGCCTTCCAAACCGTCATCGAAACGTATCCAAACACGGTAGTTTGGTCTAGGTTTACAATCTGTGATTTTTGCTCTTTTGAATTCCATATCTCTACATTTAGTCGAGTGGGGAAATTTTGTGTAGCTTTTTGTTGTTTGCAGCATAATTCCAATTTTCCATTAATTCTTTTTTATGAATCTGAGCCCACTCGATAACTAGGCTCAAGGCCCTAGTTGGTAAATCACCCTTCAGCAGTCCTAAAGGAGATATCTGAATAAGCGCTTCATATTCTCCATATTTTGCATGAAAATGAGGAGGAGCGTGATCATTAAAATACATAAGTATATAAATACCGAAAAACTCAGAAATCATTGGCATAGATTACCGTCCAGAAAATACACCGATTGTAGAGATTTCTTTAATTTTTATATATTAAAAAAATGCTAAATTAAAAGAGCAAGTTCATCCTGAAGTCCTGCTGTCATTTGGATGCATCTTTCAAGATACCTTTCAAAACTTTTAAGATCCTTCCTGCCCGTTCTAATTTCTAGCATATACTCTTCATTGTTGTGAAAAACTACAGGATCATAACCTCCCTGCACTAAAAGGACAGTTACAAGAGCCCTGGCAAATCGATCGTTATCATTTTCAAAAGGATGTATTGCTCTGATTCTTTGATGAGCAAAAGAAGCAAGTCTTATGTAATTTACGTTTCCTAATTTTTGCATTATCTCATACTGTTTCTTAAGTTTGCCTACAAAATCCACCATGGAAGGCATGATCTCGGTGACTTTTGTAGGTAAAAAGGCAATAAGGTTCATGACCCTCTCTTCTTCTGAAGTATATTCTTTTCTATTATGTAGGCGACCTGAGCGTTCAAGTGTCGTAAGAATACACCTATCTTTTTCTGAAAGGTTGTTTTCCTCTGCTAGTTTCTGAAAATTGTAACCTTTCTCTCCATTCACTATTTCTTCTGGTATTACCATCCAGTCTTTACCTCTCACATAGGAAATCCTTCCAGATAGTTCGCAGTGGGCTTTGAGCAAAACATTCAAACTTTTTTCGTCGGTTTGGTTCCAGAAATTCTCAATTGATGTGAAGCTCTCTTGTAAGTAATCAATAGCATTTCTAAAATGTGTAAATTCTGGAAGCATCATGTCAAAATACACACCTATTTTGCTATCTATTATCACCCTGCAACCCAAGGTGGATTTAGCAGCCTTTGCATTGATTTCAGCTGCAGTCTTGAAATCTAAGGATTGCTCAACATCAGCAATGAGCTTCTTCATCTGGCTAAGTCTTTCTGCGCTTAAAAACTTTTTTAGTGAATTAGCATCTTTAGGTAGCTCGCATCCCAATCTTCTCTTTGAATCAAGGAGCATAATTCCAGGCTCTAAAAAGCGATAAGCATATCTAGAAACTAAATGAGCCGTTTTTGTTATGGCAAGGTCTGCATTCAGCTCTAAAAAATAAGCATAGATCCCCTGAGAAGGGTCCCAATCCAACCATTCAAATGAGGATATGAAAGAGCGCAGAAAAGAAAGATCTCTTGGAGCGCTAGAGTACAATTGAACAAATCCTTGAGGGGGTGTTTGAAAAGTAACATTTTGAATCATGAAAACCTACAATTAAGAAACTGTAAAGATGCTAGCAAATGACACTTAAAAATTACATGCTAAAATCTTCATTGATCACTTGAAGGAGGTTTTTAAGGGCGTCCGACTGAATGCTGATGCTGCCTGTAAAGGTCGTATCTAAGCAGTGGATGAGGTAAAGAGCTGAAGCTATGGTGACAGCCAAGATAGAGGCCATAACAAGATGTTGTACGGGTTTTTCTGGACCAAAGAAACAAAGGAAAATGAGCATAGCAAGGCCTCCTAGGATCAAGATAGCCCACATGGCGGGATTGATCGACTCTTGAGCACCTAAAATACGCGCCGTTCTAAGATCTCCGAGCTTACTCAGTTCGCTGATCGATTCTGTATACCAGATGGTTTGTTTGGGAGTTTGGATGTCTGCATGAAAATAGCAGTTTAAAAGGTCTTTGAACTTCCTGCCGGTATCGTCGTGTTTGCCATCTCCACTCCACTCGTGGTGAACAACACTTCCTGCATAAGCGATAATGGCCTTTTTAATATCTGTTTGATCTTGCTCAGAAAAAAGATCTACATCGCGATAAAGGTCAATCAAACAGGCCGCTTCAATTTGAGTCGACTTCTTCACCTCATCAAATCTACTTTGAGCATTGACGATGGTAAAGCCAAGTAAAACAGCGTAAAGAGCAGACAGGTTCGTAAAAATGATCCCCGTCATGTCATGAGAGTCTTTCAGTCTCTTTAAGTTGACAGCTTTTCGGACAAAAAGAATGCACACAGTGGTAAACAAGATGAACACCGCTGCTACAAGGAAAAAGCTAAGAACCCAGTCTAGTGAGTCGAGAAATTGAAGTATCATGGGATACGTTTTAACTCATAGGCCTGTTTTTGGCAAATTTTTACCGAAATCAGCAAATATTAATTCTAACATGCTCACACTCTGTCATTTTAATGACCTCATGAAAATGGTCAACTCATTTACAGTGATTGCCCTAAAAGCCCATTTGTGGTTTCATCATCTGTCTATAGATTGAACAGGAAAAAGAGCATGGCAAAGAAAAGAATTTTGACAGGTGATAGACCAACAGGGCCTCTCCATTTAGGCCACTACGTAGGTTCTTTAAAAAACCGAGTAGAGCTTCAAAAAGACTGTGACCAATTTGTGATGATCGCTGATGCTCAGGCTTTGACCGATAATGCCGACAATCCCACAAAAGTTCGAGAAAACGTCCTAGAAGTTGCTTTGGACTATTTGGCTGTTGGCCTTGATCCTAAGCTCTCTACCCTCTTTATCCAGTCTCTCATTCCAGAGCTTCCAGAAATGACCCTTTACTTTCTCAATCTAGTAACCTGGAATAGACTCAAGCACAACCCAACAGTAAAAGCTGAGATGAAGCAAAAAGGGTTTGAAGAAAGCTGCCCTGCAGGCTTTGTGATCTACCCTGTTAGCCAAGCGGCAGACATCACCGCTTTTAAAGCGGAGATTGTGCCGGTTGGAGAAGACCAGCTTCCTATGATCGAGCAGACCAACGAAATCGTCCGCCATTTCAACAACACCTACAAAAAGCAAGTACTAGTTGAAGCAAAAGCCCTCATTCCAAAAATAGCAAGACTTCCAGGGATTGACGGTGGTGCCAAAATGAGCAAATCGCTCGGCAACTGTATCTACCTTAAAGACTCCTCTGATGTCATCGCTAAAAAGGTCAAAGGGATGTATACAGATCCAGGCCATTTAAGAGTTGAGGATCCCGGTAAAGTAGAAGGAAACCCAGTCTTTACCTATTTGGATGCTTTTGATACTGATCTCTCTGCTGTTGAAGAGCTCAAGGCTCACTACCAAAGAGGTGGACTTGGAGATTCTGTTGTTAAAAAAAGACTTAACGAAGTTCTTCAGGCCTTTTTAGAGCCTATCCGCACAAGAAGAGAAGAGTTTGCTAAGGATCCTCAAGAGGTCATGAACATCCTCTTAAAAGGATCTTCTGCTGCTGCAGAAGTGGCCACCTCTACTCTCAAAGAGATGAAAAAAGTTATGTTCTTGGACTATCGCTCCTAGATTGTAAAAAAATCTTAATATAGACTTAAACCTATATTCATGATATGTTTTACGGTTTTATATGCTTGGAGCATTCATTAATGAATATTTATCTTTATGATACGTTGTATTTAAAATGCGTAAAAGAAACCGAATCCCTTAATAATGAAAGAAAGATTTTTTCTTGTGCCAAAGAAAGCCTCCAATTCCATTATGGAACGGTCACATATGCGCAATTCTCTCTTCAAGCCACATCTGAAGGGTGGATTCAACGCAAAATAGTGGCTTTACCGTTCGCTGCTATAGAATTGGCTAAAACCATTTACTTTCTAGCACAAGGAATTTTAACAACGCTATTCCATGGTTGGGATGCCTCAAGACCTTGTTTTTTTCATGCAACAAGAGCTTTCCAAGGATGCGGCGGCGCTCTCCTTGTGATTTTCCATAACACTTGGGGATTGTTTAATATTCAAGAAAGTATCTTTCAAAGAGATTGCTACAATTTACACTCAGATTCCGTTTCATTTCTTGACTTTGCTTTACAAGGTAACCAACAAGAAATAATACAACTCCTAACAGTTAGCGACATGAAAAATTGCGACGCAAATAGGCTCACTATTGTCCAAGGTCATCTAACTTCGACAGACCCTGAGATCAATACTGCAGAGTATCCGGATGCCGGAAATATCCCTTTAACAAAGTTGCACCTGCTTCAGGCTGACTACATTGCTGAGCATATAGCTGAATTCCCATCTCCTGTTTGTCAACTTTTTACAGATGAACAGATCCAGCAGATAGAACTCTCCAATCTCTCTGCCCCTCAAATTAATGTCCTATTTTCTCGGCTTTCTACATTTAAAGCCTTCTCCGTTGATGATATTGCTGAAGCTCTAACAAAAGGCCTCCTTGATAACATCCCTCTTGACTTCCTTACTCAAGAACATCTAGTAACAGCCACTCTTGATAACCTATCCGCAGTAACTCTTAAAAAGATTTTCGAGTGCGAGGAGCCTTTAGTCAAATTTAATTACTTTGACGAAGACTCTGTGCAAAGAGCTCTTCTTTCTGGAAAATTAAGCGACGCGCAATTATGTGACCTTGTCTCAGATGAACAACTAGAAGGCCTGGATATCTCCCGGTTATCCTTCGCAACAACTAAACAGCTATTTACTAATTCGGAAAGATTTCCTTCTCGACGTTTTAACTTTGCGAACCTCTCTTCAGATGAGGTTGCTTCTCTTCTACGCAGTGGCTACCTTAACAACACCCCTCTTAACTCTCTTACTCGATGGCAGCTATTACAAGCCCCACTTAATGAAATACTGTATAGCGAAACACTTAAAAAGATTTTCGAGTGTCCAGAGCATTTTGATAAATTTACAGTCTTTCAGAAAGACCATGTGCAAGATGCTCTTTATTACAGAAAAACATTACAAAACGCAGAAGTATTGGACCTTATCTCAGATGAACAACTGAAAGGCCTGGAAATCTCCCGGTTAGACAAAACAACAATTGAACTGATATTTGCCTCAACAACACCAAGATCACCTAAGACCTGGGAGGATAGCATAAGAAGATTTGAGTTAATTGATCCAGATGAACGTTACAGTGCTATGAGGAAGGGTCTTTTAAAAGACATCTCAATAGATCTGTGGAGACCCAAATCTTTAGAAAACCAAACGAACGAACCCTTAGAGGAAGTCTTACTAGAAGAGGAGGTCTTATCAGATATCTCATCAGACACCTCGGGAGAGGACTCGTCAGACGAAGAGCCTTGATTGACATACGCAAACCCTGTTCTTCAGGACAAGGTTTGCATGTCATTTTCAATTTTTTCGAGAAACGTGGGTCGGAAATTCCCTAAAGCCCTGTGACTGCCGAGGACGGAACTACCGACGATAACCAAGGTTGAGGACGTAGAAATCCTCCTCTTTTAGGGAGAGGAGGATGTCAAAGCCTTTGTGTCTGATAGATCGCTTGGCTCATTTCCTACAACATCATGATTGACGCTGTACATCCTCATATCATCCGGAAGATACATATCTAGATCGTAAGGGTTGAACGGCTGATAGGTTTTAATAAACTCTAGGATTTTTTTAATGCCGCTTCGGCGAAGGATCATGGAATGGGTCCCAAACCGCGCTCCGATGCGTCTAAACGTTCCATCGATCAACTGAGCATCTTTGAACCTTTCAGGATTCGAAGGTTTAAAATTAGGCCTTGGAGACCATCCTCTGCACCGTTCGTATTTTCCTTCAGAATTGCGAAAGTCCCGATCTGTAAAAAGAATATCCCAACCGTTTTTACCAACTTTTTTATCTAGACGATCGATGAGATCGGAAAGGCTTCGAGGATCACGGATCACTACAATGTCATCTTCCATCACCCAAATGGTCGAGTAACCAGAGTCGTAGGCATCTTGTAAAATCGATAGGTGGCTTAAAAGACATCCGACCATTCCCCAAGACATCTTGTGGCGGAAATAGCCGTTTTTTCCTTCCCGAAGAGTTTCATGGGTAGGTTTACGATCTTCTGTAAGATACGTAGTCCCCTTCATTTTTTTCATGTCTTTGGTGTATTTAAGACCGATATCCTTAAGATCTTCAATGGTAAGCTCCCAGCCGTTCACTGCTGAAAAGCGATAGGGATAAATATCATAAGGGGCTAACTGTCTAAAGGTCTTTACAAGCTTTTCAACTCTTGCATCAAGATTGATCAGATAGATAAAGTCGATGTTCCTCATGGAATGGAAATCAGACTTGTCTTCTATCTTTTTGAAATGGTCTTCGAGCTTAGCTTCAAGGCTAGCAAACAAACACAGACTTAGGATCCAAATAGAGCGCATAAATAAATTCCTCTGCCTATAAAAAAGCGCCCATTTCCTTTTGGGAAATGGACGCTTTAGGTTTCTTAAAAACTTGGACTTCTTATTTTACTTCAACTTCATCGAATGAGAACTCGAGCTCGTCTCCGCTTTCTTGATCCAAGTATTTGCCAATACGGGTCTTGAACTCTTTAAATCCTGTTCCACCTGGGATCATATGACCCATGATGAGGTTAGATTTAAAGTCGAGCAAGTAGTCTGTCTTCCCTTCACAGGCAGCGTCTGTTAGAACACGCGTTGTTTCTTGGAAGGAGGCCGCTGAGACAAAAGAATCTGTTCCCAAAGATGCCTTAGTAATACCGAGGAGTACTGGAGATGCTTGCGCAGGTCTTCCACCCTCTTCGATCACTTTACGGTTCAATCTATGGAAGTTCTTCTTATCTGTATCTTCCCCAAAGAGTAGAGTTGTATCACCTGGATCTGTCACTCTTACTTTTTGAAGCATCTGTCTCACGATGATCTCAATGTGCTTGTCATTGATATCCACCCCTTGCAGACGATACACTTCTTGTACCTGGTTAACGAGGTACTTTTGAAGCTCTCTGACTCCGCAGATCTCCAAGATCTCTTGAGGAACGACAAGGCCGTCTGTAAGCTGTTGTCCTTTGAGAACCTGATCGCCCTTTTGAACGATTAAGTGCTTTGTCAAAGGAATCAAATGCTCTTCTTCCATACCTGAGTCTTCATCACGAACAACCACGATACGTTTGTTCTTTTGAACGCCTCTGAAATCGACAATACCATCGATTTTGGCAATCTCTGCCGCATCTTTCGGTCTTCTTGCTTCGACAAGCTCTGCTACGCGAGGAAGACCTCCCGTGATGTCCTTTGTCTTAATCGCACCCCTTGGAAGACGTGCAAGCAGATCTCCCGCTTTTACGTGTTGCTTCTCCTGTACGGAGATAAACGCTCCAGATGGGATCGCATAAGTACCGATCAGCTCTTTAAATTCATTATCTGCGTAGATAACGATTTGTGGGTGAAGCTCGCCACGGTGGTGTTTTACAATCAGCTCTGTTTGACCTGTTTGTTTATTCACTTCTCGCTGCGTCGAGATCCCTTCTACGAGATCTTCGTACTTCACGTAACCCGGTCTTTCACAGATAATAGGAATGTTATGCTGTTCCCAATGTCCGATCTTAGTTCCCTTGCGAACAACTTCTCCGTCTTTAAGAAGGATTCTTGTTCCAAGCTCAACATTGTACGTTTGAAGAGGTTCAAGCGATTTTGTGCTGAGAAGTTTTTTGTACTCTTCTAAGCTACGTCCTTCATCTCTTACAACGTGCAAGCTACCATTTTTATTGAGAGCAAGCCAAATTCCTTCTTCGTTTTGAACTGTACGTAGATCTGAGTAGATCAAAATACCGCTGTGTTCTGAAACGAGTTCTGGACTGAGTCCGGCAGATGCAATTCCCCCTAAGTGGAAGGTACGCATCGTAAGCTGCGTTCCCGGTTCTCCGATAGACTGAGCGGCAATAATTCCGACAGCTTCTCCAAAACCGACCATGCCTCCGGTCGCAAGGTTGATACCGTAACACTTACAGCAAATACCGCGTCTAGATTCACAGGTTAATGCTGATCGTATTCTAACGACTTCAATACCTGCATCATCGATTGCTTCCGCTTGCTTAACTGTTAAGACATCGCCTGCTTTTGCAAGAACATTTGCTTTGTTACCTGGCTGGACGATCTCGTCACAGACAGTTCTTCCAAAGATACGATCTTTGAGAGGCAATAGTTCTTCTTGACCTTGCTTGATCACACAAACTTCAATACCGTTGAGTGTTCCGCAATCTTCTTCTGTAACAATCAGATCTTGTGCAACGTCAACAAGACGTCTTGTCAAGTATCCTGAGTCCGCAGTTTTAAGAGCGGTATCCGCAAGTCCTTTACGAGCTCCGTGAGAGGAGATAAAGTACTCAAGAACACTCAGACCTTCTCTAAAGTTCGCCGTAATCGGAGACTCCAAGATTTCCCCTGATGGTTTTGCCATCAAACCACGAAGAGCTCCTAGCTGCTTCGCCTGAGTTTTATTTCCACGAGCTCCAGAGTCCATCATGAGATACAGAGGATTAGACTCTCCGTCCTTGACTTCACCAAGAAGTTTGAAGAGTTCATCAGAGAGAACATCAGAAACTTCAGTCCAAAGACTGATGATTTTTGAATGTCTTTCTCCATCTGTGATGATACCGTCTTCGTATTGCTTCTTGACAACTTCAATACGCTTATAAGCTGCTTCAATAACCTTGTTCTTATTAGGCGGAATGCGAACATCGCAAATACCCATAGAAAGAGCAGATTTTGTTGCTTCAGCAAATCCTAAGTTTTTAAGATCATCCAAGAAGCGAACTGTTGCCTCTAAGCCTACTTTTTTGTAGGTTTCAAGAACAAGTTCACTCATCTTCTTTTTACGGAGGATGTAATTTTGGAAGCCGAGCTCTTTAGGAACAATCGTGTTAAAAAGAACGCGACCTGGCGTTGTTTCAATGATTCCGTCCGGAAGTCTTAGCTTGATCTTCTCATGGATACGAACTCCACGACCTAAGAAGTCTCTACGTTGTCCTTCTTTTCCGTCTTCAGAGTTCCAGCTTCCGCCGCCTCTTAGAGCCATTAGAACTTCGTCCATATCACGGAAGATTTTGGTTTTGAAGCCATGGTCTTCTGGGATATAAAGAGGATCCAACATCAAGTAGTACAGACCCAAGATCATATCTTGAGAAGGTACAGCCGCAGGTTTCCCTGAGGATGGCAAGAAGATGTTGTCCGGAGCCATCATAAGAAGCTTCGCTTCGATCTGAGCTTCGACAGAAAGAGGTACGTGCACAGCCATTTGGTCCCCGTCAAAGTCAGCGTTGAACGCTGTACAGACAAGAGGATGGATACGGATCGCTTTTCCTTCGATCAAAACCGGTTCGAAAGCTTGGATACCAAGTCTATGCAAAGTCGGCGCTCTGTTCAAAAGAACAGGATGCCCTTTGATGATCTCTTCGAGCGCTTCCCAAACTTCTTCTGTTTGTTTTTGGATCAATTTCTTAGCTGATCTGATCGTGTAAACACACCCTTGGTCTTTCAATCTTTTCACGATGAAAGGCTCAAAAAGTTCAAGCGCCATCTCTTTTGGAAGACCGCATTGATTGAACTTGAGCTCTGGACCTACGATGATCACAGAACGGCCTGAGTAGTCTACCCGTTTTCCGAGCAAGTTTTGACGGAAACGTCCTTGTTTACCCTTTAACATTTCTGAAAGAGCTTTAAGAGGTCTGTTTCCAGCTCCCATTACAGGATGTCCGTGACGTCCGTTGTCAAAAAGAGCATCGACAGCTTCTTGAAGCATTCTCTTTTCGTTACGGATGATCACATCTGGCGTTTTTAGCTTTAAAATAGACTTCAAACGGTTGTTTCTGTTGATCACTCGTCTATAAAGATCGTTCAAGTCTGATGTTGCAAATCTTCCACCATCTAATGGCACTAAAGGACGTAGTTCTGGTGGGATAACCGGTACAACCGACATAACCATCCAGTCAGGTCTATTAGGAGACGATGTAAAACCTTCGATGATCTTAAGGCGTTTTGCAAGCTTCATTCTCGCTTGCATCGACTTAGTCTTTCTAAGCTTTTCTTTAAGATCAGCAACAAGCGGCTCTAGATCTTCTTTTTCTAAAAGTTCTCTAACAGCTTCCGCTCCCATTTTAGCAGAGAACGCATCGGAACCCCACTTTTCTTGAGCTTCTCTGAACTCTGTATCGTTGAGGAGCTGTTTTCTCTCTAAAGTAGAGCGACCTGGATCTACAACTACGTAATCTTCGTAGTAGATCACACGCTCTAAATCAGAAGTGGACATCCCTAAGATATTCCCGATACGAGACGGCATCGTCTTGAAAAACCAAATGTGCACAATAGGAACGGCAAGCTCAATGTGGGCCATTCTTTCTCTTCTTACTTTAGAAAGAGTTACTTCCACACCACAGCGATCACAAACGATCCCTTTGTGTTTGATCTTCTTGTACTTTCCGCAAGCGCATTCCCAGTCACGAGTAGGACCAAAAATTTTCTCACAGAAAAGCCCTCCCTTTTCAGGCTTGAATGTGCGGTAGTTGATCGTCTCCGGCTTCTTGATTTCGCCTCGAGACCAATCGTTTCTAATTACATCTTCTGAGGCTATCTTAATGGTCAACTTGTCAAACTGCGACCCTTGAAACTCTTCATCTATCATTGAGTATCTCCCTTAACACGCAGTAAATTAAACTTCTTGAGCGCGTTCAGCGCGAACATCTAAACAAAGCCCTTGCATCTCTTTCACAAGAACATTAAATGATTCCGGAGTACCGGCATTGAGCAGGTTTTCTCCTTTTACAATCGATTCGTAGATGCGAGTACGCCCTGCGACATCATCTGACTTCACAGTCAACATTTCTTGGAGAAGGTGAGCTGCGCCATAAGCTTCAAGCGCCCACACTTCCATCTCCCCGAAGCGTTGTCCCCCTTGTTGAGCTTTTCCGCCCAGAGGTTGCTGCGTGACCAAAGAGTAAGGTCCAATAGAGCGTGCGTGGATCTTATCTGCTACCAAGTGACTTAACTTAAGTATGTAGATGTATCCGACCACAACGCGGCTATCAAAACGCTCTCCGGTTCTTCCGTCATATAGGTACAATTTACCATCGTCTGGTAAACCTAGGTTTCTCATCATCTCCCAAATACGAGGTTCTGGGAATCCTTCAAACACAGGGCTCTTTACGTAGATACCGGATCTTCTTGCTGCAAACCCAAGGTGAGTTTCAAGAAGCTGACCCATGTTCATACGAGAAGGAACACCGAGAGGATTTAAGATAATCTCAATGGTTTGTCCATCAGGAAGGTACGGCATGTCCGCTTCTGGAACAATACGGGATACAACCCCTTTGTTTCCGTGGCGACCCGCCATCTTATCTCCTACTTGCAGCTTACGCTTAGAAGCGATATACACTTTCACTTGACGAATGACGCCAGGATCGAGTTCAGTATCTCCCTTCTTCATGAGCTCAACTTCAGTATTATGATGTGTCTGAAGAGTTTGAAGTGCTGTGTCATACTCTCTTAAAATACCCTTGAGGGTAACAAAGAGCTCATGGTCCGGCATGATCAAGTCTTCTAGACTTTCTGTTTCAAGCATTTCGATTGTGTCTTGAGTGATGACTTCTCCCTCTTGAACAAGAACGTCCCCTCTCTTACGATGAAGAATAGGTCCTGGTGCTTGTTCGTTCATGAGAAGAGCTCCCAATTTCTCGTGGAACTCCATCATCAGCTCTGCTTCTTTTGTCTTATAATCGTGATGGATGTCTTTAATGCGGCTTGCTTCTTCAACAAGTTCATCATCAGTCTTAGAAAGACGATCTCTTCTACTGAAGACTTTTACATCCATTACAACCCCTTCCGTTCCTGGAGGCGCTGTAAGCGATGCATCTTTTACATCTGCAGCTTTTTCTCCGAAGATTGCTCTTAAGAGTCTTTCTTCTGGAGCGAGTTCCGTTTCAGACTTCGGAGTGATCTTACCAACGAGAATGTCTCCTGGCTTGACTTCCGCACCAATACGGATGATCCCATCTTCTCCAAGATTTGCTAGAATTTCTTCAGATACGTTTGGAATGTCTCTTGTGATCTCTTCTTTTCCAAGTTTTGTATCTCGAGCTGTAAGCTCAAATTCTTCTAGATAAATCGAGGTATAATAGTCTTCTCTTAAAAGTTTTTCAGAGATGATGATCGCATCCTCGTAGTTGTATCCACACCAAGGCATGAATGCAACAAGAACGTTTTTACCAAGAGCGATTTCTCCAAGATCCGTAGCTGGACCGTCTGCAATGACATCACCTGCTACAATCTCGTCCCCTACATGGCAAAGCGGAGTTTGACTGATACATGTTCCGCCGTTAGAGCGTAAAAACTTCTTCAAGATATACGTCTTCTTGTGAGACAGGTTAGCTTTGGATGCGATGACGATTTTAAAGCCGTCGACATACTCAATAACTCCATCTTCCTCAGCTATGATTACAGCTCCGGAGTCTTTTGCAGAACGAAGCTCTAGGCCAGTTCCTACAATCGGCGCATCTGTTCTCAAAAGAGGTACAGCTTGGCGTTGCATGTTTGATCCCATCAAGGCACGGTTGGCGTCATCGTGCTCTAGGAACGGAATTAAACCAGTTACAATCGAGACTAGCTGCTTAGAGGAAACGTCCATGTGGGTCGCTTTGCTCGTGTCAATAGTCAAGGATTCACCCTTATAACGCGCCCAGCAAAGAGGTTCTGCAAACATGCTATGCTCATCGAGCACAGCTGACGCCTGCGCAATTACGCAGTTTTCTTCCTGATCGGCTGTCATGTATTCGATTTCGTCAGTTACAACACCGTCTCTTACGATACGGTACGGAGTTTCAATGAAACCAAATTCGTTGATCTTCGCAAAGGAAGATAAAGAAGTGATAAGTCCAATGTTCGGACCTTCTGGAGTCTCGATAGGACAAACTCTTCCATAGTGGCTTGGGTGAACGTCACGTACTTCAAAACCAGCTCTTTCTCTATTAAGACCACCTGGCCCTAAGGAAGAAAGACGTCTTTTGTGCGTAAGCTCTGCAATTGGGTTTGTTTGGTCCATGAATTGGGACAACTGAGATCTTCCAAAGAAGTCTTTTAAAACTCCTACGAGTCCTTTAGCTGACACAATTTTACCAGGAGTCAACGTATCGGAAGAAAAATCAAAGAGGTTCATTCTTTCTTTGATGATCTTCTCCATACGAGCAAGACCGATACGGCATTGGTTTTGGATAAGCTCACCAACAGATCGAACGCGTCTGTTGCCTAAGTGGTCAATATCGTCCACATGAGCTGATTCATCACCTTTTTTAAGTTGGATCAAATATTTTAGAGCTAAGATCACGTCTTCTTTTTTCAAAGTAACGTTTTGTAGCTCTTCATCAGAAATGTCTCTGCCCAATTTATAATTGAGTTTATAGCGGCCCACTCTTCCTAGGTTATAACGCTTAGGATCAAAGAAGAGGCGCATAATAGCAGAACGTGCATTGGAAAGAGTTGCAGGTTCACCTGGTCTAATTTTTCTGTAAAAATCCTTCAAAGCAGACTCATAAGAATCTGTAGGATCTTTTGCAAGCATTTTAATCACAGGGCTTGTTTCATCCGCATCTTCTGCAATACGAACAGCTGGGATTTCAGCATCTAACATACGCTTAAGCATCGCAGTTGTCAGTTTTTCTGAAGCTTTTCCAAAGATCACACCACTTTGTTCTTCCACAACATCTTCAGCCAAAATTTTTCCAACAAGCTTAGTAAAGTCTTTGTCGGAGCGGATTTTCACTTTTACGGTATTGAAGAACTCTTCAATGATGTCCGCATCTGTGGAATAGCCCAAAGTTCTGATGAAGGATGTAGCAAGAATTTTACGGCGGCGTTTTTTACGGTCGATGTAGATGTAGATTAAATCATTGGAATCAAACGCACTTTCAAGCCAGCTTCCTCTGTACGGGATGATACGGAATGAATAGATCACAATTCCTTTAGAATGCCTTTCTTGCTCGAATGAAATTCCAGGAGAGCGGTGTAACTGGGACACGATGACCCTTTCAGCTCCGTTAATCACAAAGGTTCCCTTGTCAGTCATGACAGGAAGTGTTCCCATGTAAACTTCTTCTTCCTTAATCCCCGTCTCGTCCGTCAGTCTGAACTTTACTTTTAAAGTAACGTTATATGTGATCCCTCTACGGATACACTCTTCTGGATCGTACTTAGGAACTCCAAGGCTGTACGATAAAAATTCCAAAACGGTCTTTTCATCATATGACTTGATTGGGAAGATTTCGTTGAATACTTCTTGCAAACCTTCGCTATCCCTTTCATGGGGCAACTTGTCTGCTTGCAGAAACTGCTTGTATGATTTAATTTGAATTTCAATCAAATTTGGAAGGTCAATAATTTCTTCTTTTTCACGGAAACTCACCCGATGAGGCGGCTTTTTAAGCATTGAAATCGCTCCTACCCTATGATTTTTAATGGAATCCTTGACTAATGCACTCCAATCGGAACTACGCTCTCGAGAGGCGAATATGCACTAGGAAACTAATAAATATTTACATTGTAAAATAACAACAAGGAACAGAAGCTTTAATCGCCTCTGTTCCTCTTCAAAAAACCAGCTAAAATCTTAGAGACCTTTAAGCGTTACTTTTCCACCAGCAGCAGTTGCTTTCTTAGAAATGTCTTCTGCTTCTGCTTTAGGGCAAGTCTCTTTAAGTACTTTAGGAGCTCCGTCAACTAGATCTTTCGCTTCTTTTAGTCCGAGACCTGTGATTTCGCGAACAAGCTTGATCATGCCGATCTTCTTGTCAGCTGGAGTTTCTTCTAAAGTAACTTTAAACTCTGTAGACTCAGCTGCTGCAGGAGCTGCAGCTGTTGGAGCTGCTGCCATCATCATAGGAGCTCCAGATGCGGCTTTTACACCCCATTTGTCTTCAAGAGCAGTTTTGAGTTTAGACATCTCTAAAACGCTCAGTTTGCTTAGTTCTTCTACTAATTTTTCAATTGTTTGTTCTTGTGTGCTCACGTTAAAACCTCATTAATTATTTGTTAAATTATGAATTGACTTCTTCTTTGCTATCAGCTGTTTTATTTTCTAAACAGTACACGACGCTGCAAAGCAGAGCCTCAATAGTTGCAAGAGTTTGACTCATTGGAGCTTCAAATGTTCCTAAGAGCTGAGCACGCATTTCATCTTGGCTTGGTAGCTGAGAAATGAGTTTCAAGTCTGTTTCGGAACAAAGCTGTCCTTCAAAACGTCCTCCGATCACAACAAAATTGTCTGTATTTTCTTTGCAGAATTGATACACGTACTTTGTTGTTTCCACAGGGTCACTATCCGCAAAAATCACACCGATGTGACCTTGAAGATTAGAGCGATCTAAAGTGAATCCAGCTTTTTCAGCTGCCTTAATGAGCATTCTCTTCTTTACGATTTCAAAGCTGCCGCCTGTCTTCGAGATGTTCATACGAAAATCTGAAGCAAGATTAGGGCTCATTTTTTGATAAGTCGCTAGAACTATGGCTTGAGAGCCATCGATCTTGTCCTTAATTTCTTGCAATAATAGGGATTTTTCCTGTCTCATTTGTTACACTCCTTGTATCTCAGGGATGGAATGCAAATCAATTTTGAGCCCAGGTCCCATTGTAGAGGACAGCGCTAGAGACTTCAAAAATTGTCCTTTTGCAGTTGCAGGTCTTGACCTTGCAATCGCTGTTAGCAATATCACAATGTTTTCATGAAGTTTGTCTTTTGTAAAAGAGACTTTTCCAACTGAATTATTGATTACGCCATGCTTATCCGTTTTAAACTCAACTTTACCTGCTTTGACTTCGGAAATAGCCTTGGAAATATCCGTTGTAACGGTTCCAGCTTTAGGGCTAGGCATTAAACCTCTAGGGCCTAATATCTTAGCTAACTTTCCTAATTCACGCATCATATCTGGTGTGGATATGATTGCATTAAAATCTAGCCAACCTGATTTTACTTTCTCAAGAAGGTCTTCATTTCCCGCAAAATCAGCTCCAGCATCGAGCGCTTCTTTAATCTTGTCTCCTCGTGCGAACACGACGAGAACAATCTTTTTCCCTGTACCATTCGGTAGTGATACAGTTCCACGCACTTGCTGTTCTGTTTTTTGCGCATCTACGCCAGTTTTTAGCGCTAGCTCCAACGACTGATCAAACTTAGTCGGAGGACATTTTTTTAAAATTTCGATAGCTTCTTGTACGCTGTAGCTTTTTTCTACATCATACAACTTCGCTATCTCCCGAAATCTTTTGCTTTTGTGATGCGACATGTTTTTTTAACCTTCGATTATATCTACGCCCATAGAACGAGCGGTACCCATAATAAGCTGCATAGCAGCCTCTTCGGAATTCACACGCATATCCGATCGTTTTCTATTAACGATGTTTCGGACTTGCGTTTTTGTGAGCTTCCCTACTTTGTCCCTATTTGGCACTTTAGAACCTTTCTCTATCCCTGCTTCTTTTAAAATAAGACGGGAAGATGGAGGTTGTTTTGTGACAAATGTGAACGTTTTATCTGCATAGACAGAGATAACAACAGGAAGAATATCCCCTGCTTTATCTTGAGTCTTTGCATTAAATTCCTTACAAAAAGCCATAATATTCACGCCGGCTCCACCCAAAGCTGGGCCAATAGGAGGGGCGGGATTAGCTTTTCCTGCAGGGATTTGCAGTTTAATTGTTTTTACAAGTTTTTTCGCCATTATCATTCCTTACTGCAAAAAATTCTTTCTATACCATTTCTGATTCTGCCGACACTTGCTCGACTTGCCAGAATTCTAAATCATCAACTCTTGTTTCTCGACCAAAGATAGATACCATAACACTGAGTCTTCCCTTATCGTGGAACACTTCAATAACAGTTCCGATGAAGTTAACAAAAACTCCATCTGTAATCTTCACTTTGTCGCCTGCTGTGATATTGTGCTTTTGGACAATACCCTCTTTCTTCTCTTCTAATTCTGCTAAAATAGCGTCTACTTCTGATTGTGGAAGAGACGACGGTTTTGCTCCGCCTAAAAAGTCCAATACACCATTCGTGTTCTTGACATACATCCAAGCATCGTCCGTGAGTGTCATCTGAACAAGAATATATCCAGGCCACATCTTTTTCTCGCTGACCTTCTGTTGTCCCTTCTTCACTTCAGCCACATTTTCAGTAGGCACCAAAACTTCCGCAACAAGCTCGCTCATCCCTTTGGATTCACGATTTTCTTCCAGTGACTTTTTGACCTTTTTTTCAAGTCCCGATATGACTTGAACTACATACCATTTATGCATTTTGCCCCTAATTGATTAGCCAAAAATAAAATGTACAACGATCTTTATAGATTCCAGACAGCTCTTAATCACGAAATCCACAAGATAAATGCCCACGCCAAACAAAAGCGTTGCTAAAACAACCATCTTTGTTGAAAAACTCAATTCTTCTTGAGACGTCCAACTTACTTTTTTGAGCTCATCCTTCAAATCTTGGATATAGGAAAAAACAGATAATTTACTTCCAGAACTTGTCTTTTCAGTTTCCATAGTCCCCCATCCAAATTTTAAAGTTAACTCTACCACCAAACTTCATCGAGTGCGGAGGGATTCGAACCCCCGGCCAGCGACTTTGGAGATCGCTGCTCTACCAGCTGAGCTACGCACCCTGATCATACAACAAGGCTCTTGAACCTTTTTACAAAGGCTCAAGAGCACTTGATTTATCTCAAGTTATGCAAGAATCTTTGAAACTGTTCCCGCGCCGATGGTTCTTCCACCTTCACGAATAGCAAATCTCATTCCTTCTTCCATAGCTACCGGGCAGATAAGTTCAGCTGTAAGCTCAACGTTATCACCAGGCATGATCATCTCTGTTCCTTCTGGAAGCGTTACAGTTCCTGTTACGTCCGTAGTACGGAAGTAGAACTGAGGACGATATCCTGTGAAGAACGGCTTATGACGGCCACCCTCATCTTTAGTAAGGATATAAACGGTTCCTTTGAACTTCGTATGTGGCTTACATGTGTTAGGAGCCGCCAAAACCATTCCTCTTTCGATGTCGTTCTTTTCAACACCTCTGAGTAGGATTCCAACGTTCTCACCAGCACGAGCTTCGTCGAGAAGTTTATTAAACATCTCAAGGCCTGTAGCTACAGTTTCTTTTGTAGGTCTGATTCCGACGAGTTGTAGCTTGTCGTTAACCTTAACAATCCCTCTTTCAACACGACCTGTAGCAACTGTTCCTCTTCCGGAGATAGAGAAAACGTCTTCAACAGGCATCAAGAAAGGCTTGTCAACTTCGCGAGCTGGCGTAGGGATCTTTTCATCCACAGTAGCCATTAGTTTTTCGATGCTCTCAACGTATTTAGGATCGCCTTCAAGAGCTTTTAATGCGGAACCTCTGATGATTGGCACATCATTGTATCCTTTAGAAGCTAAAAGTTCTTGTAGCTCCATCTCAACGAGGTCTACAAGCTCTTCATCACCTTGACCGATCATATCCATCTTGTTTAGGAACACAACAATCGCAGGAACCCCTACTTGGCGAGCAAGTAGAACGTGTTCTTTCGTTTGAGGCATAGCACCGTCAGTTGCAGCTACGACGAGGATTGCTCCGTCCATCTGAGCAGCACCTGTAATCATGTTCTTGACATAGTCAGCGTGTCCTGGGCAGTCTACGTGAGCATAGTGTCTATTCGCTGTTTCATACTCAACGTGAGTGGAGTTGATCGTGATTCCACGAGCTTTTTCCTCAGGCGTGTTGTCGATAGAAGCGTAATCTCTGTACTTCCCTCCGCCTTTTAGGGCGAGCACTTTTGTGATAGCTGCTGTTAGGGATGTTTTTCCGTGGTCGACGTGGCCGATCGTTCCAATATTAACGTGCGGCTTTTTTCTTTCAAATGTTTCTTTTGCCATTACTTCCTCCGTTAGGCTCCAGTAATTTTCATGTTTAATTCTTCAAATCCATTGACTATGCCCGGAATAGGAATCGAACCTACGACCCCTTGCTTACCATGCAAGTGCTCTGCCACTGAGCTATCCGGGCGCTTTTCACAGCTGTCCAGTTCCTAGTCGAAAGCCCGCAAGCTTACTTGCAGAAGGGCATTAAAATCAACATAAAATGTATTTAGTTTGATTTTTCTTTCGCTTTTTTTGGGAACCAGACAGACAGCGCTACCTCTGCCTATAAATAATTCTTGCTTTCGTAAGGTCATAAGGAGACATTTCAATTGTCACCGTATCACCCACAAGAACTCGAATATTACGCATCCTCATTTTTCCACACAAATGAGCCGTCACGTGCATTCCGTTTTGCAAAACCACGCGAAAATTCATATTCGGCAGGAGCTCTTCTATCGTACCATCTATCTTGATTGTGTCTTCTTTTGGCATACTTTAAGTTTTTTATAAAACATGGGACTATGTAACAAGATCTTACCCATTAATGTCAATCCCGTTTTAGAAAAAAGAACCCTCCTCTCAAAATTTTACTATTAACCCTTTAGACTTGGCTTGACTTCCCTTGCGGGAATCTTTATCATGTACCCTCTAAAAACGAGTAGCGTTCATGAAAAAAAGTCCATCTTATACAGAAGTGCTATATCTTTACGAGCAGAAACACGAAGCTTTGCTACAAAAATTTTCTTTGCTTAGAGATCCTAAAGAAATTTATGAGAAGTTGATTGAACTTGGAAGGACTTTACCCCCGCTTCCTGATGATTTAAAAAGGGCTGAAAATTTAGTCCAGGGATGTCAAAGTGAAGTGTATCTTCTAGCTGAAATAGATCCTGATGGAAAAATGATTTATCATATTGGCTCAGAAGCCCTCATTTCATCAGGGCTTGCCGCCCTTCTTCTTTTGGTCTATCAAGGAGAGCCTGCTGAAATGGCCATGCTCTGCCCTCCCCTTTTCATCTCAGATCTAGGGCTTGGAAAAAGCCTATCACCAGGAAGGTCGAACGGACTTGCTAGCATCTATGCCCGTATGAAGCAAGAAGCTACGAAGCTCTATCTCAAGAAGAACTCTTAAAGATTTTTTAGCTCTGTTGAGGAGATGGACTCAACCTCTGAAAGATCGTCTATGATGACCTCTACACAGGAAGCATCTTCCACCACCCTACTAGCACACCATTGATCAAAATCAGGACCTTCATTACTTTGACTTGCGATGGTTGTTATGGCTGAACTTCTACCCCCATCACCATTTCCTTGGACAACTTCCAAGTTTGAAGCTTTAGCTAATTTGGATTTGGCTCGAGCAGATTTGTTATTAAGGGAATAGATGTAATTTTTAATTGCATTGCTGGAATAATATTTGCCGGCAGGCTTTCCTGGAGCATCCATTTCAGAAAAAATCCGAGAAATTTCCTCCCACTTTTGAGGATGTTCATCGCTTAATTTTTTAATGATTGCCTTATGACACTCCTGAACACTCCCCCCAAGAGAATTAGGGCTTAAATTATTCTTCCATTTTTCTCTTACCTGTTTTGCACTTCTGCCTAAGCACCGCATTTCAGCCTGTTCCATAATTTTAGAATCGAAGATCCAACTCTCTATCGAGCTGCCCCTAGCTGAGCAGGACCTTTCGACCGCACGCTTGACAGTTTCCACCTCTTCATGAGTCCAAATATTTATTTTACTTCTGCGAATAGCTTTAGTAGCAACTTCTCTTACTTTCTCACCTTCTTCTTGAGGACCTTCATAATAGTCTATTTTTCTCTTACTCGATCGATTGGGCCTACCACCCTTTTCATCCACTCGAAAAGGATCCGTCAAAAAATCATTAAGTCTCCACTCATCAACTGGAATAGACATACAAAACCAACCCAAATTTAAATTTTTAATAATAAATTATAGATAAAAATAAACAAAAAATCAATTTAAAAAAATTAATTAACTCAAAATGCACTTAAGTTTGACCTTTTATAGCAGATCTAATATGATTTTGCTGAAATAATTGGAGATCATTATGAATGCAACACCTATGACATTTTCTCAAAAATGGGACGCTACCGTTTCCTTAGAAGCCCAGGATAGTCACGGATGGACAGCCTTTCGTTATGATATGGGGTGTGTTGGTATCGGCATAGGAGCTGTCGCTATTACTGTGGGAGTTATCGCTCTAGCAGTCTTCAGTGGTATTATTGTCTCCCCTGAAGCCGCCTTCACCTTAGGCACCTTTGTAGGCTATGTTGTTGGAACCTTAGCAACTAGAGTAGCCAAACCTTTCTATGCTTGGGCTTCCTATCACTATAATCTTGCAAATCAAGCTTCTATAGTACGAGAGGAGTATGAACAATTGAGACTCAATCCTAGGATCCTCTGTCCCAAAGGAAAGGCTCTTAGTAGAATTTGGAAGCAAAATTATGCTAGCCCCACCTATAATGATTTCCTTCAAGCAAAAGAGACATCCTCTAACACGCACGAGCATAGAAAATTTTTTCGTGAAAAAGAAAGAGACGCTGCGATCAAAAGAGTAGAGTACATTTTCTGGAAAACACTCGCTAAAAACAATACCCTTTTTGAAAAAGTCTTTCTAGAGCATGGAACAAATGCTGGGGGCTTTATTGATGCTCATAACGCTATCTCTAAATTTGCTACGTGGGATTCTCGTAGTACGGACGAAAGGCTTGAAGCCATTTATAACCGCGACCTAGATAGCGACATCTTACTGACGTTTAACAATCCAGACATTCCAACTATTTCTTATTCCGCAATTTTGAGAAATGATTACCTGGGATTTCATGAGCGAAAATTTCTTGAACAAGACTTCATCCGAGCCTTAACGAACATTCCAGAAACTAGAGAAGAAGCCGTTTAAGCTCTGTTTGAATCCCCCCACTGATCTCTACTTGTCCGTCTTTAGTAACGAAAACATCGTACTCAAGACGGACTCCAAATTTACCAGGTAAGTAAATCCCTGGTTCTATAGAAAAACAAGTCTCTGGAAGAATAAGCCTCTCATCAAATGTCTCCAAACTGTCCATGTGGGTTCCAGGTCCATGATCTTGCGTATAAATGTTATGACCTGTGCGGTGGATGAAAAATTCTCCATAGCCGGCATCTTCTATCACTTTGCGTGCAGCTTGATCGACTTCACATCCTTTGATCGGTTTGTTTTGGAAAAACCGCTCTTTTACAAGCAATAAAGCCTCTTGCTGCGCTTTTTTAACAATCAAAAAGATCTCTTGCTGTAAGACTGTTGGCTCTTTTGATGCAACACCGACTCTACAAATATCTCCATAGATCGCACCTAGCGTGTTTTTCTTGCACCATAGATCAATCAGTACAAAATCCCCTTGCCTGATCTCTTTATGAACCTCTTTGCTTGGAACATAATGGGGATTGCTGCTGTTTTCATTCACAGCGCAAATGGGACCACTTTCGCAGAGGCATCCTTCGCTATGAATCCTTGCAATAATGAACTGCTGCACATCGTATTCTGTTATCTTTTGCTTATCCTTAAGACTCTTTGCAATAAAATCCCAAGCAGACTCTACCACTAAATCTAAAACATGAGCTGCCTCTAGCTGACTTTTTCTTTGCGCAGGTGTTAATACAGAAGTAAACTCTTGGATCAAACGAGAGGAAGAAACAACTTCTGGAACGCTTTCCCTTACAAGATCAAGTGTGCCTGCATCCACAAGAGAAATAGCTGGGATGGCGTTTCTTGGAGAATACTCCATAGCAAGAGAGGTAACGCCTTTTAAGGTTTTTTTCAGCTCTTCTTCAAGAGTTTGCCATTTGAAGTAGGTAACACGAGTTCCTGGTAAATGGTCTAACACGTGAGCTTCTGTGGCATGAACGATTTTGATAGGTTCACCGTTTGCTGGGATCCAATAAAAAAAGCGTCTACTTAAAAACTGAGAAGGGGGGATTTCTAAAAACTCTATGGCCAGTGGATTTTTCTTTTGAAAATCGTAGAGGAGCCATCCACTAATCTTTTCTTCTTTTAAAAGAGCTTGTACGCGCTTAATCTTTTCCATCATCATGAAAAAACTCTTTTGTTTTGTTAGTGATACAGACACTGGATCAAAGCAGAAGCTGCTACAACGCGAAGCCCCTGAAAAGGCTCTTTTAAAAGGCTGACTAAAAAAGGAACTGCTGAGGCGTCGCCAATATGACCTATTGCTTCCAAAATATGCATTTTCATTTCACGATCAACTTGTGGATACGCTGCAATAAGAACTTTAACAGCAGAAGGATCTCCCCCTAAAAGGGCTAGAATAAGAGCTGCTTGTATGCGCACTTTCTCATCAGGGTCTTCTAAAAGGCCCCGAATGATCTCAAGGGCGCTTTCATCCCCTTCTTGTAGAAGGTGAGCGGCTGCCGCTGCTGTTACTCCCCAAGCTTGAGCCTTTAAGAATTTTTTCACAGCCTCTTGCGTTTTCGGATATTTGACAATGCTTAAAATAGATAATAGATCCAATTTAACGAGGTGATCAACCATTTGAGGGTACTGAGGGATTTCTTCTCGATGACGCACGTTACTGGGGCTTAAACTCTGAAAAAGACCACTGCTGCTGCTTTCCCACATCCAAAGCTGCTTCTCGCCTGAGTCTAAAGCTCCTGCTAAAACTTCAGAGGCTTGTTTTACTTCTTTCCGCTGTCCGATTAGACCAATGGCTAAATTCACTTTCGTATAAAGATCGGTCTCTTCTTTCAAAAGCCTTGCAGCAAGATCTGATCCTTGAGCTCCGGTAGCCGAAAGAGCTGCCGCAGCAAGTCTTTTAAACTCGAGACGATTTTGCTTGATCCACTGCTGGAGAACAATCTGTCCCTGTGCATCACCTAAAACAGTAGCAAGCCATCCTGCCATGATCGCCACTTCAGGATGTGCATCTTGCAAATTCTTTTTAAGAAGATCTAAAGTGGGCTTGCCTTGCAACGTATTTATTCGCAAAAGACCGAGTGTTTTCATTGTAGAAATACGGACATCTGGTGATGCATCAAAAAGAAGAGGCAGTAAAGAGTCCGTCCCCTCCTTCAAATCTAGATGAGCTACAATTTCAGGAGCTAGCTGTCTTAGTCCCGCCCTGTCGCTATTTACAAGCTGAGAGAGCTCTTCTTGAGAAAGCGTTTCATACATGCCAGCAAGAGCAATCAAGGCATTAGCCTTTTCCTCGGCCATTGTTTTGGGGCTTGCCACCATCTCTTGAAGCGTAGATTTAGCTTCGCTCATCCTTAACTGACCGATAGCTTGAATCACTTCAAGCTTCACAAACCAAATCTTTTCTTCTTTTAATAAACGTAGAAGCTCTGCTCTTAACGGAGCGTCTCCATACTGAGATGAGAGTTTGACAGCTAAAGAGCGCAAGATCGCATTCGATCCTTGGAGCTCCTTCATCAAAATAGCAATAGCTCTTGCATCTTGAGTAAACGCGGCTCCTAAAAGAGCGTAGAGCCTTACCATGAGTAGTGGAGACTCATCACCTTTATTTAAAACTCCCCAAGCAAGCCATTCTAAGATAACTCTATCGGGAGGGCTCGATGTTTCAGGAGTTTTGAAAATAGAAATAAACTGCTCAAACGCCTCGACCTCTTCCCCTTTTTGACAAAGAGCTTTTAAATAGGCGAGCTGAAGATTTAAAGACTGTGGATAGAGTTTTAACGAGTTTTGAGCTTCTTGAACAGCTGCTGCTGGATCTTTGATGAAAAGATGACTATGGATTCTTTTGACAGCCGTTTCTTCATCCGTTAGCTCTGCTGCACAGGCAAAACTGCTTGTAAGACTTAAGAGAAAAAGTGCTTTTTTTAAGCGACGCATGATCAGGTCTATTTCCTTATTGTCTTTAAAATTGCAACATAGTCGAAGAAAGGTCAAAAGCCAAGAACTATCCTCATTCTAGGCCCGTATGAGTATGCAAAGGTTTACCTCCAATCAAATGAAAATGCAGATGGTGGACAACTTGTCCTCCATCTTTTCCATTGTTTGTCAAAAGGCGATACCCATTTGCGATCCCTTTTTCTTTGGCGATTTGTTGAGCCACAACAATCATCTCTGTCACTAAGTGCATGTCTTCTGGCAATACCGATTGAAGATTGGGGATCTCTTTTTTAGGAATGATCAAAATGTGCACAGGCGCTTTAGGAGCAATGTCCTTAAAGGCTAAAATACGCTCATTTTCAAACACTTTGTCGCAAGGGATCTCTCCTCTTACAATCTTTCCAAAAATTGTCGTCATTTTCACCCTTCTGTTAAGGCGTATTGCATAGCTTTGCGCGCATCTTCTTCTGTTTCCCAAACGGAAATAAAAAGTCCTTTATGGCAAAAAATGGCACCGGGGATTTTACTGACCTTTTTTAGCTCTTCATCGAGTAGTCCGCCCCAAGCTTTAGGCAAGGGTTTTCTGACTTTCATCCGATCGGCGCTAGAGGGTGGAATCCCTCGAAGCTTCCAGTGACCACCTGATGGCATAATCACAAATTTTGCAGGGTGGTTTTCTCCCCCAAGATCAAAAAATGCATCAAGCCACGGCATCGGCTTTGAAAACTGCAGAAATTCTTTTCCTTCTGCCATCGCCGTTTTGACAAGGTCTCGGCACCCTTGAACATATGCAAACCTGTCGAGCGTTCTTTTCAAGTGTCCCGTTACAAAATCGACCGCTTGATGGAAAGCTCGATCTTGATCTTCAGGCAGAGCGTCATAATGAACAGGAACAAAATTGCTGATGATCTGCGAAAAGGTGCAGATCCCCGGCTCAAATGTCACGCGACCATTATCATGGGCATCGACCCCTTGGATCAACGAGTGGTTTAAAAAGCTGTAAGTAGCTCTATTTACTACACCTGTTTCATGCAAATAAAGCCATATCATCCCGGCGCTGCTGAAATCACCCCTATAAGAGGCTTGGTGATGGTCAAACCGTTTTTTAGCAGGAGCGTATTCCCCCCCTACGTCACAGACGAATTCGCACTGAGAAAGCTTGTCGATAAGCCTTGTTCTTATAATCTTATCTCGATCGATCAAATCGTATACGAGAAGCAGCGCGCAAGCAGTGACTTCATCCGCATGAAAAGTCCCATCATGGGCTCCAAAACTTCGGGGGATGACCATTGTCTATCCTTTTGCAAAAGTGAAACAGGCCAATCTATCGCACCCTGAGTTAAATAGCAAGAAATGAACAAGTAAAAAAATAAATATTGTCGGTTAAAAGGCACGTGTTTATAGTAGATCAAAGATTTTTTAGAATCTTCTCCACATGCAGAAAATAGAATTTGTTTAACTGACAAAACGTCCAATATATCATACAACGAAAGAAAAAGCTTATACAATCTACAACGCACCCGAGTACGATGAATGGCTAGACGAGCAACCAGCCAAAAGTCAGGTGCAAGTTCGATCTCGAATATCTTATATTCAAAACGAAGGATATTTCGGCGACCACAAGAAAGTGGGAAATGAGATATCTGAGCTTAGGTGGAAAAATGGCCGGCGCGTTTATCATGCCGACATACCGGAAAAGAAAATCTTACTTTTGCTCGGAGGAAATAAAATTGGTCAAGGAAAAGACATCCGTCAAGCGCAGAAAATCCTCAATAAACACGTCTCGTCTGAAGAAGATTCCTAAACTGAAGCTCAAAAAAGGCTCAGGTGTTCGAAAGAGCAATCCAAGAGAAGAGCTGCTGGATGAAGAATTGATCGGTCGCGCAATTTGGGAATGTCTCAAAGATGGCGATTCCGAGGGAGTGATTGAAGTGATCAGGATCCACCTAGAAGCGGTCAATAAAACCCAAATAGCTAAAGAGAGCGAGATGGCCAGATCAACAATGTACCATACCCTTAAAAGCAAAAATCCTACTGTAAAAACGCTAGCAAAGCTGGTCCACGCCTGCGTTTAGTTGCCAAGGAAAATCTTGAGCCATTTTTGATTGATTAAATGGGGAATAAGGGCCTACACTTACTCTCTTTTTAATAACAAACTACCTTTGAAATATGTCCTCTACATTACCTATTGACAGCAATACTCCCGTTTTTCTCAACCCAGACTACTCATCAAAACTCGATTCTTGGAATGGAAGGAAAGTGGTGCATTTACCAGTTACAGAAGAAAATCGATCTCAATGGGAAAGCTACGGCATCAACTGGATAGAGCCTGCTTTTGGAAATCAAGCCCTTGCCAATGCTGTACTTCCTGAGGGGTGGAAATTAAGATGCAATTTCGATCATCAGTCTTTTACAGTACTTGACAGCAACCTTTTTCCTAAAGCCACAATTGACTTCTCGATTGACCGATCGAACCATCTTGATACACAAATTACTTTCTTGAGCCAAGAAGCGAGTAAGAGACAATTTGAAATAAAAGAAATTAATATGGAAGCAAAAAAACGGAATATCGCTAAAGGCAGATCAGACACATGGTCTGAAAGTCATCCTTTTTGGGTCTGCCATCCCTCATCCGAAAGAACTGCAGAGCACCAATTAGGACTCCACCCCGTTGATCCTATTACAAATTTTGCAGACGAACTCCGTTGCTATGGCTTTTTTAAAACAAAGGATCTAGCAGATTTGGCTAAAGATTTCCTAGAAACTCATACAGAGTTCCCTATCAATGCGCTAGAGATGGATAAACGAGGATTCGAGGCTTTAACAAGGGATGGGTACACATTGATCAACCCCTTTATCTAGAACAATCGAACCTTCTTCGTTAACCTCTCAAATTCAAACTTCTTCCTATAGAAAACTTAAGGTTATCAACAAGTTTTCCACACATGCACACATGTGCCCATTTACCACTTAACAATTTAAACACAAGTATATTACAACTTGAAAACGCCAAACTTATCCAAAAACATACAAAGAAGCCGCAAGTTATCAACAACTTTTTCCACAAAATTTCACTAGAGCCCTTGTGCTTTTTAAGTGTTTTCCTTACTGTAAAAATATACGTGAGCAGTAAAACACCGAGCTAGATGAAAACTTATTTAATATCAGATCTTTATGACCTTATCACTCCAGATGGATTCATCTCGGAATACTCTCAGATAGATCAAAGACACGCTACAGCTACAGTCCTTATCCAAAAAATCTCCCCTGCATTTAGAGGTTTTGAAATCGATAAAGACTTAGTCTCTTTTAACTTAAAAAGCACTCTAGCGCAACTTGGCCTTGATGCTCTTGGAACAGAATACCTTTTAGAAAGACAAGACAGATCTGCTCGAGTTAAAATTCATTTAACAGCTTACGGCAAACCTGCTGAGCTTCTTTTAAAACAACTCGATATCGGCTCTTACATCGGAAAACTCTTTGCAGCAGACCCTAAAAGAAAAGTAAGAGATCCGGATTATCTGCTTCGCATGTTCAATAGATGCGATCGCAAAGGACGCCCTCTGTTGTATCTTGGACAACCCGAAAACAGCGAAGATCTTATTTTAGAAAAAAAAGACGGCCACACAGTTGCCTTCCTCTCTTTGTTACAAGGAACAATTGCGTATGATGAAGCCATCCTTGGCTTCATCCCAACTCTTGGCAAAGCTTTAAAACATCCCCACTTTCAAATGAGACCTCTTTTGCAACTTTTACAAAAGTGGCAACCTCAATCTCCCCGCTCTTTATCCGGTGATGACATCCTGCTTGTTAAAACGCAGCCTCTACACGTTCGTACGGTCTTTGGCAAGGTTAGACAGGATCTGCTGCCTGAAGGCTTTAAACACACCTCTGCTTGCATTTTAGAGCCCTCTACTAAAGCCTCTGGTGATGTGTACGAGCTCTTTGGAACAAGTAGCTCCGAAATCAAGACGATCCCTTTAGAGTTTTTTACTTTAGAACCTCATAGAGAGCACGTCTTCTTTTCAGATCGAGATCAGTTGCAAACGTGCCTTGAAGATAAAGAGGTGCTGTTTCGCGCCTTTGAAACAGCGCCCCATCCCTACCATCACAAGGCTGCTGTATTCATCGCAAAAGGCGAGCAGCTCATCAATTTGGAACCTGGCGATTGGATCTCTAAAGAGCCCCATTTTTATGAATTTCCCGGCATGATCTACCACTCTGAAAGACAATCCCTCCTTGTTGAAAAATACATTGAACAGCAGCCGATCTACCCCTTTTTAAAAGCGATAGAGGATGAACTGATCACAAGCCAAGGAGTTCTTCTTACTCGATTCTTCCCCTCTCCTATGATGAAGAAGATACTGCTTGATGACTTTGTTCATAGATGCCTTAAAGGGATCTACTTTGAAAAGCCCTCTAGAACTTTTGGAGATTTTTTCTCTCATGAAGACAGATCTATGCTTCTAGACTTAGCGAAATTTGCCATCCCTGTTTACTGGGTAGATAAAAAAACAAGGCAGATCTTGCAATACATAGCCAAACCGAACAAAGACACGGGGATGTTTGTTCCCCTGCATTTGATCGATGACTTTTTAAATGCGGCTTCTTTTGGAATCTATGGCTCCAACTTGATCTATGGCCATTTTGAACAAGAGCTCACGACACTCTTTGCAGGACTTGAAAAACTCCGACATGAATTCAATCACCCTATGCTCAATACTAAAACACCGATTGCACTCATCACAGGGGGAGGTCCTGGCGTTATGGAGCTAGGCAATAAGGTAGCTAAATCATTAAAACTTCTTTCTTGTGCAAACCTCGTAGATTTCAACTCCCAAGGTGGCGCGATTGTCAATGAGCAAAATCAAAATCCTTATGTCGACATCAAAATGACCTATCGCCTCGATCGCCTTGTTGAAAGACAAGCTGAGTTCAATTTAGATTTTCCAATTTTCTTAGCAGGTGGAATCGGAACTGATTTTGAGTACAGTCTTGAAGAAGTGAGACGAAAAGTAGGATCTACAGCTTTAACGCCGATCCTTCTTTTTGGCCCCGAAGAATACTGGGCACAAAAGATCACTTCCAAATTTCAGTGTAATTTAAAGACTGGGACCATTGCTGGATCTGAATGGATCAGCAACTGCTTTTACTGCGTACAAAACGCAGATCAGGCTCTGCGCATCTACAAGCAGTTCCTTTCTGGAGAGCTCCCCATCGGTAAACAAGGCCCCATTTTCGAGGCCGGCTTTGTTGCCGTCAAAGGAGCTCTTCATAGAACTCTAAGCGTTTAAAAACCCCAGGAAAAACCCACTTCTCCATATTGAGTCTTTTCAAGGAAGAACTGACCTTCATAAGAATGTCCATGGTGATACTCTAAGAAAAGACGCATCTTGCGTCCAAGACCTGAGAGTTTGCTCAGCTCATATCCCGTTTGGATGAAAAGTTCGAGATCCCAATCTCTAATCTGCCAGTTTTCTAAGTGGATGGCTAGGAATGGTGTTCCATAGAGTTGATGGTAGTATAATTTTTGACCTAAAATTTTTAACTCTGTTCCATATTTTGCATATAGATATTGCATCGGAAACGACTGATCGCTATGCAAAATAACGCCGGGACCAAAATAAACTCTTAAATGACCTGATAGCTGATAAGAGGTCATGATCTCAAGAGCTTCAAAGCTTGGATTACGGCGCTTATACAAATAGTCAGGGTGGTTGACGATGAACTCATCTCCCAAATGGCTTGAAATGTGATAGAGCCTTGCTCTGAAAGACCATCTATCGTACGCATACGTTAAAGGGATCCCTAGAAAATAATCGGTATTGACAAGCTCACAAGTTTCGTTGTTTCTATGAGGCACATCGTGGAAGTTAAATACAGCCCAAATAGCTCCTTCGATCCCGATCTGCAGGGCTCCATTCCATCTAAAGACATCTCTCCAACGAAACAAGGGGAACTCATCTCCGATAGCAACAGAAGCCGCTTCGATCCCAACGACATGGTCCCCATAGCGGTAAGCTGCAAAGTTATAGGGCTCTCTTGGGTCTGCAATAACAGGCTGGAACAAAATAGTCGCCTGAGGAAACCAGATCCCCTCAACTCTCGGCTGCTCTACATACTTTTCCCTCGATGCAATCTCTGACTGGCTCAGTTCCTTGCGCTCAACAGACTGAACTCCCGGTAGATCTTTCACAAAATTGATAATACTTGTAGAGGTCAGTTCGTTCTTTGGAAGGTTTGTTAGATAGACCTTGTGATCTTTAACAGTGACGATTACCTGGAACTCGTAGAAGTGCATATCGACAAGGGCTTGGATGTAACCTTCTAAGTAAGGATCTGTCGAATCCTCAAAGTTCTCTACGGGTAAACTATCTGCCCTCGTGAGTAGCACTGGCTCTATATAGGCCACTTCTTTTGATTCAAGGCCATCGCAGAGGCCTTCACTGTCGGCCTGCAAAGCCGCAATGCCCAAAATACACGATAAAAAACACGCCAGTCGCTTTGAGAAAATTGATCTATCCATGAATGCAAGTCCCGGTTTCTTCTGAAGTTAAGAACGCATGTATAAACAATTTTAAGAATTATCCGCAAAAGAATTTTGCGAAGATTTTTCTTGCTTTTGAACCCCCTCCACCACTATCATATGCCTTCTTTATTTGGGGCAGTAGCTCAGGTGGTTAGAGCAGCGGACTCATAATCCGTTGGTCGTAGGTTCAAGTCCTACTTGCCCCACTTTCTTTAAAATCCATGTACAACTTTCTTTAAATGGTTTGTTAGTGTTATACGTAAGATCCTTTTTTAGAATGGGTTATTTATGGATCGAAAAGTCATTGCAGTTATCACCGCAATTACAGGTGATCGAGTAGTCATTGGAGATGCGGAGTTAAAACATGCAATGGAGGAGCATTTTTCTATGCTTCCAACAGATATGCTGCTAGAACTCATTGAAAGGATCTTAAAAGATCCTACGAAGATCTTCGAACAAGAGAAGCTCCATCAATATCATCTTTTTTATCGCCTTGACAATCAAAAATACCTAGTGGTAATTATAAAGAAAACACAAACAGGAAACTATTTCTCATCCATGTACAGCACTGGAAAAACTATTCGAAATAGCCACAAAGAATTAAAGGAGATCAGCCATGAAGAAAGGAAAAGTATTTTTCCATCCAATTGACGGTTCAGGCTCTTTGACTATTTCCTGGAGCTCTACCCCCAAGGGAGATGCTATTGACGCAAAAAAAGGATCTGGTGTTGGCTTCTTTTCTGAATCTAAAGATTTACTTGCGGTCATTTTTGATGAAGTAAAAGAATCTGAAGACCAGCAAACCTTAGAATTTGATCAAGTCCTCATTGAAGTGACTGTAAAAAATGGGGAGGCTACGTACGCACTAACCTCCAAAAAAACCTTATGAATTCTGTAGAAATTAGGATGGCAACCTCCACTGAACAGATTCAATCGTGTTACATAGCTATACGCCAACTTCGCCCTCATATAACAGAAAAATTAGCATTCGTCGAACAAGTACAGCGTCAATTAAAAGAAGGATATCATCTAGCATATATTGAAGCAGATGGTGAAGTGAAAGCTCTTGTTGGATTTAGATTTTTGGAATTCTTAGCATGGGGAAAGGTATGCTACATTGATGATTTAATCACCGACTCGGAAACGAGGAGAAATGGCCATGGTGGAAAACTCTTAAAATGGGTAATTGAGCAGGCAAAAAAAGAAAACTGCGACCAAGTTCATCTGGATAGTGGCCCACAACGTCTTGATGCACACAGGCTATACTTGAATCACGGATTTAAAATTATTGGGCATCACTTCGCTCTAAATTTTAAAGAGACACCCTTTTGACCATGCCCGCCATCTTGACCGTCTACATTCCCAGATCCATCAGCACCATGCTCTCCATCTTTAGCGCGCATAGATTCGCAAGTGTTCGACTCTTGCGAATTGCACTCTTTTGTATCACAAGCTGTCATCGAAACCGAGGCCACAAGAAGTAATCCAAATAACATTGTTGAAACGATCCTGCTTTTCATTTTTAATCCTTTATTTTTTTTTGCCATCTTGTCCATCACTTCCTTTCCCCAAAGGGCCTGTACCACCGCTGCCACCATTACCGCCATTTCCAGCATAGGCTTTAATCGATGTGGTTGATGTCACTAAGAGTGAAAGAACAAAGAGGACTTTGAATAGAGGAAGTCTCACTTACTATCTCCGCCATGACCGCCATGACCACCAGGTCCTCCATGCCCAGCAGCACCACCAGAGTGACTACCTTGACCACCAGGGCCTCCGTTTGCAGCATGTAGAGTTGGATCTATTACGAACATAGAAACTGCGATTGCTACTGAAATTTTTTTGAAAATCATACTGAACTCCTTAAATGTTTCTTTTGGGAGATCTTTATGCAATCCTATTTTATAGACTGTCAAGGACAATGGATAAAATGCTCCCACTCTCCAGCTGCATTTGCAACACAATCGCAACACAGTTCGGCCCTATTTTGGTTAGCAAAGCTCAGCCATCACCAGTTGAAAGAAAGGAATCAGATGAGGCACTCTACTAGTGTAAGCAGCAAATGAGTGCTGACGGCGATGGAAAAGGAAGCTGACTCATAAGCCGCTCTTTGTAGGTTCAAGTCCTACTTGCCCCACTTTCTTAACTAACGCAATCTCTATTACGATAATTTTTCTGAATTATGTGATGTTTCGGTTCCATAAAGGAATGGTTTGAAGATGTTTCGAAATTGCGTTACGTGCTTCCTTATTTAAAGGAAGGTCTCCAACTGTTTTCCAGCTTTCAGAAAAGGCTTGCACAGTTTCTTTCACAGTATCCAGGACTAGATTTTCAGGTAATAGAGTTTTGGCAGCAAAACGTTTGAACTGGTCCAATGTAAGAGATCCAAAGTCTTTATTATCTACAAATTTTAAAGAGAGTGAATCTTCGGGCAAATAAAGAATTGTTGAAACAAAATCATATGCAGGCGCAAGCGATGGTTTATTCCTCTCTCTATAAATAAGAGACCAATTTTTTAGATGCATATCGCCATTTCCAATGAGTGCATTAAAAACAAATCGCTTGATAAATTCTACAACACCAGGTTCTCCAACTTCGCGCCAAATGACGTCTGCTATATTTCGATAACTTGCCTGTTTATACTTCTTTTCAGGATAAACACCAAAAACCTGTGCGAAATCTTCTATATGGATTTTATCGTCACTTTCAGTTCTGTCAAAGCGTTTGATAACAAATACATTATCCACCAGCTGCTCAAAGTCTTTAGGAAGTCCTTGCACTTGATTAACAGGAATCAAACTAGTTTGAGGAACATCAATGCCTATTCTTCTAGCTAATTCCATCATTGTGTATTCATTTTCGGGAACATCTTTGAATCTAGTGTGTGGGAGTTTTATAATCCATCCTCCTCCAATTCCATTTACAGGGATGGTCAATCCATGATCGTCTTCTACGGCTGAGAATTTCAATTGGACTCCAGCTAATGAAAAACGCAGAAGGACTTCTTTCTTTTTTTCGCTTTTTAATTTTGAGAGGTCTTCTTGAAAAAGCTTTCCATTATCAATGGATTCAATTGTAAGCGCTCCAGGTAAATCTTGCCCAAGAGCTTCTAAAAGAGAAAATTCATGTTTGGGATTAAGATTTGCGCGTTTTGCTAAATAGTCGCGCAAGGGTCCCTCTGGCAAAAGATTCGCAAAAAATGGGGAAAGGCGTGTCTGCGTAATCTCTGAATCTGTGATGAGTTCCCCTAGAACATTTTTAAAAGATAGACTAAGAGTAGGGCGAGAGGGGTTCTGAATGTAGTCGGAATCGAATACAAACAGGTTTTTATCACCGGGCAAATGAGTTATTGTACCGATTTGATCGTTATACAAAAGAACTTTGAGCGTTTTGGTATCAGTCGTCATCGCTGTCATCCTTATTTGGTAGTTGGTAGGCTGGAGTTGACTTTTGCACTAATGATGTATTTTGAATGGCATTGATGGCAGGTAAGAGGTTGCGTGGTACCAATATGAGCTCTAAGTCAAGAGCTCTTGCAATCTCGATAAGACTGGAGGTCTGGAGATCAACCATTCCATTTTCAATTTTAGAAATATGGCTTTGAGGGACGCCAATTTTAGTGCTAAGAGCTCTTTGACTAAGTCCCTTTTTTTTGCGGCCAATCTTGATGTTTTTTGCTAGTTCTTCAACGGAATAAGCCATTTTCACCCCTATGAGCTTCTTATTTTATATATTAAAACATATCGAATATACGGGTCAAGCGATATGTTTTAATATATAAAAAGGCGCAACTGATATGTTATTATATATATTTAAGCCCACCCACAAAAAAACGGAATTACCTGAAAAACCGAGCATAAACCACTTATAATTAGGCGCATTTAACAAAAGCCCATTTAGTTACTAAAGAATCCCTAATAACTGACCCATCCTATTCTTAAAAAGTGATAGATCAATCGGTTTCCGAAAAACTGATATAGGCATTCAGTAGATTAAGAATTTCTTGAGGTAGATCTTTTGAAAGACATTGTTCGATGAAATCAGAAGGTTCTTTGGTCTCATTCAGAAGTTTCAAAAAGTCATTAATGTCGGCATCATGCAGAGCCAAAAAAGACAAAAGAGCCTTATCTTCAAAAAGACATGCCGGAAACTGCACAAGAATCGAAACAAGAGCCCCTACCCCCACTTTAGTCGAATCGAAATAAACCCTTTGCTTTACAATTTTTCCTACTAAATCGTTAAGGCTATAACGCAATGCTATAGGAAGAATGTAATCTAGGTCGTCTACTAAATAATAGCGCAAATAACCGCAACACTCCCTTAGAGTTTGTATAATCTGCCCATCATCCGGATCATCCTCCGTCACATCATTACAAAGACTAAGAAACAGATCTTTAGCGGCGCTTTTTGCATTTAATTCCCTTCGGTATTCTTCGTCACTTAAAACACTGGGAGCCGAACGCTTCTTTGACCTCAAGCCGTATTGTTGACGAGCTTTCTCTTCACGCACATTTCTTTGATTTTCTACATAGATTGTTCTCTCTTCTGGAGTCAAACTTTCAAGCTCTTGGACTTTTTCTTTAACCTTTAGGACAAAAAGATCTTGAACCTTTTTTAGATCTTCAGGCAGTAGTAACTCTTCAAGTTCAGAATAGGTACCTTGCAGAGCCTCAATCTTACCTGCGAGTAAAGGATACTGATCCAGACCCTGAGACTTTAAAACATTTTCACTTAAAGCCCTTAAAGCCACGATTGCAACACCAAAATCTCCCTCTTTTTCCACCTGGATTACGAGCTGCTCTTGAAATGAGGCTGCATATTGCATGATTTGTGTAGGATTTAAAGGCGTCATATTACTCACATTAAATTTAAATAAAAAATATATGGAGCGATATTTTGACATAATTACAGATTAAATTCAATCACATAGAAAAGCTACCTCAGAGACGTCTTAGACCTTCTTTAGGTCTACACAATCTGCAAAAGCTAAAGAACAAAATTAGTGCGATGTGCTACAAAAAAATTAATCATTACTACATGGATAGATTATGCTTTTTGCCTTTGCACGAAAATTTCATTTAAGTTTGAGCCTAGCAGCTTGCTTGATCGCCCCCTTATCTGCTTTTGCAGAGAATGTAGCCATCATTGGAGGGATAGATCTGACTGGATCTGGACCTGCCTATGCAGCTCTTGTCTCGGCTTCTGGAACATTGACACCACTTGCACTGCCAGGCGATGCAGCAACGGGAGGCATTATCAATAGCGTATCCATGAACGCTTCAGAAAACAGTCTTATCGGAGGGCAAGGTCAAAGTGCAGCTGCTTACGCAGCACTGGTTTCTTCTTTGGAAGAGGTGACTCCTCTTACATTTAGCGGAGGACTAGAGATCCATGGAGTCATCAATGGAGCTGCAATCAACGCCTCTGGAAATGGCATCATCGGAGGAAGGGATACCACAGGACCTGTCTATGCAGCGCTCGTTCCCTCTTCAGGCAATCCAATCGTGCCTTTGACATTTCCAAGTCCCGTGTCATCCGGTGGAATCATCAATACCGTTTCAATCAACGCCTCTGGAAATAGTCTCGTTGGAGGACAGGTTCTTTCTGGATCGCTGCCTGCCTACGCAGCGTCAGTTTCTTCTTCTGGCGAGGTCACTTCCCTTACGTTGACAGGAGGTATAACTACAACGGGAAATATCCTATCCGTTTCAATCAATGATTCAGGAAACGGCATCATCGGAGGGCGGGATCTCACCGGAGCGGAACCTGGTTATGTAGCTCTTGTCTCTTCTTCTGGAGATGTAACGTCTCTTACATTAACAGGAGGCGTGGCTACAACTGGCGAAATCCGTTCTGTAGCAATCAATGCTTCTGGAAGCAGTATCATTGGAGGGCAAGATTCGACTGGAGGTCAACCAGGTTATGCAGCTTTTGTCTCCCCTTCAGGAACGATAACACCTCTTACATTGACAGGCGGTGTGAGCACCAATGGGACCATCAATAGCGTTGCGATCAACGCCTCTGGGAATGGCATTATTGGAGGACAAGATCTGACCGGAGGTCAGCCTGCTTTTGCAGCTCTTGTTTCTGCTTCAGGAACTGTGACACCTCTTGTACTCGGAACGGATATGGATACAAGCGGAATTATCTATAGCGTTGCCATCAGCTCTGAAGGAAACGGAATCCTTGGAGGATGGAATTTAACAGGCTCCCAACCTGGCTTTGCGGCTCTTTTTTCTTCTTCAGGAACGGTGATCCCTCTTACTCTCACAGGGGGAATAACTACCAATGGGTGGATCAATGGTGTAGCTTGGATGGAAAGCACTCTGCCCCTTCTCACCAAAATCCCTACAGCTTCTTTATCCGGAAACAATTTAACTTTTGCAAGTTACATTAACGAATTTGCTCCTGACGATGCGTTTTATTTCATTCCCTCAGAGCTTGATGGGACGCTGAATTCAGCTCTGCAAAGCGCAGCTCCAACTCGTAATGGAGTGTCGACCTATACTGCAAACAACAACTTATTTTTTCTGACAACAAGCTTTGCAAATCACATCAGAAACCAGCAATCAGAAAGTTTTTTGCAGCCCAAAGAATCTATAGCAGTCTCTGGACATCCACTGCCCTATAAAGAGCTCACGGCATCGCTCTCCGAATCTAAAAAAGTAGAGGCTAACACATCTAGCTTAATCTGGTTTGAAATGGTCGGAGCCTTGGCCTATCAAAAATCACAAGAGCAAACCGTAGGCTTTAATCCAACAACAGGTGGCGCAATCTTAGGCTTCGACCATAAGATTATACCACATTTAAGGATTGGTGGAGGGGTATCATATCTGTTTACTCATATTCATGAAAAAGAAGGACAGGGACATAGCAACATCAATCAAGAAGATGCATTTATCTATGGGTCCTGGGACCATCGACACTTTTATGTCGATATGCTTGTAATGGGCGGAGCTTTTCAAACTGCTCAAGTAAGAAAAATTAAAATGACTGGCTTTTCCTTCAGCTCTACATCTCACCCAAATGGATGGCAATTACTCCCTCATGTGGAACTTGGCTTTAAAAGGAACATATCAAGTGGGTTTTATCTCACTCCTTTTGGTATGGTTGACCTCGCAAACGCCTGGCAAGGAAGTTATAAGGAAAAAGGAAACGGCCCCTTCAATGTTTCTCAAAAATCTTATTATGGATCCCTTCTTCGTACAGAAGCAGGTCTGCGCTTCTACGAAACTCTCTTTTTCAAATCTTGGAACTTTAGCCTCGAAGAAAAAGTCAGTTACGTGAATACGCAATCTTTTGGTGGAGGCAAAGTTAATGCATTCCTTGTGGGTTCACCTGGATCATTTACGGTAGAAACGCTCTCATCAGCACAAAATTTAGGCGTAGCTCAAGTTGCGATGACTTTTGCACCCCTTAATGGCAAATACCCCATAAGCACCCTCTTTTATCAGGGAGAATTCGGCTCGCAATACCAATCCCATCAATTAAACCTAGAGCTTGGTTGGAAGTTTTAAAAAAACAAAAGACCCCTCAGTGGCGTTTTAGCTACTGAGGGGTCTTTTTTAGAAACAGTTTATGCGCTTTTTTCTTTTAAAGGCTGAGAGAGTTTGACGATTTTTGCAGATTTTTGATAAGCGCACTTACCCATGATCCAAGTTTCATCAACGTTACGGTCATCACCAAGGATCATAATAGAGAAGAGCAGACTTGCTGCTTCTTCTACCGTTTTAGGACCTGTTTTATCCGTCATTCGCGAGGTTTGCCACTCTGCAGCCTTTTGTCCAGCTGACCAATCCAAAACAACAAAGTCAGCTTCTTTACCAACATTGAAATTACCAATTCTATCATCGAGGTATAGCGCGTGCGCTCCTCCTAAAGTAGCAGAATAAAAAGCTCTATAAGGAGACAATTTATTACGTTCAGCTTCCGCTGCATCAAAAAGGCGAGGATCTACGCTTCCATCAAGCAAGGTGTTATTACACATACCCACTTTATAAGCTTCATTGAGAACGTTAATGATCGAGAACTTATCTCCAGCTCCTACGTCGCAACCAACAGAGAAACGAACTCTACAATTAGGATCAGTTACTTTACCCAAACGAAAGAGTCCGCTACCTAAAAACAAGTTCGAAAGTGGGCAAAAAGACACGGCTGCGCCAGCATCATGAATTCTTTTATATTCATCGTTGGAAGTCCAAACAGAGTGCCCACCTGTGAATTTAGGTCCAAGTAGGTCGTACTTTTCAAAAGCCGCTAAATAATCAGGCACTTCGTGATGCGCGTTTGTATCTCTGATCTCATGCGGGTTTTCATTAAGGTGAGAGTTCACCCAAAGATCTGGATTTTCTTGCTTTAGCTTTTGACAACATCCCATCATCTCATGGGTGCAACCAAGAGGGAAACGAGGGGTAATCGCATAAAGGTTTCTTCCTTTACGGTGCCATTTTTCGATCAGTTCTTTGTTGTCTTTATAAAAATTGTCAGCAGAGTCAAAAGACCCTTCCGGTGCAAATCGATCGATCCCTGTTAAACCACCGATCACAAGCATATTTCTTCTCGAAGCTTCTTCAAAGAAGGCATTAACACTTACGGGAGAATGTGTTAAAAACGCTTGGCAAGTGGTTGTTCCACCAGCTAAAAGGTCATCAAAAAAGTGCTTAGCCCCTTGTTTAGCATACGCAGGATCACTATATTTTCTTTCCTCTGGAAAAATACCTTCTAACAGCCAACCAAGCAATTGCTGTCCATAAACTCCAAGTACACGAGTTTGTGGCATATGGATGTGACCATCAACAAACCCAGGAACAATGATTCTGTCTTTAACATGCGTTATGGATATATCGGGGAACTTTTTAGAAATTTCATCATAAGGGCCAAAGGCTTTGATGACTCCATTTTCAATAACGAGCAAGCCATCATGGTAAAAACGGGTTGCCTTTTGTTCTTGGCCTACATGTTTCCAAGGATCATCGATAAAATCGAGGAAAGTTCCTCTGATTGCTTGAGTTTTCATAAAAACACCCGTTTGTTTAGATTAATTCATTTATTATAAAATAACATCAAAACATCTTTATTACAATAAATAAACAAAAACAAACATCAAACAAAACACGAAAACACATTAAAGAACCATTAAGTAATAAGCTCTTGCACATTTATTAAATTTTTTGCTATCTCTTGTCTTTTTCTATTTAGATGAGGTGTATCGTGATTTCAGGTAACCGCAAGTTCCTAAGGGCAATCCTCTTTACCGCTGTAGCTCTTAGCTGCTCTAAAATGGATGCAGGATCTCCAAGTACTTGGACTGGAGATGATTCATCTCAAATGCGGGTTGGATTCAACTGGGATAATGGGACGCCTAATGGTGGCCTTGCAATCTTCAATGGAGATGGCGATAATGCTCCGATTGCCAACCAAACTGGCCCTTTGACCTTTGATGAGATGGAATTTATAGCAGATACAGAGGTCTCTATCATAACGCTTCTTGAAACAAATGGTTCTGCCGGAATTGTAGCCAATCCCGGGATCTCTGCTAACTTTGCCATCTACGAACACCAATACCCCTTTTTCGATCCCGCAGCTCTTAGAGTCTCGGGTGGTCCAGCGGGCGATGGAGGAGGCTCTGTTACCTATAGCTTAGAAGGATATGGCCAACTCTACGCTCATTCAGGGTCGACCGGAGAGACATCTATCGATGTTATCATGACACTTGGAAACAACTACTTTGAGATCGATAGCGCCGGCGAAAACCTCTTCGACAACGTAAGCTCAGACGATTTAACTGATGAAATCGCACTATTTTCAGGAGCGAACCTCACAATCAGAGGCTCAAATGCCAATATCATCAATGGTAGCATTACAGGAACAGGTTCTTTAACAAAAACAGGAACCGGTATTCTTACGCTGAATAACGATAACACCTATAATGGCAATACCCTTGTGAGCGAGGGAACTTTGATTTTAAATGGGAGTGTAGCAGCAGACCTTACTTTAGATCTCGGTGCTATATTGAAGGGAAATGGAATAATCGGCGGCAGCTTGATCAGCAGTGGCACTGTAGCCCCCGGAAACTCAATTGGAACGCTTTTTGTTACAAACTTCCTTCCGACAGATTCAAATGTCTATGAAGCTGAAGTCTCAGGCTCTGGCCTTTCTGACCAGATCGTGGCAACGGGTGCTGCGAATATAGCAGGAACGCTTGATGTTATTCCTTTAGATCTATCTTTTACTGCTCCTCAAACCTACAACATCATCCATGCAGGAGACTTAACAGGCACCTTTTCAGCCTTGACTAGTAGCTCCCCCGCTTTAATGAAGCTCGATTATGGAGCCAACGACGTACTTTTAACCTATCTTCCTTTGTCTGCTATTGGTCTTGGTCACAATGCACTCGCTGGAGCTGACTGTTTTGTAACTCTTGCAGGGAGCGATCCCGAAAGGATTACTGCGGAATTGTTATCTCTTCCATTTTCAGAGATAGAAAATGCCTTTAATCACATGCAGCCCTCTCAGTTTTCAGCGCAGAGCTGGAACCAAATATCCAACGCTCTACTCATCCGCTCTGGCTATTCAAAGCATCTTGGCGAATTTTCTGTTGATGATGAGTGCTGCGGGCCCCGTTCATCAAGTGTGTGGATCGATACGACCGGCCAGTGGCAACATCAAGGCTCCAAAGGAAATCAATTTGGCTACCGTGATGCAACAGGTGGCGTTTCTTTAGGCGCAGATACTTGCTATAACCATTTCAAACTAGGAGCTGCTGCTAGCTACACCTATTCTCATCTACACTGGAAAGAGTCTGCCGGAACCGGCCAAATCAACAGTTATTACACGGGACTTTATGGGGGATGGAGCGATACGCGACGCTATGTCGATATTGCAGTCCTTGGAGCCTATAATCGGTATAGAACAACGCGTCACATCGAATTCGGGAATATCGATCGAAGGGCTTCTGCCAATCACAATGGATGGGAGGGGCTTGCCGGTATCGGAGCTGGGGTCTTTTCTGTGATGAAGCATTTTAAAGTGGGCCCTTTTGCAAGAGTTGATTATGTCTACTTATCGCAGCAAGGGTATCAAGAATCCGGGGCAAAGAGTTTAGACCTCAAAGTAAACTCTCGCCAAGACCAACTGATCCAAAGCCAGGCCGGAGTGGTCTTAACTGGGCGCTACTTATGTGGAAGTGAACAAAATCAAGCATCGTTTGTGCCACGTCTTGAGCTTAGCTATATAAACCAAACACCCCTTGGAAGATCCCACTATTACGCTCACTTCGGTGATAGCAGCTGCGAGTTTAATGTATCCGGCTGGAACTTTAATCGTAATTTAGGGGCTGTTGGTGCCTCACTTGGATACTTAACTAGTGGTGAACGCTTTGGAATCACAGCTGAATATGATGGACAATTTGGGACTAGATATTGGAACCAAAGTGGAACTATCGTTTTCAACATAAACTACTAGATGCACAAGATCCTTGCTATCCTCCTAGTTACCTTGCAAAGCATACAAAACCTGTATGCTTTTGCAGATATTTCTTTTGTTGTCATAGACCTGAAGTATAGCAAGGAGCAGGGTGTAAAAATCTGTGAGATGCAGCCCGGGTCGTTTTCACGGTTCAGTGGGATAGATGCCGGCACGGTCTCCAATCTCTATAGCGATCTACTTGCAGAGTATGGCGTCCCTGTCTATTTCACTCATCCTATTTACAAAAACATGAAGCAAGCTTTTGTAACCCATGGATGGAAAGCGGTTCACTCTATTGAAAGCTTAGCCACAAAACTTAAAAAAGCCCCCCCTAAAGACCCTAATAACCTTTTCGACTACGAGTGTTTTTTATTCTCCTTAAAAATACCCCCCATTCTACAAGGACAGCCAGACCTCTTTGCCCAAATTCTTTTCCTTGATCGGGCCATACTTCCCTACTGCCAAAGTAAACTTCATATGAACGCACTTTTTGACACTGTTAACGAAGCAAAAAAACTACGTCCGAAATGGAACATTTATCGCAAAGGAACAAGTGAAAAACTGATAAGGGATATCATGAACGATATCCCAGGAGATCGTATTGTAATCAAACCTCTAGAGTCTACGATGGGGCGCGGCGTCATCATCTTAGACAAAAAAGATCTCCTTTCCACTTTAACCTATATTTTTACGGCAGGAAAAGAAGTACTGCTTGCAGACTTAGAAAGATCCTACTCTCAGTATGCGATCGATCCATCTGAATATTTTCTCGTGGAGGAATTTGCTGGGTCTGATCCTATTTTACTAGGAGAAGACCTTTTACCTTATGACTGCACAATGCGTGTTATGGCAGTCCTATCCCATCATCAGCACGCTACAAAGATTACCTTCTTAGGGCAGTATTGGTATTCTCCAAAATACCCCCTTGATGAAGCTTACACTCTCATCCAATCCCATAAAGCTAAGGGAACTTACTTTTCTGAAGTAGATCCTGAAGTGATGAGAGACGTAAAGAGCCAGCTTTCGCTGGCTCTTTTAGCCATCTATGAAAAAATGCTAATTAGTACTGGCCAATTTTAACCGGCCATCCTCTTTCAATAACGATCCTTGCTTTTTCATATTCTTCTGCAAGCTCATCATCAACTTCTGTCAGACGTAAACATGTAGAGTCAAATATTACCCAAGGATTGATTCCTCGGAATTTGCTTTTTATCACAAAATCCGACTGATCAAGGGATTCGCATAAGGAAAAATATTGTTTCGAATTCATGACCCTATTCATTTTTTGCTCAATTACGGGATCTTTATCAAGAGAGAGCTTATCCCAAATGTCTTGATCTATCCCGAAATGAAACTCTTCCGGCGAAAGGATCCCTATATCGAACCCTCTTAAAATAGCATCTGCAAGCCATCTAGAGGTAAGGTAGTTCCTTGGACTACCCCAACAATCTTGCGTCATGAAAATAGAAAATCTGGTAATTTTTTTCATCAGATGCGGACATGTACTAATCCAGATGTTATTTACAAAGCGAAGATCTTTAAAAATAGCTACGGCTTCTTCATGTGTTATGAACCCTTGGTGATAGGCTCCTTGTATATTGTAGTCGATGCGATCGGCACAAAGATCTGGAAGACTGCACTCTAGTGCAGGAAATAGCTCTTCCACTGGTAGAATTTGCTCTACTCTAAAATTATATTTTCTCAAAATATCCCCTAAATCGCTCTTTTCTAAAAAATGAGCGTGGATGCTATTTTGATAGTCTTTTTCTCCATTTTCTTTTCCAAAAACCCAATCCCCCACATGAGAAAAAGCTGTATGAGAGACATCATGTAAAAGACCTGCAATTTGCTCTTCAAGAGAGACGTTATTGGCTCTTAAAATCGCAAAAACACCGACAGAATGGTCATAGCGATTATACTCCTCTTTATGACTAATGTAGTAAGCAACGCCATATTGATGGATGTTTTTAAGTCTTTGAAAAGTGGGGCTATCAATCAGCTCTAAAAGAACAGGCTCTTCTACTTCCATAGGCCCATAGAAGGTATCAATTTGTCTAGCAGATAAAATGCAAGAAAGGCTCAGCAAAAAAAATAAGCAGGTTTTGAATTTATGCAAGGTAGCAAGCTCCGTTGATCGTTATATGAGAGGCGCAACTTACAGCTTGCTTCCATTTTTTTTCAATCGATACTTCGCTTTGCTGGTGCAGCAAAAGCCTTGAGTTGATATTTTTTTAGCCTTTGCAACCTCATCTATAGGAGCCTCCATGCTACTTTTAAGAAAAACTGTTATCTGTGTGATGTTTTTATCCTCCGTTTTTACTCAGCTTCAAAGTACACACTCTGAGCAAGTCCAAGAAAAAATCTCTAGTGTTGAAAAGGTCATCCAACAAGACCCCGGAAAGCGTGGTGTGAGCAACTTCTATACAAAGGCCCTTTTTGATGCGACTCTCACTCTTGAAAAGGTGAACCATGTAGTAATCATGACAGGCTTTTTCATTCCAGCTGCGCAGCAGCCAGAAACCGACGGTCCTCTTGGAAGCATCTTTCTTGCAGAGTCTTTGATGGCTAGAGGTAAAAAAGTAACCCTACTGACAGATAGTTACTGTTTACCTGCGATCACAGCCTGTACTGATGTGATCAAAGACAAATTAAATCCTGACCTGTTTACAGTCCGGATATTCCCTGATGACAAAGAGCAGCATAAAGCGTTTGTTGCAGACCTTTGCTCAAAGGTTGATTGCTTAGTGTCTATTGAAAGAGTTGGAAGATCTAAAGATGGCACCTATAGAACGATGAGAGCGATCGACATAACTGAGAAAACAGCTCCTTTGGATGATCTTTTCATCTACGCTGAAAACCATCCCGAAATGCACATAGCAAGGATTGCTGTGGGCGACGGAGGCAATGAGATCGGCATGGGAGATAAACAAAACGATGTAAAAGAGCATGTGGCCAATGGAGAGCTCATCGCCTGCGTAGTCCCAAGTGAGCATCTGATTGTAACAGGAGTTTCTAATTGGGGAGGCTACGCTTTAGCCGGAGCTTTATGGTGTACGCTAGAAGATAAACAAACCCTATCTTTAGAAGACGTCTATCCTTCCGATGAAGAGCAGTTTAAAATGTTAAAGAGCATGATAGAGGCTAATTGCTGCGATGGCGTTTTAGGAAAACCAGTCCTATCCGTTGATGGGATGCCTTGGGATGTTCACCAAAAAATCCTAGATGACATTCGAGAGATCATCCAATAGATATTGTTAGAAAAAGCCTCTCTTAAAAAAAGAGGCTTTTTCTATACCTTTTACTAAAACAGTTCATGATAGTATTCTTTTTATTTACAAATTCATACACCTACTCTAGTATCAAAAATAAGCAAGGATGTGTTTTGTAAGGCTCATCTTAGCGTTATATTTTAATTCACCTTGGAGAATATCATGAAGAAGTTGTTATTATTACCAGCTCTTTGCCTGATGGCCACATCATGCTGTGGAGATTCAAAGGATAGCTATGGAAATTCCAATCACATGGCATCTAACTCAAACCAATCAGCGGATTGGGAAATCACAACAAAAGTCAAAGGAAGCATTATGTCATCCGGCGACTCTTTATCAACCAGTGCCCGTATGGTATCAGTTAATACAACTGATGGCGTAGTTACCTTAACAGGAACTGTTGCTACCAGAGAAGAAATGAACAAAGTTGTTAAAATCGCGAAAAACGTTTCTGGCGTAAAAAGCGTTGATAACCAACTTTCCATATCAGACTCTTAAGTTTCTTAGTTCATCTAAGTGGGATAATCTCCCACTTGGATGACTATTTGCTTTTTACCCTTAAAAAGTTCCTTCTTCTTTTCTCTTTTTCGTTTCTTCTGGACTGAGAGCCTCTTCTTGCTCGTAATATTGATAATCTTCAGTGTCACCTCTTTTATCTTCCGGTGTCATGAATGGTATTTCAGGCCCTTTTTTCACATCATCATCAAAATTAAGAGGCTTGGGACCCTCGGATTTTTCTTCCTTTTTTTTATGAGACATATCACTCTCCCTGTTTAGTTTTAAGATAAGATCCTACTTTTTTGTAATGTAGGATAAATGATTATTTATGGCAACGAAAGAGGATACTATCATCAATAAAGCCATGCCATTACAGCAAAAAAAACATCTACAACACAAAGCCCTCTCCTGTTATCTTCTTGCTGATTTTTAAAAAGGCTATCTATGACATCTACTATTACACTCTCTACAAGACTGCCTTCTGGAGAAGGTCACGAAACGATCATTAGATCTAAAAACTTCAAAACCAAAGACAACTTTGCAAACTACGCACTAAACATTCTAAGCAAACAACACAATCTATCACCTGATAGCCTTAGAGTTTTTAAGACCTACTTAACCTCTCGATGTGATCGCATTACTTACTGCCTGTCTACAGATCCAGGAATCTCTTATATAGAAAAAAGTGAACCCTTTTTTATCCCAATAGAAATTCCTGAAATCCAAGAAACAGCTAAGAAAGTGTGTAAAGCGGTATCTACAGCTCGAGACCTTTCAGAAAAAATGCAAGTGTTCAATTTTGCAAAAGCTAATAAGAGCACAGATTTTGTATTGAAAGCTTTTTTTCATTCAAGCGACTTTGAAACAATCACCCTCGAATCAATCACTCCCAATATAAAAACAACATACTCAACGCTTCTCTCTAGCGACGATTCAGATGACGGTGAGCTTTCTTCCGAAGACGATGACACTGTCTTAGTATAGAGGCCTAAAAAAGTCTCTTAAAAGTCCAGCAAGCTGCAGGACAATTCAGCGCTAGAGCACTCCAAGGCTAACCTTCACATACAAGATGTTATCTGAGAGCTCATACTGCTCTGTGAGAGGGAATCCAGCATCGAAGCTGATATTAAGATCCCAAGGTCCGTGGAACCGTATGCCAGCGCCTGCTGATGTAAGGTAGGCGGGAGATTGTTCGGAGCGAACATCGGAGTTGGTATAAACACCTCCGTGGTCCACAAATCCCACAAGCTGAAACGCCTCTTTCCAAGACCTTTTCATGAAGTTGCAATAGGTATTTGGAACACCGGGTACTGGAGTTCGAAGCTCTAGCGTTCCATAATAACCATTGTCTCCAAGTGCTACGGATAGAGGATAGCCGCGAACGGTCCCCATACCACCAACATAGATCTGCTCAGGGAGTGGAAGCTTATTGAAAGTGCCTTGGCCTGAAGCACTGAAAAAGAGATAGCAACTATAAGGAAGAGTTTGAATGCGGGTGTAGTCCATGTTAAGGATATAAAAGCGCCCTCCAGCTCCCTCTCTACTTGACTGAGGATCTACAGCGCTAGAGCCCCCTAAAAAATCAGGGATTCCGATAGAGCCAGAGATGTTAAACAGATTGCGCCCTTTACAAGAGTCAAAGTAATCAACCCTGCCTCCAAAAGAAACAACTCTCAATTTATCAAAAGATCCAGTAGAGCCCAAAACTTCGTTTTTAAGCTGCTTGTAATCGAAAGCGACAAAGATATCGGTGCTGAGCCTGCGAGAGCGATTTAGAGCCTGTCTAATCCTTCCTCCAGCAATCTGGCTCATCCCCTCTAAATTTAGCTCGGTCATTTGCTGGACTTCAAAATGGGAATAAAGATAAGAAAGATCGAAATATAGACCCTTGGCATTAATTGGCGCCGAATAGGCTGTATTGATGTAGTAGAGATCTTTAGGAGGAGTACCTACAACACCTGTAACAGACAGTGTATCTCCGTTTGTCGATAAGTTACCAGCAGAGACTTTGGCGCCAACTCTTCCATACGTTGTGACATTCGATCCCCACGTATTGTAGTCAGTATAGATGTGAACTGGGAGTTTATCTCGCACGACTAAAGAAAGATCTACTTCACCAAACCCCTTACCCTTTTTAAAAACAGCGCCGACTCCTAAATCTGTGTTTTCATTGACGAGAAGAAGAGCTCTCATGATGTCGTTATAGTTGACTGGGTTTCCTTTGAGTCCTGCAAAATACTTGAGGATATACTTCGTCTTGTAATGGCGGTTGCCTGTCACCTCAATAGAGCTGAGCGTTCCTTCCACCACTCGGATGGTCAAGGTCCTATCATGGATCTCTTGCACGGGAGGATAAACTCTAGTTAAGATAAAGCCGCGCTCTACATACTTTTGCTGCAGCTTAGCGCAAAGCTCTTTAACTTCTTTACCCGTTATTTTTCTATCGAGATAAGGAAGGAGGACCTCATCGATCTCTTTTGCAGAAAGAGACTCATTGCCCTCAACCCTGATGTTTTCAATCTGAATAGAGGCGCCCTCTGGCATCGTAAACGTGTTTTCAGGAACATCGACTTCAAGCAGTGGCATGTCTTTATCAGGAGATAAATCTTGTGGAGAGTATTCTTTTTGAATTTCCTTCTCAACAACACCTGCAGCGCCAGAAGGAGGTCCCACAAACTCTGCAAAGCAAACGTTGGAGCTGAGCAAAGCTAGAAAAAGACCTCTTCCGATTATTTTTACTCCCTGCTGCATGGATCTCCTCTCACCTTAAAAAGACACTACTGTATCTATCAATTTCTTTTTTTGTTCAAGTGCATTTTCTTTAGAGGATCTCTACAGCTCCTGTTTGTAAATTATAGTAAGCAGCCTGGATCTCGATCTTCCCTTCTTTCATGAGCTTTTGAAGAACTGGGTTCTTTACAAGCTCTTCTTTCATATGGATGGCATTTTTTTTAATGGAAGCGCTTAAGATGTCTTTAGAGTTTTCTTTTTTCGCTTCATCAACAGATGGCTGAATGAGCTTTGCAACAGCTTCAATGTCTTTTGTTGTTCCTTGAACAACTGCACCTACAGCTCCACAATTTTCATGTCCCATGACAAGGATAATAGAAGAGTGTAAATACACTGCTGCATACTCAACGCTTTCAAGCTCTAAAGGCCCTATAACATTGCCAGCAACGCGCACCACAAAAAGATCACCAACGCCTTGGTCAAAAAGAATTTCAGGGGCTACGCGAGAATCCGCGCATCCAACAATGACCGCAAAAGGTTCTTGTTTGGATATAACAGCATCTCGCCGCTCTGATGTACGATTAGGATGCTCTAACTTGTCCTGAACATAGCGAGCGTTACCATCCATTAATTTTTTAAGATTTTCTCCTGCTGCTAGAGGAGAAATCAAAGAAGCGCAAAAAAGCGCTGTGAGTATATAAAACATAAAGCCATTTCCTTTGTTGAATACATAGTGTACTCATATAAGGAAATGGCTCAGTTAAGTAAAGTTTTTTAAGATTTTTTAGGTGGACTTTGCTTAGACCAGTAATCAGAGATCACTTGCTTCACTTGTTTTTTAAGCGGCAAGTTTGATTCTGGAAGGTTTTCAATCACAGATTGTGCCCATTGAAAATATTGGTCAATTCGATCGCGACTCCAATTAGAAGGAGGATTTTTTGCGAGCGTCTCTAAATTGCTAAGCTTATCAGACAATTTAATGATCGCAACGCTTGGGGTCTGATGAAAAGCTGATCGAATTTGCTCTTTCTTCTGCTCTTTTAAAGAGATCCCTTTTGTCGTTGTCATTTCTGCAACGTAACTTGCAACGTTCTTGCCGTAGAGACCGCTGATCTCTTTTTCTGTAGCAGAAGTGTCATCCAATACATCGTGCAAAAGTGCTGCGATAAGAACATCTTTGTCATACACGCCACCAATGCGAGCAACATGATCCGCAACTTCGATAGGATGGATGATATAAGGGGTCTTGTTGGCATTGCTTTTCACTTGAAGCTTGTGTTTTTCTGCAGAAAAAGCCACTGCGTCAAGGACTAGTTCCGCGTCTTTTTCACTGATTAATCCTTTAACAATCCCTTGTTTTAGGGAGCTTGAAAAGGCATCAAAACCGCCTAGAACATCTTCGTCCGAACGGGCGAGCTGTGCAAGAATTTCTTTAACTTTTTGTTCTTTTTGAGAGTATAGAGAAGCTTCTACAGCCTTCTGTTCCATAACCTGGGGAGATGATGATAAAACTGTTGATAGGGAAGAGCTTGCCATCCAAGGGGATACACCCATCAGAAGCGAATAAAATATTTTATATAGCATAAGATTAAACCTCGTTCATCTAATGAATAAATCGAGATTATTTTACTCTATATTAAGGATATAATTCAAGTAGTTTAATTTTGATCGCCCTGAGCGAACAAGTCCTTAAATTGCTCTCTTAAAGAGGCTGGAACCACCTCTTCTACCCCTGATTTGTCATACATAAGGAAGTAGGTGCAAGCAATCATAATTCCAAGAGCAGGGCTGAGCATGGACAAAAGAAGAGCTATTCCACAAATGAAAGCGCGCTTGAACGAAAGCCATGCTTTTGTAAGCTTCGTTTGAAGAGGACCTGAAAATCCCCAAACGCAGAGTTTTAGAGCGAGAAAAAGTGCTGTTCTACAAACAGCATAGGCAAGCCACACAAGAGTGCATAAAAAAAGAACAAAGAAAAGAAGTCTAACACAAAGAAATGACAAAAGGGCGTCTTTTGAAAGAGTAGATTTCTTCTCTTCTTGAGGAGGAGCCGATTCATCTACAAAGGAAACTTCCGGCAAAAAACCTTGATTTGAAGACACTGTTTCACTTCCGTCTGTCTTAAAAATGTCAATAATCGCCATATCACCCTATTTCTTGTGCTTTACCTTATTCATACCATTTAGAGCTGCTATCCGATACCCTTCAGCAAAGGTTGGATAGTTAAATACTTGATCGATGAAATAATCGATCTTCGCATTGAAGCTCATGGCTACTTGACCAATGTGAATCAATTCCGTAGCGGCTCTTCCTATGATATGTACGCCCAAAATCTCCAAAGTTTCCGCATGAAATAGAATTTTGAACATACCCGGATCATTGCCTATCATCTGATTTTTTGCAATTTCATAGTAATAGGCTCTTCCGATTTCGTAGCGAAAATCCAAAGACTTTAGTTGATCTTCAGTATAACCACACGAAGAAATTTCTGGAATCGTATAAATTCCGATCGGGTAGAAAGTGGGGAAGTGATGTGTGGGAGCGCCGAACGCATGACGCGCTGCAAGCCTTCCTTGTTCCATGCTAGTAGAAGCTAAAGAAGGGCCTCCAATCACATCGCCCGCTGCATAGACATGAGGCATTGCTGTTTGGAAAAGATCGTTCACAGGAATGAATCCTTGCTCATTCAAAGCAACTCCAATTTTCTCAATCTGCAAAGCTTCAACATTAGCTTCTCTTCCCAAAGCGTATAAAAGCATTTCTGTTTCCAAAACTGTGCCGTCTTTGAATGTCACTTTTACTTTATCAGAAAGACGCTCGATGCTTGCCGGCTGCTGATTCCCTATTACTTTTAGGCCCAAAGCATTTAAGGCCTTTTGCAAATGCATCCCGATTTCTTGATCAAGTAGAGGCAGAAGACGGTCTCTTTTATCCACTACCGTTACCTCAGTTCCTAACGCTGCAAAAAAACTAGCATATTCACATCCAATGATCCCTCCCCCCAACACCATCATAGTGTCTGGGACATGATCAATCGAAAGAAGCCTTGTAGAATCCAAAACTCTTTGTTTATCAAAAGGCACATGAATGGGATTTCTTGGCTTAGACCCTGTTGCAATCAAACAACTAGCAAAGGAGACTCTAAACTTCGGTTTATGTGAGGCATCTAAAACGAGTAAATGGTGGGGATTTTCAAATCTAGCAGCTCCTGTGATCAATCGAATACCATTTTTCTCAAACTGCCTCAAAAGAGCGCTTCTCATCTCTTCCAAGATCTTGTTGAGCCTAAAGTTCAAATCGTTGATCGATATCTTTTTGCAGCAGTCATTGCTTTGCCCATAAAAGCTTCTTTTGTAAAAGTCAGTAAGGTCCAAAATCGCTTCTCGAAGCGATTTCGAAGGGATCGTTCCCGAGTTGAGAGAAGCCCCGCCGGGCACCTCTTCCTTCTCTATAACCAGCACGCTTTTCCCAAGCTTTGAGGCCTGGATGGCCGCTTTTTGTCCTGCAGGACCTGATCCGATTACTACGTAATCTACCGAGAGCTCCTCCACCCCTTCCCTCCAAAAATTAAAATTTAAACTTACACATCTAAATATTCTTGTTCAATAACAAAGAACATGCTACTATGCTGCCCAACTTATAAAGCCGGAGTAAAGTCATGTCTAAAAAGTGTCAAGTCACAGGAAAAGTCCCTGTTGTAGGAAACAGTTATGCTCTTAGAGGGATTGCAAAAAAGAAGAAAGGTGTAGGCCTTAAAATCACAGGAATCACAAAGCGTCGTTTCCTTCCTAACCTCGTTAAAAAACGTTTTTGGTTAGCGGAAGAAAACCGTTTTATCACCCTCAGACTCTCAACATCTGCTATGAGAACAATTGATAAAAATGGTCTTTCAGCTGTAGTTCGTGGAGTTCGCGCTTCAGGGCAAAAAGTTTAATTTCCCTAAAAGTCTATATACCCTTTCCATTAAAGCTTGTCTTTTGGGAGGGGTTTTTCTTTTTTTCAGCTGGATCCTTTTTTCTACCATCCACCCCCCTCTTCCCTCAGAAAAAGAACCTGTCCTTTTTTATTCTAACCAAACCTCCGACGATCTTAGAATCGTTTTTAAAAGAGCGATACAAAGCGCTCAAAAATCTCTTTTTATCCAAATGTATGGCTGCACGGACCCCCACCTTATCGATGAGATCAAAAAGGCATCAATTAAAGGCACCAAGGTCCGTCTCTTTTATGACCCCTCAGGCTCTGGTGCCTTAAAAAAGAAACTCCCCTTTGCTTTTCCTCTTCCATGTAAAGGACTGATGCATAAAAAAATCGTGATTGCAGATGACGAGCTTGTATTTTTAGGATCTGCTAATTTCACACCCACATCACTGCGAATGCATGACAATTTAGTCATTGGTCTTTATCAAAAAGATCTCGCTCACTTTTTGCAGTCTTCAATGAATCATAACTTCAACTGTAAACTAGGTGATCAGCCGGCTGAATTTTGGCACTTGCCCGATTTCAAACATGAATGTCTTGAAAGAGTTTTAGGCTTAATCAATGAAGCAAAAAGCTCGATCCACATCGCTCTTTTTACATTCACTCACCCTCAAATCTTAAACGCCCTTATCAAAGCCAAAGAAAGAGGCGTAGCCCTTTATATAGCTATTGATTTTACATCCTCTTATGGAGCTAGCAAAAAAGCGATCGAAACTCTGCAAAAAAGAAAAATCTTTCCCTTGATAAGTCAAGGCGGCAAGCTCCTTCACCACAAATGGGCGCTGATTGATGAAAACACACTGCTCCTTGGCTCTGCCAATTGGACAGAGTCCGCATTTAGGTCCAATGAAGATTGTATCTTTATCTTGCATGACCTTAAACAGGATCAGAAAAAATATTTAAGAAGGTTATGGAAAGAAATCGAAAGAAATTCCAGCCACTGATATACCAAGGACAAGCAAAAAAAGGATAAAATCTATGGATACCTGGTTTAGCATTGCCTCTTTATCGTTCACTCTCTTTTTACTTATGGACTCCATTGGCAACATTCCTTTGTTCGTCTCGCTTCTAAAGGGTTTTAATCCAAAAACTCAAAAGAAGATCATTAGACGCGAGCTAGTGATTGCTCTTGCGATCATCATTGCGTTCCATTTTTTTGGGAAGGTCTTCATGGACCTCATCGACATTAAACAAGAAACGCTCCTCATTGCAGGTGGCATCATTTTATTCTTAGTAGCCATTCATATGGTGTTCCCCTCTCCGACTTTTAAACAAACAGACACGACTCTTTCTACACAAAACCCCTTAATTGTACCACTGGCCACACCTCTAGTTGCAGGTCCTGCTGTTCTTGCTGCTGTCATGCTTTATTCAGAGCAAAAAACTCAGTTTGTAGCACTCACCTCAATTGTGATTGCATGGATCGCTTCCGTGTTTGTTTTAACAAGCGCCACTTACTTGAAAAAGTTCTTAGGAGATAGAGGCGTTCTAGCCTGCGAAAAGCTCATGGGGCTTCTTTTGACCTTGATTGCCATCCAAATGTGCTTAAAAGGAATTACGCTCTATTCTTTGAGCTTGAAAGAGTTTTTGGGATAGTTGAGCATCTTATACGGTTGATCCAACCTGCTCAAAAACACGAAAACAGCAGTTTTGAGCAGGTTAATTTTGCAACACACTTATAATAAGCATCATACAAAACACTCCCCCATTGATCCTTTAAAAAAAGCCCAAAATCCTCTATATTACCCCTAAAATTCAGGGACTCTTATCCAATGCTCAATATCAAGCTTATCCTCTCTTATGACGGCACAGGCCTTCTAGGGTGGCAAAAAACACCTTTAGGGCCGACCGTAGAAGAGCACCTAGAAACGGCCCTAGCTAAGATCCTTCAAGAAGAGGTTGTCTTACAGGCTGCAAGCAGAACTGATGCTGGTGTCCATGCAGAAGGCCAAGTTGTTAATTTCCTTACCAAAAAGACCTCACTCGACTTAGACAAGTTAGTGAAAGGGATCAACTCCCTCCTGCCAAAACAGATTGTGGTTTTAAGCGCTGAAGTAATGGAAGAAAGCTTTCATCCAACTCTTGATAATCAAGGGAAAGAATACCACTACTTCATTTGCAATGAATCTATACAAAGGCCCAAAGACAGATTCTACTCCTGGCACTTCCCCTACCCACTAGATGTTTTGAAAATGAAAAGCGCGATTCCTCATTTTATTGGATCTCACGATTTTTCAACGTTTTGTAATGAACTGCCCTTATTGAAAAAATCTAAAAAAGATCCCGTTTGCACACTTCATTCGATCGAAATTGAAGCCCTTGAAAATGGACGGTTTTGTTTTAAGGTAAAGGGGGATCGCTTTTTATTCCGGATGGTTCGCAATCTGATTGGAACGCTGGCGTATGTGGGATGTGGAAAGCTCGAAGCTGATCAAATTCCTGATCTTTTACAAAGCAAAAAAAGGGCCTTAGCAGGAGTTACGGCTCCTTCGCATGGACTTCATCTTGTAAGGGTATTTTACTAAAATTTAGGAATCTCTACATTTCCACGATGTTCTAGAAAAAGAGCTTCTTCCAAGTCGCTTGGCCTACGAAGAGGAGTTGAAGCTTTGCAATGCTTTAAAGCTGTTAGCAAAATCGACGTAGAAACCATAGCTAAAGAAGCGCCATAGATCAACTTTCGATCAAAATCCGTCTGATCTTGTGTTTGAAAAAAAACAATGCCATACATAACTGTTTGAACTACCATAGCAACCATGAAAAATTCATAACTACAAACACCTTTTTCTCTTGGATCTTGGAATTTGACGTTCGAACGCAAAAGCGTACTCGCCAACAAAGCGCCGGCCACTGATAGGTTGATGTAGTCATAAACCCTAGGGTTTAACATACCTCCTGTCGCGCCTTTTTTATCAAAGCAAAAAATCGCCAAGACAGCTTCCCCCACGTTAACAGAAATAATAGAGAGTACTATTTTATGAGTTTTTAATTCTTCCTTACAAGCATTAGAAAAAATCCCTTCATAGCTCATCCAATTTCTTCTATAGCAGCATTCTAACATAGAGACTCCCCTTTAGGAAAAAATCGCATAGATCCTACAAGAGCCAATTATTAATTCAAATCACTTTTCACCAACTCAAAAAAATATTTTATTAACAATTTACCAAAACAAATAAAAACTATTTGAATATTGATTTTATCGATAATTATAATGTATAATTTAGTGATTAATTAATATTAACAGGCAATAAAAACATGGATAATACTATATATAGAAATATCTACGCCCCTTCAGCTTATCTAGCTAGAGGCATTGAAAATCTTCTTATTTCAGCTAAAAACACAGATCCATGGTCTATATCCCACACTCTTACCTGCTGGACAGCTAAAGCTCTTGGCCTTATCGCCTTTCCAACCGTTTTAGCCGCTGAACTCGCTGCTGAGTCCCTGTTTTTAACAAAAGATTTGATAGTCTATTCCCCAAAAAAACTATCTGCTGGCATGGAAAGGGTTTCGAAACTAGCCCTAGGCATCATATTTTCTCCCCTATCTATACTAGCAACCGATGCTTGTTCTTACCTCTTTTTACAAAGAGAGTTTTCAAAACAAGAAGTAAGACCTTTTGGCGTTGAAAAAGTCTTTGGAACAAGAGTGCGAGAGGCTATTTGCTACCCTAAAACAATCTACGCTGTTCAAAAGCTTGTTACTGAAGCTGTAGAAAACGGACAAAAAATCTCCATTATTGGCTCTGGCATGTCTCAAGGAGACCAAACTATCCCTGTTTCTCAACATGAAAAAGTGATCCACCTTAAGAAGATGAACAAAGTAGAGTTTGTAGAAGGCAGCGATGATACGCTCATCAAAGTAGAAGCCGGAGCTACATGGGAAGAAGTTCTCCTGGAAGCTAATAAACGCGGCAAAGCCGTTCTTGTCAAACAAGCTTCGGATGTATTTTCTGTTGGCGGCTCTATTGGAATTGGATGCCACGGATGGCAACATAACCTTGGATCGATTGCCTCGACCGTAGAAGAGTTAGAAATCATCGATGCTAATGGAGAGCACAAAGTCCTATCAAGAACTAAAAATCCAGAGCTCTTCGGCTGCATGTTTGGAACTCTTGGCTATTTTGGAGTTGTTGTAAGTGCGACCTTAAGGGTCACAGACAACGTAGAGCTCCAAGAAAAAGGTGTTCCTTGTAAGATTGAAGATTTTCATGAGACCTATACAAGAGAGATCAGAAACAACCCTGATAAGCCTCTTTTGATGGGAAGACTGAACATCAATGGGAACCCTTTGCAAGAGCTCTACATCAACACATTTGAAGCAACAGACAATAAAGAAAGAGTCATCACTCCTGATTTCGAATTAGAAGCCCCTAGAGGCGCTAGAATTGAAAGAATGTTCCTTGATGCGATGGGCCATCTTCCTACAAGGATGTATAAAGGTCTTGTTGATTTTTACTGGAATCGAGAAGTAAAGATCATGACAGAAGGAGAAGAGGGGGAAACGAGAAAAGACTCTCGTAACGCCATCATGCACTTTGGAATCAAATCGTTCTTCCAGCTTCATAGATCCGATCTATATACTCAGTGGCTACAAGAGTACTTTGTGACTCCAGAAAACCTTCCATCGTTTTTAAAATCCCTTGGCAAGACTTTAGAGGAAAACGATGTTCGCCTGCTCAATGCTTCTATCCGTCCAGTCCCTAAAGACAACGTGTCTATTCTTCCTTATGCTGAGCAAGATCGCTACGCGATCGTGATCAGTTTCCATCAGCTCAAGAGCGATAAAGAAATAGAAAAAACTCAAAAGTGGATCCAAAAAGTACAATCAGAGCTCATTGAAAGCGGCGACAAATGGTATCAGGCGTATATGCCTTATGCAACGCAGGAAGAATTTGAAAAGTGTTACGGAATTGAGACCGTAGAAAAGATGAGAGATCTTAAAGCGAAATACGATCCAAACAACGTTTTTTCAAACAGACACACAGCGAAATATTTTGATAAGCCACCTGTTTTTAAATCATTCTTTAGAAGAGTCTTTCAAACAACTGATGAAATGAAAGAGCTGTTTGCTGACTTTTTACAGACAATCTTCTTCCAGCTCGATGAGAAAAAAGTGTTTGCTATGATGGAAGAGATTTTAAAAGATCCTGCAAAAACAGACCAAGACATCTATGAAGAGCTTCTTGAAAAAATTGACTCTACCAAAAAACCTCTTTCGATCTTTTCGAAATTAAAAGCGCTTGGTGTTGTGCGAAGAGGCATGGGAAAACAAGTAGCTGAGCACTTGAAAGGGTTTGAACCCTCTTCTTTTCAAAACTACCTAGAGGTTTTCAATAGACGCTATGCAAATGCAATTCAAAAAGAGGCTGGCCTTTCTTTCAAAAAGACGACAGCTGTTTGCGATGATGTAGGTGTTAGTCTTTTAAGTAAGATCGAAGTAGGCTCTTTCATCTACCCTTATCAAAAAAGCATCAAGCTCAACGACGATGACTGTACAGAGCCAGCACTTCAAGTCGAAAAAACATACAAACCGCTAAGCGATGAAATAGAAAATAGTAGCCTAGATCTAGTCGCTGGCCTTGGTGGATTCCACCATACGCCAGAAGACAGATTAGAGCCTTTCATTCAGTCTATTCATAGTAAACTAAAGCCAGGCGGCGTGCTTCTTGTACGTGACCATAATGCTGAGTCTCAGCAGGTCACAGACATCGCAGCCGTTGTTCACGCTTTTGTCAATGCTGCTGACGGGTGGAAGCTAGAGCCTGAAATGGCCGAAATTCGCAATTTCCGAGGAAATGGCTACTGGCAAGACCTCTTAGAAAGCCAAGGCTTTACAAGGATAGACAAAGGAAGCTTAGTTCTTCCAAAAGACCCGACACAAAACGGGATGATGATGTTTGCAAAAACTCCTCAAACAAAAGAGGAAGTCGAAGCTGCTAGTTTATATACTAAAAATGCAGTTCGCTCTCCTATCGGATCGTATTCAACATGGCTTGAGTGGGGCAATGTGCGCTTTTCTAAGCAATATGCCGAGTTCATCCAAAACCATCACGACTACGAATTTGACTTTGCAGGGCATCTCTACCAACATTGGACCCATTTTTACCACACGATGAAAAAGTCGCTACAAACACCTGGTGTGAATCTAAAAGACGTTCTTTTCTCTGATAATATGGCCATGAACCTATTCATCTTGTTTGGAACAACAGCGCAGCTTGGATTAAGCGCACTTCTGAGCCTTCCAAGTAAAACTCTTGCTCATTTTGGGTTAATAGACAAAAATGCGCCGCTATCAGCTCTTGAAAAATTTACAGCTGCAACGCAAAAAGACTACTCTGACTTCATCGACTTCGATCCGTTCTACAAATACCCGTATTTTGCAACAATTGCAAAGATGTGGAAGACCGTCTTTGAATCGCAAGATAGCTGGGTTACTAAACTAGGAGACGCTGTATCTGCAATTTCTGCTACTGTTTCTTATGGAGCTGTAGGTCTTGCTTCTGCGTTTATTGATGGAGTGTATTACTCCTCAGACGCTAGCTCTGATCTAGAGACTATCCAAGTACTCCTTGATGATCCACATAATAGAATCGATTCTGTCATCGAAAAATGGAACACTTGGAAAAATTCTGTTGAAAGCGTAAGAGGTGAAAATCCTTATGCAAGATGCGAAATCAAAGTTGTCTACGCAGCTGATGGCAGAAAACTTCTATCAGTTCCCTTCTACAAACCTTTTACAAAATTTGTAGAGCTTGCAGGAACCCATCCTAGCATGAAGCTTGTCAAAGTTGGTGGACAAGATAAGATCACTTTAGATGTCTGTTTAGAAGAGGGGCAGGAGATTCCTAAGCTACTTGGATCTGATGAGGCCATCTACGAAATGAACCGCCTTCAAGATAATGAGAGAAAAAGACGCTACAAAACCTGTGAAATCGCAATCGACCGCCTCTTGAGCTTCAGTCGTCAACCGGGCGTAAAGAATCAAGTCGAGTATATTCACGTCCATCGTTAGTCATAATAAAATGTCCAGAAAGACCATCATTGACCGCTACTGAAACATGGCGGTCATTGGTGCTATAATCAAAGAAAGAATCGATAGCATTGCTGAGTGGTTCATCTTCTGATGCACTGACATGCTGCCTAAAAACACCGCCGTAGGAGCTTAAAGTGGCAGTAAGAGCGCCTCCATAGATCGCTGCACTTAAGGGATCTACCTTAGAGGCGTTTGCTACAAAGATCAAGCTGTATGCGACCATATTTGCAGCCTCGACTGTAGCATAAAACTCATAGCTGCACATCATTCCGGCTTCAAGAGGATTCCTTAGGGGCTTATTAGGGCGTGCCTGCTGAAGGGAGTGAAGAGTAACCACAAGTCCTACATTGATTATCTCATAAGTTCTAAGCATTAATCCTTCTTGACCACTGAAGCATAAAGCAGCAAAAGAAGCAGATCCTATCCCCCATAAGACGGGAATAGATCCTTTGGCTATTTTACAGATCTTGCCATTCATTCCCTCTAATATCGAATCTTTCGATTGCACCTCAGGCCTACTTATTACTGTATTGGATGGCACGTCCTCTATGCAATGATAGTCATCTAGCAAATCGATCTCAGCTTCATTCCTCTGCTCTTTATAACAATTAGCAAAAGACGCTAAAACAGTAGCAAGGGAAGCTCCGTAGATTCCTGCACTTAAGGGATCATTCGTAGAAGAGCTCATTACAAAGAAAAAGCTATACGTCACCATCTGCGCAGCCATCAATGCAGCAAAAAACTCATAACTACATATTTTTCCCGATTCAAATAGATTTTTCAGTTTTCCATGAGGCCTCGTATACTGAAGAGTGAGAAGTGTGGCGACTAGAGCGGTATTGACCGCCTCATAGGTTCTAGATGTTAGACCTGATATATTGGAGTCTTGATCACCAAAACAATACGATCCAAGGTAGCTGGACCCAATGACGATCAGGGTGTACACAGTAACGACTTTACAAGCATTTGCGCGCACGCTGACCATTCTACGCCCTTCGAACGAACCTGTCTGAATGCTTGCATTGTCGGCTCCGATATGCCGATTTTCATAACCATTAAGAGTGCTTTGGGATAGAATAGTAACAAGTGACATAGTCGATTATCCTTTGAATGAAAAAAATCAAAAACAATATATAGGTCAAAGATTAATTTTAAGGTAAAAATAGTTCTCCCAGAAAATCTCCCTCCTCAGTAAAATAGATCCTCATATTTAAGGAGATCCTATGTTCAGTCGGAATGACCCGTGTTGGTGTGGAAGTGGAAAGAAATGGAAAAAATGCCATGCACCAGAATTGCCCCATACCCCTCAAGAGCTTTTAAGAACTAAATATCTAAAGACCTATGGGATCTTACTTAAAAATAAAGAACAGATAGAGGGCATCAGACAATCAGGCCACCTAGCAGCAAAAATCCTAGATGCGGTGTGTAAAGAAGCCGTAGCTGGCGTAACCACAAATTACCTCAATACCCTCGCTGAAAAGCTCCATAAAGAAGCAGGTGCCATAGCTGCTCCACTCGGATATGGATCTCCTCCTTTTCCTAAGAGCATCTGTACTTCTCTTAATGAGGTCATATGTCATGGGATCCCAAATGACACCCCCCTTAAAGAAGGAGACATTTTAAACATCGATGTCACCTGCATTTTAAATGGGTATTATGGAGATTGCAGCCGGATGGTCACCATCGGCAAAATCTCGGAGGAAAAACAACGCGTCTGTGATGTATCATTAGAATGTCTCAAACGCTCAACAGCGATACTGAAACCTGGCGTTTTTGCTTACGAAATTGGAGAAGTCATTGAAGACTACGCAACAGAACATGGCTGCTCTGTCGTTAATCAATTTGTAGGTCATGGCGTTGGCGTTGGATTCCACGAAGCGCCACAAATCCCCCACCATTACAATAAACTTGGTATTCCTTTAGCTGAAGGAATGACTTTTACCATTGAGCCAATGATCAATGCCGGTGTCAGATCTGCCATCATCGATCCGAAGGATCACTGGACAGCTAGAACTGGAGATTTAAGAGCTAGCGCTCAGTGGGAATACACCATCCTCATCACTGAAAACGGCCATGAGATCTTAACACCTTGGACGCTTTAGAAAAGTCTAAAAAAGACTGCCTTGGACGGCTTCTTCTTTAGCTTTACCTTTTTTCTTGCGAGAAGGTTTGCTGTTAGTAGCAGTAACAGTCGGTGCCACGTCCTTTGAAGCTACTAAAAGAACTTCTTCTAAAAGATCGACTTCTTTCTGCAGAAGTTCACACTTTTCTTGAGCAGCTGCAAGCTGCTCAATCAAGCTTTTTTGCAGCTCATCTTCTTCTAAAAATCCTTCCATGCGCTCTTTTTCCAAGCGCACGATTTGCTCTTCCATGAAAAAAAGAGACTCTTGCGCTTTTTTAACTTCTTCGAGCTTCTCTAAGAATTCCATGCGAAACACATGGTAATGGCTTTCCCAAGATTTAAGGATCAAAAGCTCTCTTTCTTTCGCTTTTTGAGAAACCTTCCACATCCTTTTAAGCATGGCAATAATCACACATGTATTGATCATAATCAGAAAAAACACAAGGGAAGGGAAGTGGTGAAAAATGCGAGAAGAAAAACTAAGTAAGCCGAGCAAACTCGCAGCGGAGGAATAAAAAAGGCCTTTTAAATCCCAAAGACAGGCTGAGGTGAAAAGAATAAAAGCAGATAAACGAAGAGCAAACGGAAAAAAAAGATCACCCGAGCTCATGATCCCAAAGGCCAAAAGAATGCACCCCATTGGAAAGATCATCCCCGAGGAAAAAGAAAGAGCGCTTTCAGATTTTTTACCCTCTAACATTCTTTCTTCTTTTGCGACATTTCCCATAAGACTCTTGCCACCGTCATAAATCCCTTTTTAAAACATTCCCAGTTAAAATGCTCGTTAGGAGCGTGTACATCATCTGTATCTAAAGCAAAGCCAAATAAAGCAGCGTCTGCTTTCGAAGCTTCCATCAAATCCCTCACAATCGGAACGGCTCCACCACAGAGCGTTGAAAGGCAAGGTTTTTTCTCAAAAACTTCTTCCATGCTTTGCTTTACAGCTTGGATTAAAGGCGATGAGCCAGATGCCCGATACGCCTTAGCTCCATGATGCCACAATATGTTCAATTCAGCACCCTTGGGAGTATTTTGCAAGCAAAATTGCTCAAAATGCTTCATGATCTTTTCTGGATCTTGCCCTGGAACTAAGCGAAAAGAAACTTTAGCATTTGATTTTGCAGGGATCACTGTCTTAAAGCCAGCTCCCGTATACCCACCCCAGATACCGTTGATTTCAGCGGTAGGACGAAGTCCATTGGCCTCTTTTGGAGTCACTCCTTCTTCCTTACAAAGAGCCCCCACTCCAAAATCTTTTCGATATTTTGCTTCATTAAAAGAAAAATCAAGCTGAGATCTTTCCTCTTGTGTGAGATCTTCAATCTCATCATAAAAATGGGGTATTGCGACTTTACCTTGTTCATCCCAGAGTTTTGCTAGAAGCTCTACTAGAATGCGGTTGGCATTTAAAGCAATGCCTCCATGTACACCTGAGTGAAGATCCGTCGATGCATTTTTGCATTCGATGTTCACAGCGAGAAGGCCTCGATATCCCATAGAAATTGCTGGGGTGTCTTTAGAAGGGATGTCAAAATCAATCACACAAAGAGAGTCAGCTTTAAGTTTGTCTTTATGTTTTTTCAAAACTTCTTGGGTCCCAGCTCCTCCCGACTCCTCTTCCCCCTCGATGAACAGTTTTATATTTAAAGGAAGATCGATCTTAAGTTCCTTAATTGCCTTGAGCGCTGTGATGGTTAAAAAGCACTGTCCCTTATTGTCAGAAGCACCCCTTGCAAAAATTTTACCCTCTTTTAAAGTCGGTGTAAAAGGCTCTGTGTGCCACTCATCAATGGGGTCTACTGGTTGTACATCGTAATGTTGATAAAGTAGTAGTGTTGGGAAAGAAGCATTTTTATGATTTTCACCAAAGACAACGGGAAGTCCGGAACTTCCGAGTAGCTCTCCTTTCATCCCTATTGCTTCTAAATAAGAAAGCAGCCAGCTTGCTGTTTTAAGACAATCTTGCTTGTAAGCTACATCTGTACTGATGCTTGGAAACTTTAGAAAGTGAAAGAATTCAGATTGGATTTTTTCTTCATGAGCCTGAAACCAATCCTTTAATGCGGAAAGCGGAAACTCCATAACTACCTCATCTTACATTAGAAAAAGCATTGTAAGAAGAGAAGGTTTAGAGTTCAATAGAAAGTGTCTGCCCATCCCCTATGAGCCTTGCGATCGCTCCATTTTTTATCCTTACATTCGAGTTATTGTATCCTCCTAAAACGATGAGAAGATATTTAATGACTCTAGAATGTGTGACAACGATGACTGTTTCACCGGGATGCTTTAGAGAAAGGTTTTTTAAGTAAGCAATGGCATCCTCTGTTACTTCCCTGAACATTTCTGCTTTTTTTCTCTCTTTTGATTTTAAAAAATCAAAGCAGCGGATTTTGTCTTTTCTGAAAAAGCGGATCGCTTCATCAGGAACCACTTTAGCTCCCTCGTGAGAGCTGGCGATGATTTCAGCTGTCTCAGTTGCTCTAGAAAGAGCTGATGCATAAAAAGTCTTTACGGTGATATCTGAAAGAAGATCTCCAAGAGCCTTTGCTTGCTCTTTGCCTTTTTCATTCAAAGGGATGTCGGTCCAGCCTTGCTTTTTGCCCTTAGCGTTCCATGCGGTCTCAGCATGTCTTAGAAGGATAATACGGCACTTGCCGTCCAAAGGTGCAAGGCTTTCTTGTTTGAGCTTTTCTTTTAAAAGCTCTCCTCGATAGCACTCTGCTGCAAAGGATGAGACACAAAGCAAAGTAGTAAGTAATGTCAAAGAAAATAGCTTCATAGGCCCCTGATTCTACTGGAAAAGTGTTATTTTTTCAAAGGTTCTATTTTTCAGGCCATCAATCACAATATATTTTACGAGTCTTCTCTAAACACATGCTCAGATCACCCCTTGTGAGCTTGATCGTGCAGTCTTCATTTAAAGCAGGAATGCTTTTCAAAGATGGGTTGTTTGCAAGGCCTAGCCACTCTAAGCGTGTCAAATTAGACAATCTTCTAGGAAGAACTTGCAGGTCATTATTAGCAAGAGAAAGATACTCTAAAGACTCTAGCTCACAAAACGTCCTAGGTAAAAATTTCAGCTGATTGTCTTCAAGATTTATAATTTTTAGCCTATCTGCAATCACTTTTACGTGCCAAATATCAGGCAAAGACTTTAATTTGTAGCCCACCAGCTGAATATCTTTGAGACGCGAATTCCGCAGGAAATCCATGATCGCGTCTTTAGCGGGCCCTCGATTTTCTCCCTCTTCTGCCTGCTCTACCCACTGCATTAACGCCTCTTCGATGCTATTAATATCGGCATCAAAACCAAGTGGTGGAGCAGTTATTTGGGTCGTCGTGACTCTTCCTTGTAAAGATGCAGCGTAATATGGATCTCTTCTGGTTTTTTGCTTCCATGCATCCCAAACATCTGATGCAGGTCTGCCATCTGGAACCTTTACATTTCGAGCCCATGTTGCATTGTTACTTCCAACATGCCTTTCACCATTTACACTTGTCGACACAAAAACACCTTAACAAATTATATTTTATGCGCTTATGCTACTTTTTTTAGGTGTTTTTGTACATGAGAAACGCAATACATCTTTTCGGCTCATCACGATCAATAAATAAAATGGAACTGACCTATACGCTTCATCTCAGACGCGTCAATGCCCGTACCTCCTACATTTTAATAGCACAACCTTTTGGTAAAGTAGCGGGAAAATTGGTCAAAAAGCAATTACAAGAAACGTCTAATATTTTTAGAGCAGTAAGATTAGAAATATCCTCAGGTAGTTCGAATAGGAGGTTGTCTGCCACCGATGCCGCTTCTAAATGCTTTAATCTAACAAAAGTTGAAGGAAGGAACCTTATCAGGTTACCCGAGACACTAAGACCCTTTAATCGATCAAATTCTTGAGCATCAAAAATATCGGGGAGAGACTTCAGTCCATAGTCTTTTAAAAGGAGGGTGGATTTTTTTTCATCATGCAAAAATGTAATGATCGAACTTGCAGCAGCAATCCGATTTTCCCCTTCCTCCGCTTCTAATTTCCACTGGTGTATTTTTTCAATGAGTGTCGCTAATGATTGAGAGGGAACACCTACCCTCGCTTCCAGTGATGAACATTGACTGCTCTGGATGGATCTTATAGGCGGTCTTCCTTGATTATACATTTTTTGGGACTCACGTGGTAAATTGAAACTAACTTCCATAAAAACCTTAATAAATTATATTTTATCGGTATATATTACGGTTTTCATACTTTTTTGCATATGTAAAACAAATCCAAATCCCCTATGAAAATCCCAAGAAAAATTGCATCTTGACAGAGATCTATTTTCTAGGAAATAATAAGCCCCGAAACTTAACTTATTATAAGGAGGCTTTATTATGGCTATGGTAAAACGAATCTTTTTATTCCTCGCTGTCAACTTTCTTGTCATCATCACGCTATCCATCATTTTAAATCTTTTGAATGTAAAACCTTATTTGACAGCCCACGGGATCAACTACACTTCTTTGATGATCTTTTGCTTAGTCTGGGGTATGGGAGGCGCTTTTATTTCCTTGGCCCTTTCTAAAAGCATGGCCAAGTGGATGATGGGCGTTAAGATCATCGATCCTAATGCAGCCACTGGCGATGAAAAGGCTCTAGTTAACCTCGTCCATGACCTTTGCTCGCAGGCCCATTTTAACTACATGCCAGAAGTGGGTATTTACAATTCAGCTGAACCTAATGCCTTTGCAACAGGACCTTCTCAAAAACGCTCTTTAATCGCTGTTTCTTCAGGTCTTTTACAAAGAATGTCCTCTAAGGAGTTAGAAGGCGTTTTATCTCACGAAATCGCCCATATTCAAAATGGGGACATGGTCACGATGGCCTTGATCCAAGGCGTTGTGAACGCCTTTGTCATGTTTTTGGCAAGAGCTCTTGCTCTTGTGCTTTCCTCCCAAGGGAAAAACCGTGAACGATCCTCATCCGGTTCCTACTACCTCTTCGTGATCCTTTTTGAAGTGGTCTTTATGGTACTCGGATCTCTTGTCGTTGCTTGGTTTTCAAGATATAGAGAGTTTAGAGCAGATCTTGGGGGATCTCATATTGCCGGAAAACAGAAAATGATCTCAGCTTTGGAAGCTCTCCAAAGAATGCAAAACATCCAAGACTCTCAAACAGCGAAGCCCGCTTTTGATTCTCTAAAGATCTCATCTGTTAAAAAACAAGGCTGGAAACACCTCTTTGCTTCCCATCCTCCTCTAGAGCTGAGAATTCAAAGACTTCAAGAATCTATTTAGAATCCATGTAATCGGGTAACAGATTGTTGCCCGATTACATCGCGTGATAGGAAAAAAATGTCATGTGGATGAAGTTTAAGGCAAAGTGACACAAGATGGCGCTTTCTATTCTTTTTGAAATCAAATACACACCTCCGTAGAGCAAGCTTGCTAAAAAGACAAATCCAAGTGTTGCTATATCAGGGCTCCAATAGAGATGGACTGCTGTGAATAGGATCGAGGTTAAAATAAGAACAAAAGTTTTTCCAAGCTTGACGTTTTTGAAATACTTACACAGCGTAGCCTGAATGAACCCACGATAAAAACCTTCTTCAGGAATACAGGTCAAAAAGAGGTTACTCAAAAGCCTCTCTGTTGCAAAAGTTGGGAGTTTGAAGTTCCACTGAGTTATGCCACTAACCGTGGCAAGCACAGATAAAATAGAGATCCCAACACATCCGATTAGAAGTCCATTTATGGCAGCTGTCCAATCCTTTTCTCCTCTTGCTAAGGGCACTAAAAGAGCAAGTGGAAGAAGTCCGATGAGCGGCATCTCTAACCCTACTGCAAATTTAGGTGTAAAAAAGTAAGGAGTGTAGCCGGGAAAAAACCGCAATTTAAAGGCTGTACCGACACAGACCAAAAGGATGAAAAGGGATAAGGTTTGTTTGCGAGTGTAGAGGATCCAAAGTAGCACTAAAATCGCTATAAAAACTAAACCAGTTTGAGAAATGTTACCAGAGACAAATCCACAAAGTACGCTAAGACTGAGCAGCGTTCCCCAGATCTTAGGATCACGCCGAATCCATAAGCTCAGTAGTGATACTACTAAAAAAACGAAGGCAAAGAAAGTGATCAGCGGCATAAGTTTTCCTGATAGAGCCATCTCGCAATAGAGTCTAGTGTGATCGCGGCTGCTAAGGGATGACTTGCCGGGTCGACACCTGCTCCTACCACATCAAATAAAATAGTCTTAGGTAAGGTTGCTTTGACTACAGCAAACTGATAGCCACAGAAGGGTTGGTCGGAAACAAAAAGAGCCTTACAATAAGATTCTGGAGCAGTGTTCAACCAAGCAATAATCGTATCTTCTGTATTGGGATTTTTGAGTAATTCACCCTGTTTTTTCATGGGAACTGCGACAAAAGAAACTGGTAGGTTTTTTATTTCCTGAGGAAGATCAGCTCTTTCCCAGATGATATGAACAGCTTCTGATTCATTGCTACAAAGGTCTAGTAAGTCATCGATTCGCTTATCTAGAGGTCGATCTCCTGTAAGCCATACGATCTCACTAAAGCGAACTCCTTCATCCCAAAGTTTTTTAAGGTAGTCAAGACGTGCTTGCATCAAACGCGTTGATGCCCCTAAGATGAGAGCTTTATCATAAGTTTTATGAGAAGGCTTCCATGGATCGTAAAGACCTTGCTCCCGCGCCCACTTCAATACAAAAGCTCTTTGGTCGAGAGAAAGTTCTGTCATTTCCCATCTTAGTGTATTAGATCCTCGAAGCCATCTTTTTTGAGTTTCAGCTATGATGTCTGCATCTTGTGGAATACCTAGAGCTGAAGTAAGTTCGGAAAGCGCCACTGGATCGATCTGACGATCTTGAATGGGCGATCCAAAAATGATCTTAGAAAAACAAGTAGCGAGTAAGAAAAGCCACTTTTTCATTCTAAGGCAAAATCCTTGCAACGTTTTGAGAATCTCTCATTCTAGAAAGTAGAGCCGAAGCATGCTCAAGTAGATTAAGCTTCCCATCCCCTTCCATCATGTAAATTTGATGGGGGTGGATCACATCACAAAGGCTTCTAAGGCTTTCACATTTTAACACGATAAAGTCGACTTCTGAAAAAGAAGAGAGCATCAAGACAAAATCTTCACAAGGATCTTCATCTTTTACATAAACAATGAGTTTTTTCTCTTGGTCTTTTCCAGCAAGTTTTCTAAGGCTTCTAAACATTTCTATTGTCATGCCATCTTGACTATCGAGTCCTAGAACAATAAATCTTTTCCCTTTTAGCACTTGTTGAAGTGCATAGAGGTGCTCTTCATCAAAGATCTTGTTCTCTACGTCAAACTCTAAGAGTCTTTCTGCAAGATCCGATAGATCGATGCGAGCGCATCCCATGCGCTCAATTGCGATCCCGGCTGCGATGTTCGCAAGCTGGACGGCGTATTTGATATCAAGAGAGTTTGCTAAGGCTAGGGTAATGGTCGCAAGGACTGTGTCACCAGCTCCCGTTACATCCTTCACCTCTTTAGAGCGAACGGGAAAATCTTGGAATACTCCGTTTCTATGAAAAAGAGCAATTCCAGCTTCTGACTTTGTGATCAGAAGAGAATCGATGTTGCACGCTGAAAAAATACTCTTTGCGACATCTTCTAAAGAATCAGGGGGATTCAGCCTTGCAGCAGCATATGCTTCTGACAAGTTCGGCTTAATGATTGTGGCGCCGTCATATTTAGAAAAGTCGTCTCCTTTAGGATCGACAATCACAGGAACGCCTCTGGCTCTTGCCATCCCGATGATTTTTTGCAGCAACGATCTTGTTAAAAAACCTTTGGCATAATCGGAGATTGCAACGATCTGTACTTTGTCTAAGAAATGGGGAACGGATTGGAGGATTTCCTCTTCAAGACCTTCTGGCAATGCTGAAATCGTCTCAAAGTCTACGCGAAGAACCTGCTGGGAGTCTGCAATCAATCTGTTTTTAACAGGTGTCTTAAACCCTTTTTGGTAGACAAGTCCATCTGTTACGATCCCTTCTCTTTCCAAACACTCTTTGAGCTCATCACCTGCGATGTCTTGCCCAACTCTTCCGATCACAGAAACCTTAGCGCCGAGGGCGCTTAGATTCAAGGCAACGTTTCCGGCCCCTCCTGCTAAGCTCTCCTCTTTTTGTACATGCAAAATACAAACGGGAGATTCTGGAGAAACACGTTTTACTTTACCCGTTGTATAGGTATCCAACATAAAGTCCCCGATGACGAGAACTTTGACCGGATTGAACCGGTTTAACATCCCTATGAGCTTTACCATCTTTGATCCTTTGCAAGATGCTCTACTACGTAGTCCGAAACCGCGTCTTCAATCGAAAACTGGCATACGGGCTTTGGGTCTAAAAGCCCAAAGCAACTTTTAAGTTTATTCACTTCCGCACACGTGAAATTCTGATACTGCTTCACTAAATCTTCAGGCATTGGAATATATCTAATTTGAGGGGGAAGTTTAGATGCCGTAAAGACCTGGGTTGCCAAATGGTTCCATGTGGTAGGAATACCTGATCCTACATTAAAGATACCACCGGTTTTTATAGGAAGAAAATCACAGGTGATCTTAACAGCATCCTTTACATAGATAAAATCGCGCTGCTGTCCACCATCTGGAAAATTAGCTGGATCAGAAGATTTGAAAAGGCTAAGAGATCCTTCTTTTTGTACAAGAGGATACATCTTTGCAACCATAGAGGCCATGCGCCCTTTATGCTCTTCGTTCGGGCCGAACACATTGAAATATTTAAGGCCAACAAGCTGATCGAGGACTCCTTGTTTTTCTGCCCAAAGATCAAATAGGTGTTTAGAAAAACCATATAAATTAAGAGGTTTTAGCTCTTTAAGATTTGCATGATCATCAGAAAACCCTCTTGTTCCATCTCCATAAGTCGCAGCGGAAGATGCGTAGATGAAACGGATCCCATGATTTAAGGCGTACTCAGCAAGTCTTACGGAGTAACGGTAGTTGTTTTCCATGAGGTATTCGCCATTTTTCTCAAGGGTATCGGAGCAAGCCCCTAAATGGATAATCCCTTGAATGTCTTGAGCCTTCCCTTCAAGCCAAGGAAAAAGATCTTGGATCCCAATCAAACGATTAAACTGTTTATGTAAAAGATTTTTCCACTTGTCTGTAGAATCCAAGCTATCCACTAAAAGCAGATTCGTATATCCAAGGTCATTGAGGTGTCTGACGGTCGCAGAACCGATCATTCCAGCAGCCCCTGTAATCACAATCAATCGCTTTTTGTCCATATTACTTCCTTAGCAGAACACTTAAAATATCTAGATTATCAAATCCGGGATTATATTGCATACCATGTTGCATTTTCTTTAGAAAAAGGCTTAGTTTGAAAAAACTCTATCCCCTCTATTTGAGGAGAATGATCCATTCCTATACAGAAAAAGGCTGTTCCACTTCCGCAAAGAACCACAGTTTCAAAACCACTGTCTAAAAGTGTATCCTTAAGTATCGCAAGCTCTGGAAGAAGAGAAAAAGCTGCCATCTCTAAATCATTATAGAATAAAGAAAAGCTTTCTTTGGGATCTCTTTGGGGAAGGAGCTCTGGTTTGCAAGCTCCATAGACTAGTGGAGTAGAAAGACCTACCTTTGGTTTTGCGATCCAAATGCACGAAGACCTTAATAAACTTTCAGGAAATGGCATCTCTTGGAGCCTTTCTCCCCTACCAGTGCAATAAGCTGTTCCTATAGAAAAAAAGAAGGGAACGTCGGAGCCTAAAACAGAACCGAGCTCGGTCAGATCTTCTTGAGAAAGATTTGTAGAAAACAGTTGATTCAAGGCAAACAGAGTTGTCGCGGCATTCGAGCTGCCACCGCCAAGTCCTGCTTGCATGGGGATTTTTTTTTCTAAATGGATCGCAACAGGATCAAATCTACCTGTTTTTTCTCTAAAAAGCTTTAACGCCTTGCAGACAAGGTTCTGCGCGTCCATGCTAAGCGCTGGATCTGAACAAGTAAATAGATCTTCTTTTGATAGAGAAAAATGAAGGGTATCACATAGATCGATTGCTTGATAAAGCGATGCTATCTCATGAAATCCATCTTCTCTTTTACGAAGGACTCGAAAAAAGAGATTGATTTTAGCGGGTGAAATAAAAGAGAGCCACTTATTTGATAAAGTAGCTCTCTTTAAAGATTGAGCAGAGGACATTAGTCCCTCTCCTTATTCAGAAAATTCTGGAGGAGCTTCTTGTAAAAGATCAGGTTCTTCTACTTTCACAACTTTCTTCGCAGAAACTCTGTCTCCATAAACATTCAACTTGAACGTAGCGATAACGCCTTCTTTCAATTTCAGTTGGATGTTGTGGATACCAAGCTCTCTGATCGGGTGTGGTAGAACAACGTTCTTTCTTTCAATACTGATGCCTTCTTTAGCACAGACCTTGACAATGTCAACTGCTGCAACGGATCCATACATTCTTCCCTCTGCATCCACTTTTACTTCAATGGATAGTTCAAGAGAAGCATAACGTCCCGCTAGCTCTTCAGCTTCTTTTTTGTCTACAATGGCTTGCTTTGCTCTTTCTTCCATCAAACGAGCTCTTAAACGGAGTGTAAAATTATCCGCTACAACCGCTTTCTTTTGAGGAATGAGAAAATTCCTTGCATAGCCTGGCTTTACAGTGACGAGATCGCCACTTCTTCCTAATTCTTCTACATCTTCGAGAAGTAATAATTGATTTTGCATGATACGGTTCTCCCCTGCAGTTTACTCTTCAGATACAAATGGTAATAAGGCCATATGTCTAGCTTTCTTAATCGCAGAACAGAGCTTTCTTTGATGATTAAAAGACACACCAGTGATCCTTCTAGGGAGGATCTTACCTCTTTCTGTAATAAATCTAGATAATGTTTCAATATCCTTGTAGTCAATGTGGTGCATTCCTGCAGCCGTAAAAGGACATTGTTTGCGCTTTTTAGAAAATAAACTTTCTATTGGGCTTTTTTTAAATGCTGTCGTCATCTCCTCGTCTCCTTAAACAGATAAAGGTTGAAATTCAATTTTTTCAGGAACACTCTCTACACGAAGAGTGATGAAACGAATAAGATCTTCGTTCAAATGGTATTCTCTCCACATTTCTGTCATCGCGCTAGCGGGCACAGAAAAATAAAGAAGAAAATAATATCCATCTCTTTTTGTATTGATTTCATACGCAAGTTTCTTGCGGCCCTGATCAATAATTTTATGCACTTCTCCGCCTCTTTTTGTGATGCCTGCGGTAATTTTATCAAGCGCTTTTTGTCTAGCGTCATCACTCAAGCTGGCACTGAGAATATACATCCCTTCATACAGATGCTTGCTTTCTTGTTTTGCCATCTTTATTCTCCTAATTTTTTTTCAGGTTCGTTCTCTTCCCGGCACTTACTTGCATACTCCATAGAGGCAACTACTCCTTGATTGAGCCAAAGCTCAAGAGAGTGCACTCCATGCTCTACAACACCAGGCAGTTTCTGCTTTTCTTCTTCTTGAAAAGGGGACAAAACGTAATCAGCTAGATCTCCGCTTTCTCTATTGCCGACCCCAATTCGAAGTCTCATATACACTTGAGAGCCTAAATGAGACTCTATACTTTTTAAACCGTTGTGACCTCCGCTGCCACCACTGGTCTTGACCCTAAGGCGCCCAAACGACAAATAAATATCATCGGATACGACTAAAATCTGGGTTAAAGGCACCTTATAATACGAGGCACAAACCGCTGCAGCTTCTCCACTACTATTCATGTACGTCTGTGGCTTGAGAAGAAGGATCTTCTTCCCTCCCACAGTTCCTTCTGCAAGGAGTCCATGAAAAGCTTTTACATCTCGGAAGCTCCACCCATGCTTTTCAGCCATTGCCTCTACCACTTGAAAACCAACATTATGTCTGGTCTTCTCATAACTTCGGCCCGGATTTCCAAGCCCCACAATTAGATAAAAAGGGCTTTCTTGTGTCATAGTTAAACTACTAGCGTTTTGCTATAACAACAGCCACTTCTTCTAGAGAAGTCAAAGGTTTTACACCTTTTGGCATCTGAATATTGGAAAGTCTTTTAGACTGTCCGATAGCCAATTCTCTTACATCAATTGTGAACACATCAGGGATTAACTCTGGTGTGCAAATAACTTTAGCATGACGCATAACAGTTCTTAAGAAACCACCAAGCTTGATTCCTGCGCACTCTGCTACTCCAGAAAACTCTAGAGGAACGTTCAGTGTGACAGAAACTCCAGGAGTGAGTCTTTCAAAGTCCAAATGCATGATTTGATATGTAGTTGGATGATACTGGATCTCTTTGATGATCGCAGGAACTTCTTTTCCACCTTCAACAAGCTTGAACTTCGTAGTCGATAAACGACCCGGAATCATTTTTCTAACTATTTCAGCAAATTCTACTCCGTCCACGCTAATGTTCTCATTAGCAGTGCCAGAAGAATACAACACAGCAGGGATATTCCCCTCTCTGCGAATTCTATTGTTTTCACTTCTTTTAGAAGACAATCTTTTTACCATTTTCAATTTCATTTTTTCTCCTTTATTCAGGAAATTTTAAGCAATATCACTCGATCTGGAGATCGACTGAAATATGTTATCAATAGGGAAAGGGATAAATTATTTTAACCGCACTTTCTTATAAGCAACCCTTCAAGATAGGAGAGGAGGTCGTGCGATGATGTTTAGAACAAACACACTCCAACTTCGGACACTTTGTTTTGCATAAAACAAAAGCGCCTATCCCTTTAAGGAACTTGCTTTTTGATATTTGGGGTGGAAGGACTCGAACCTCCGAATGGCGGTACCAAAAACCGCTGCCTTACCACTTGGCGACACCCCATCAGGCTATCTATCAAAAATAGAAACACGACTATGCTAATCATTTGAAGAATTTAATGCAACACACTCTTGAAAAATGATCGTAAAATATTTAAAACAAGCTGCTTGGGGTGAAATTTCAATTTTTTACTCTACAAAAAACAGAGCAGAGTTTAGATTTTAAGAAAAAAGTTTATAGGAGAACCTCCGTGAAGAAATTACTTACACCTTTTCTGCTCTGCCTTCTTTCTGCTGTATTTGCTGAGGATCCGACCGGATTTTGGCAAACAATCAACGACAAAACAGGAAAACCTTCTTCTGTGATCGCCGTCTACCCTTATGAAGGCAATTACTACGGAAGAATCGTTGCCACCTATGACGAAAATGGCGCCATCAATGACTCCATCTATAATCCTAAAGATCGAGCTCCCGGAATAGAGGGAACCCCTTACTATAGTGGGATAGATATTGTGTGGGATATGAAACCTGCGAAAAAAGAAAAGTATAAAGGATCCATTACAGATCCCAAAGCTGGAAAGGTCTATAGAGCCGAGCTTTGGAGAGAAGGAGAAAACCTCATTCTTAGAGGAAAAGTATTCATCTTCGGAAAAAACATCACGTGGCCCCCTTTTTCTGAAAGTGGATTCACTAGCGAATTTAAAAAACCGGACTTAAGAGCATTTGTTCCTGTTAAGCCCATCACTTTATAAGGTATTTTTCGTCAACTACCCCCCTCTGAAGAGGGAGGCTTGTAAGAAACATGAGCCTAAGTTGACCAGGCACAGCTCTTGTAAATAGCAAGGGCTACGTTAGAGAAGAATACATAGGCACCTTGGAATGCTGCTCCAGTTCCAAGCTCTGCGGTTTATGGTTAAACAGGTAGATGGGTAAAGCCAGTGCTGTAAACATAGAAACCTATCTTTAACATTGCCGAGGAGAACATTACCCGGGAAACCGGAGATTGCAGGTAACTGCTAATAGTAAAAAAAAGAGAAACGATGCAAAGAGTCTTCGTTGTAGATGCAAATAAGCAGCCTTTGATGCCCTGTCTTCCGACTAGGGCTAGGCAGCTTTTAAAAAAAGGAAAGGCCGCAGTTTTAAAGCTGCATCCTTTTACAATTGTTCTTAAAGAAAAAGAAAAGGGAGATCTGCAAGAGATCGAATTAAAAATAGATCCCGGAAGCAAAGTGTCCGGAATCGCACTGACTTGTAGTTTTTTAAGAGAAAAAGTAGTCCTATGGGCTGCTAATCTTGAGCATAAAGGTATGGCGATACGATCTGCCCTTGAAAGCAGAAGATCTTTAAGAAGAGGCCGTAGATATAGAAAGACACGCTATAGAAAAGTGCGCTTTGATAACCGCAGAAGAAAAGAAGGATGGATTCCCCCTTCTCTAGAGTCTCGGGTTCATAATATTCTTACTTTCGTTCAAAGACTTCAGAGAATTGCTCCTATCTCTTCAATCTCTTTAGAAAGCGTTCGATTTGATATGCAAAAAATACAAGATCCGGAAATAACAGGATCTGAGTACCAACAAGGAGCACTCTTTGGCTATGAGGTCAGAGAATATCTCCTTGAAAAGTGGGAACGCTGCTGCGCCTATTGTGGAGCCAAACAAGTAAGGCTCGAGATAGATCATATCCTTCCTAAAAGTAAAGGGGGATCCGATAGAGTATCTAATTTGACCATTGCTTGTAGAGACTGCAACTGCAAAAAATCTAACTATTCCCTCCAAGAATTCTTAAAAGGAAAATCCGGTTTGCAATCTCAAATTCTAGAAAAGGCTAAAAAGCCTCTTGCAGATGCTTCTGCTGTCAACAGTTCTAGAAAGGAGATCGTAAACCGTCTCAGCATATTGAATCTTCCTTTGTCCTGCTCTACAGGAGGCCGGACAAAGTTCAATAGAACTCTCCAAGGATATCCCAAAGATCATTGGATTGATGCAGCCTGTGTAGGAGAGTCCGGAGAAGATGTATACATTCCATCCTCCTTAATACCCCTAACAATCAAAGCAATCGGCAGAGGAAGCCGGCAATTTTGCCGTATGGATAAATATGGATTTCCTAGAACGTCTCCTAAAGATCAAAAACGAATCCATGGTTTTGCAACAGGAGATTTTGTAAAAGCCATTGTCCCTAAAGGCAAAAGAATTGGGACATACTCCGGAAGGGTCGCAGTCCGATCATCCGGGAATTTTTGCATCGATACTTCTTTCGGAAAAGTCGATGGCATTAGCTTTAGATTTTGTAAAAATCTGCAACATGCAGATGGTTATCAATATTCTCAACAATCACAACAACAAGAGGAGCGACATTTCCTCCCACGACTAAAGTCGCGGGTTTCCATGTCGTCAGTTCTATGAAAATAGCAGTCATTTTTTACAGTATGTATGGCCACATCTATCATTTGGCAAAGGCCATCGAAGAAGGAGCTTCAAAAGTCTCAGGCGCTGAAGTGTCACTTCTCCAAGTCAAAGAGACCCTTCCTGATGAAGTTTTAACTAAAATGGGAGCGCTCGAGGCTAAAAAAGCGTTTGCTCATGTTCCTTATGCTGACGTAAGCAAACTTCCAGAATTTGATGCGATCATCTTTGGAACCCCAACTCGCTTTGGAAATATGTGCGCTCAAATGCGCACCTTCTGCGATCAAACAGGACAATTATGGGCTAAGGGAGCTTTAGTAGGGAAAATAGGCAGCGTCTTTACTTCTACGGGATCTCAGCATGGCGGACAAGAGACCACCATACAAAGTTTCCATACAACGCTTCTTCATCATGGTATGGTCATTGTCGGAGTTCCTTACACTTGTCCAGAGCTCACCAATATGAAGGAAGTCACTGGAGGCACTCCTTATGGAGCTTCTACGATGGCGGGTGTTGATGGCTCTAGAATGCCAACAGCTAATGAGCTTGCTATTGGAAGGTTCCAAGGGACGCATGTGGCTACCCTTGCGAAAAAGCTAGCTGCCAAGTAAAGCACCCAACTCAAAGACTCCCTTTTTCAGCAGGGAGTCTTCTTTAAATCTTTCTTAAAAAACCTCCTCTCCTAGACTTAGGATCGCAATACGCTTATAATAAGATATATACAAAAAAACAAATCAAATTAAAATCATACACAATCTTGACTTTATAATTAAAAAACAATATAATGTAATGATCATTATTTTAATCTATCTTGGATCTAAAACATGAACATAACACTAAATGAAATAAAACCATATAATGACGTACCTGTCGACCATAAAATCGCCTCCACTCCTTTGGATCAACGAACTCAAAAGATCTATGAAAAATCTAAAGAAGCTGAAGATCTTAAGCCCTCTCATCGCCCCATACCAAGAAGCTATTCTCTGTCCGGACTCGATCAAATAAGTGGGAAAACAGAATCAGAAGAATGTAATGAACGCTCTGGCCATCTTTGGGAGTGTACAGGAAGAAGGCCTTCGAAATTCGGTGGTTACATTTACGAGTTTAAACTCCGAGATGAATACAACGATTGGAGCGATCACGAAAAAAAGAATGAAAGAATATACAACGCACAAGAAAAAAGAAGTGAAATATTTCCTGCTACAGAACTCTCTGCAGAATATATTGTTGACTTGATGGGATCTGGTGTCCCAAATAACAATCTTAATTCCAACCCGATGCCTATCTTCAAGGACCTTGGATATTCATGTAGAGAAACACCTCAAGATATTTTCATGGAAATGCCAGATCGCGAGGCTCTCCTCGGAGCTTACTACAATCTAAAAAAAGAGCGTCCAGAATATAACTTGCCAGATTTAGAAATCGCTTCAAGCGAAGGAATTGCAGACGACCGTTCGTTTGCAATTGCTCATTTTAAAGGGGGCCTTTTATCGACCGGCATAGAATTCTGCCACGATCAACAAGTTCATATGATTCCAAGACTCAGACGGACATTTGAAGGGTCCGATTATTATCAAAAAACAGAGCATATGCTAATCGGATCTGTCTTTGCTTTTTATAGAAAAATATATATGGCCAAAGAGCAAGACCCGAACTTGTTACAGCATTCAGAAAAACTGAACTTTGTTTTAGGGGCACAAACAGACTCTGACTTTGCTATACCTTTCGCCGAATTACCTAAGAAAATAGGTCTCCAAGAATCTGATTTAATGGACTCCATTATCTTCCTTTTTCTAGATTCAAGATGGAAAAGATATGCGCAGAAACGATTTCCCGAAAACACCCCGACTTGGCAAGACATGGGAGATCTTTGGAGAGATGTCGAAAAAGCTGCGGATGTTTTTGTCGAGAATAGGAAGCAGGCTAAAGCAGACCTGTCCCATTAACCCACCCCTTAAACCTTCTAGAAGCCTGATTTTGGACGATAATGGGGGATGAGCAGCGCTCATCCTCCGGATGTCCTGCAATGATCGAATATTCGTTTGGAAGAGCCCCCCAGCTGCTTTTATAAGGAGCTTTTAAAAGAACCCTTCGAAGGGCATCTTGATCCCATACCTCTTTCGTTCTCTCTTTGTCCTGAAACATAGCAAGGCATTCATGGGCCCATAATTTTAAAAGCTCCACTCCCCCATCCGTTGCATTGACAAAGAGCGTTGCAGTCACAACTCTTGAAGGATGATCATCCGGACAGTCATAAAGCCTCACCCCCAGATCTAAGGAAAACACATCTAACAAAGAAGGAGGCTGCATAAATACAGCATCGGCATCCACCCAAAGAAGCGGTCTTTTGAGCTCTTCGAGCTTTTTTAAAAGGAAGAGTGGTTTAAAAGCGCAGTTCATTTCCCAAGAACCTGTAGATGGAATCCCTTCTATCAAATGCTCTATGTCAAATTGCTTACAAGAACTGATCAAGCTCTGCACTTCTTCCTCATAAGGAGTGTCCAAAGTGTAAAAAGAAACAACAAGCGGCAATCGATTCATTGCATTTTCTCCGAGAATTTAGTACAAAGAGTTTTTGCTTCACCTTAACAAACGAGCGGCATTTTATGCACATCATACATTTTGCTTCAGAACTAGCTCCTGTTGCAAAGGTCGGAGGCCTTGGCGATGTGCTGCATGGACTTTCTAAGCAGCTTGTGAAAGAAGGTCATAAAGTAGAGATCATCCTCCCCAAATACGATACTCTCCGCTACGATCTTTTAAAAAACTTAAAAGTCTACTACCGCGATCTTTGGTCTTATGAAGGACCCTACCGATATAACAACACGATCTGGTCTTGTGAAGTCGATGGCCTTACCCTTTTTCTAATAGAGCCCCATCACCCTCGTTACTTTTTTAATAGAGGCACGATTTATGACTGCGATGACAACATAGACAGATTTTTGTACTTCTCAAGAGCTGCGATGGAGTTCTTGTTTAAATCGGGGAAAACTCCAGATGTGCTCCATGTGCACGACTGGCCAACGGCCGTCGTTCCCGTTCTTTTAAAAGACATGTATTTAGCTCTTGGCATGAAGCCGATCCGCACAGTGCTTACGTTGCATAATTTGGAGCACCAAGGAACTTGCTCTACAAAGACTTTTACACACATTGGTCTTTCAGGTGACAACTACCTCACCCCTAATAAACTCCAAGACCCAATCCACCCTCAGTGCTTAAATCTTTTAAAAGGTGGGATCGAGTACTCTGATGCAATCACAACCGTCTCCCCTTCTTATGAAAAAGAGATCAAAACACCTTCTGGTAGCCATGGCCTTTCTCCTTTGCTAATAAAGCATCAAAAAAAGCTCAAGGGGATTTTAAATGGGATCGATGAAGACTTTTGGAACCCTGAAAAAGATCCCTTCCTTGCAGAAATGTTTCCTGCTCACGCTCCGTTCACTCCCGATAAAATAGAGCTCATCCGTCAGAAAAAAGCAGAGAACAAAAAAGCTTTAAGAAAAGAGCTTGGCCTTAGTGATAAAAAATGTCCCCTTGTGGCCTGCATCTCTCGCTTAGTTCCTCAAAAATCCCCCGAACTTATAGCAGAGGCTTTTTCTTATCTGATCAGCCAGGGAGCGCAGTGCGCCATTTTAGGATCTACCCACTCAGAAGACATGTTAAAGCTCTTTAGCACACTCAAAAAAGAAGCTGATCCACATAAGGGAGCAATCATCTTAGATTACAACGAAGCGCTGTCTCATCGCCTTTACGCTGCTTCTGACATGTTGCTCGTTCCTTCCCTTTTTGAGCCGTGTGGACTCACTCAGCTCATAGCGCTTCGTTATGGAAGCGTTCCTATCGTAAGAAATACCGGAGGTCTCAAAGATACAATCTTTGATGTGGATGGCGGCAGCAAACCGATTGAGCAAAGAAATGGGTTTACTTTCGAGAGCCTTGAAAAAAAGAGCTAAGACAAACGATTGAAAGAGCGCTCAATCTTTGGAAAACGGATGATAAGAAATGGCTTCAGATCAGAACTCAAGGGATGGAGCAAGACTATAGCTGGAAAAAAGCAGCTAAAGAATACATCAAGATCTATAACTTAAAAACCTAAGATCTTTTTCACATAAGAGCGGTTGGCATACACGTATTCGTAACCTGTGTATACCGCATAGAGAGCGACAAGAAGCACACTCCAAAAACTGCAACTTCTAAGAAATCCAAGAGAAATAAGCCCCATTGAATAAGGAACCATCAATGCCAGGATGAAAAACATGACAACAGCAAGAAGCACTGCCTTGATCTTACCACTGCGTCTTGCAGCGAGTGTAAATCCTTTTAAAGCACAAACAGTACGAAGTGTACTAATGAGGCTGTCTCGATAAAAGAGCAAAACAACAACAAGTAAAGGAATTTGAAGAAAGCCTTGAGTAAACGCTAAAAAGACAGAGAGGCGAAATATGCTATCAGCCATAGGATCCAAGATCTTTCCAAGTTCTGTCACTTTATTGTGACGTCTTGCAAAAAAACCATCAAAAAGATCCGAGAGCTCCGAAATAATCGCTAGAAAAATCAAGCAAAAAGGCATCCATGCAAAAGGAATTCCCATTTGGGCGTGGTATAAATACACAGCGATAAAGAGTGGGCCTAAAAGAACCCTTGATAGCGTTAAATAGAGCGGAAGGTTCAAGCAGCCTTTTCCCCTGTATGTAGTTTTAACACAGATTACTTTTTTTAAAGAATTAAAGCTAGAGTTTTTAAGCGAGAATTTTTAAGGAAGAGCTTTTCTTCAAAGCGAGCTGGCCACAGGCCGCTGCAATGTCTTTTCCTTTGGTATAACGCCATGTTGTGACGATCCCTTTTCTTTCCAAGATACTTCTAAAAAGCTCGATTTGCTCTTTTTCAGGTCTTTGGAGATTGAGACCATCCACAGGATTATAGGGGATCAAATTCACTGTGCAAGCGTCATCTGCGACAAGATCTGCAAGCTCTAAAGCATGCTCTTCCGCATCGTTGATGCCAGCAAGGAGAGTGTATTCATACGTAGTATCCCGTTTTGTGAGCTTAGAATAATTTCTCATCGCTTCTAAAACGTCTGCTAGATCGTACTTTCTAGCGTAAGGGATGATTTTTTTTCTGATGTGTTGGTTCGGAGCATGTAAAGAGAGGACCAAATTGACTTTGATCTGTTCGTCTGCAAGCTTTTGAATCCCTTCAATCACACCCACTGTTGAAACCGTGATCTTTCTTTCGGAAAAATTGAGTCTATTTTCATCACAGAGCATGCGTAGGGCTTTTACAACCTCGTCGTAGTTTTCCAAAGGTTCTCCCATCCCCATGAATACGATATGGGTAATCTTTTCCCCTATTTCATGCTGGATGTTATACACCTGCTCAAAGATTTCATCGGCTGTTAGGTTTCGGATGAGTCCTTCTTTGCCTGATGCGCAAAAGGCGCATCTTGCAGGACAGCCTACTTGTGAAGAAACACAAACGGTCTTTCTGCCAGGTGCCAGGATAAGCACTGACTCTACGAGTTTGTCATCTTTAAGTTTCCAAAGGAATTTGATCGTTTCTTGAGTTTTAGACTCTTCTTTTCCCTCTAGACGAAGGGAGCCTACTTTGATGTGCTCTTTAAGAAGTGAGCGAAATTCTTTGCTCAAATTGGTCATGAGATCCGGGTCGGTCTCACCCTTTTGATAGATCCAATCCCAGACTTGCTTTGCTCTAAAAGATTTTTCTCCATGACTTTCACACCATGCGACAAATTCACTCAAAGACAGTTGATGTATATTCATGGTTAAAAATCCTTAAAATAATTCAGCTACTATACCAAGAACTCTTGATTCTGCGCTACACTTATAGTAGATCTAAAATACCACTTCTCGTAGTTTTTCTTAGCAGCGTTCTTTTTATGTTCTCTTTCATTTTCTTCTATGAGTTTAGATTGATTTGCATTTGCAGTATCCGCAAGTGCATTATTCCAGTCTAATCTTACGTGGTCTTCTCCAATACGTTTAACGCTCATAAGTACCTCATCTTTAAAAATTCTAAAGAGATTTTAACAAAAAGAGCCCTTAGAAACAATGGAAACCTTTTTTTAAGCCCTAGCTGAAAAAAATGGGAAAATGTATCGTGTTTCCATTGAACCCAAGGGCTCTTTCATGACCTATCCTATCGCCGACCTCCACTGTGACCTTTTGTCCTTTCTTGTAGACCATCCAGCCTCTAATTATGATGATCCCGAATCCAGGACCTCCTACTCACAGATGAGACAAGGAAACGTTGCCTTTCAAGCTCTTACAATCTATACCCCGACTAGCAGCGCATCTCACGCTCATGGCAAAAAACAGATAGATGTTTTTTTAAATCTCCTTTCCAAACACCCTGAAAAGTTCGCTCTTTGGGATGGGAAATCCCCTATTAAAAAAAATACTAATGGACCCATCTCTGTCTCTCTTGTTTTTGAAAATGCACACTCACTTTGTGAAGAGAGTCAAAAAGTCTCTGAAGGGATCTCTTATCTTGAAAAAATCCTCTTAAAGTTCAAAAAAATCTTATACATAAGTCTCACCTGGAATTTAGAAAACCGCTTTGGCGGTGGTTGTGGTTCTAAGGTAGGACTTAAGGAAGATGGGAAGGTTCTTTTGGAGTGGATGGACCAAAAAAAAATCGCAGTAGATTTAAGTCATGCCTCTGATTTTTTAGCAGATGACATCTTGAACTTTTTAGGAAAAAAATCGCTCGATATTCCAGTGATTGCAAGCCACTCTAACATGAGGGCTATTTCTCCACTGGAGCGCAATTTACCCGATCCCTTTGTTAAAGAGGTCATCAGACGTAAAGGGCTCCTTGGATTTAATTTCTTTGCGCCTTTTATAGGCACAGATCCTAGACAAATGCTAGATCACGTTTCTCATCTCTTTGCAATGGGTGGAGAAAAAAATCTCTGCTTTGGCGGAGATTTTTTCCACCTCCCAACTTTTGCATATCTTAAAGAGATGTATGGAACCGATATTGGCTTTTTTCCAGAGTATGAAAACTCCTCTTGCTATCCAAGAGCTCTTGCTTTTTTGGAGGAGGAGCTAAAACTTTCTAAAGGGCAATTAGAAGGCATTGCCTTTGAAAATTTTCAGAGTTATGCAGCTAAGACATTTGTCTGATTTTCTAATCGTTAGAAGTCTCTAGCAACTGGCTCAGGTCTACAATTGCAGCAAAGTAGTCAGCATCTATGACATCTTCCGTCACTCCATTAACATGGATTAAGACAGGCCGCAGGGAAAAACCCCGAGGAATCTTAAGAGCTTGTAGTTTTGTATCCATCTCTTGAAGGATAGAGCTTCCTATAGGAGATTTGGAAAACTTGATTTCACAGACGTAGAGAGTACCGAACTTCGTTTGAATGAGATAATCGATCTGACATCCAGGAACATTTGCTTTTCCTTTTTGAAAATAAGGGTTTTCGCAAATGACATCCTCGGCCGGGATATTTAAAATACGCCTTAGCTGCTGTCTATTATGAAGAACTAGATTTTCACATTGAAATCCCATTATAGAGTTCCATTCCGGAAGTGATGTGAGAGACTTGAATGCGAAGGCATTCCTTTCGATTTTACTTCGGTTCTTTTCGATATATTTAAGATAAAAGCGGATATAGTTGTCTGATAGACGGTATCTTTAAAGACGCTTATCCCGTCCTGATTTAAAATCCCAAGCATGGTCCTTTGCGATAAATCCAGCAAGTTCTAGCTCCCATAAATATTCAGGTAAGCGCCCCATCTTTGAGTCATGGTTCAAAGCTTGCAAGATTTCTGCTTGCGTATGAGTACCCGTGCCAAGGACTTCTAAAATCTGTTTATAAAAAGTTGAAGAGCGCAAAAAAACTCCGGCAAAGATCCGATCAAACTCTTCCACTAAAAAACCTCCCGGCATAAAGCAGAGGCGCTTGATATTTTCCTCTGCACTTGCATGGGGATATATCTCTTCCAAATATTTTGGAACGCCACCGGTGACAGAAAGTAGTTTTAATTTTTCATAAGCAGAAATTCCCTTAGGCCAAAATTTATTGCATGTAGCAAGCGGCAATTCCTGCAGGGTCAAGGTATACGAAATGCGCCCCACAAATCCTGTGCTAGCTAAAATATGTTCCTCGATCCAAGCTGAAGCTGAACCGCAAATAACAAATAAAAGCTGCGGATTTTTGGACAGTTGCAAATCCCATAGATTTTTAATTTTACCTAAGAACGTTGGATCTTCAGAGCCCATCCATGAAATTTCATCAAAACAAAGAAGAACTCTCCCTGATGCTATTCTCTCTCCAACGGCCCAAAAAGCATCCCCCCAATCATCATATCGAGCAGGGGCTGTTTTGAACTGACGGGCAATCTGACGTGAAAATTCATCAAGTTGCTGCTTAGATGTCATCTTGTGATCGGGAGGAAGTCCCATAAAGGTATAAAAGTGAGTAAAATGCTTAGAGAGTTCTTCCACAAGCCGGCTCTTGCCAATCCGGCGCCTTCCCTTGATAACAACAAAGGAAGCACTTCTTTTTTTCTGTAAATCTAAGAGGAGTTTTAGCTCCTCTTCTCTTCCTAAAAATCGGCTCATGGAGTTACTCTTTGAGTTTTATTCATTTCGCCCTCCACTTTAACAGGTTAAAATGGAGTTGCAAATAGATAAATATCGATTTCGCCCTCCATAGACTTATAAACAACTCATTTTAAAGACAATAAAAATCAATCTCAAGGAATACGGCCTACCATTATAGGAATTCCTCGTTCGGCCGCTGCGGCCATGTTCTTTGACCATTTCTTAAAAGTATTGCTAACATTCTTATCCGTTAGCCCAACTTCATCGCAGGCGCCTTTGATAATATCTGTTGCAGCATGGTGCACTGTATGAATAGCCTTAGAACTGAGCTTTAAACCTTCTAAAACAAGTACACTTTCCTCTGCTCTAACGCGTTCCCATCTAGCATTAAGACAGTCTTGGTTTGTCTCTTGAGTGCACAGCTGCTCAATTAGGTTCGTCAAAGTTTCTAATCTTTTTTGAGCTATTGGTAGCATTGCTTGCGCTACATCTCCAGATAGATGAACTCCAGTAACCGCTATACCTACAGGAATACGATGTGGGACCACAAGGCTTACCGTCTCTACCATACTTATATGGCCTGCTGCAGAAGCGGCGGAATCGCGCACCTTGTTCTCTGATTCGCTTCCAAACATGTAATTTTTTACACTTTCTATCGCAAATTCCAAAAAGATGGCTGGGGTTTTTCCTTTAAGATGCTCGAGGCTATGAATAAACTTCCCTTGAGCGAGCTCTGCACCTCTAACCGAAATATCAGAGGAATGACCGTGATCTTCTTTATGCTCCAAAGAAATCTGGTGTAAGCTTTTTGGTTCGCTTAATCTTCCTGGTTTATAGTTAGAAGGAGGTAAGGTGTTTTTTGCATCCAGGTCGATTTTATTCATCGCCTTATCTAAAGCAACTTTTTTTTCTTCATACTTAGTGTGACCCTCACAAACATTGAAAGCAGAATGGTTGAGTTGAAAAACCAACCTGCCGGCTTGCTTTTGGAGCTGGTCACATGTGGCACCTGAAAAGTAAAAATCTTTAATCGCCTGTAAAGTATGACTGACAAGTTCATTCATCATTTTCTTGCATTGCAAGCGCTCTTCTTCTGGAAGAGTTTCTGCATAAGTTTCCCATTCAGCTCTCGCTTTTAGCACTTGGTCGTAATAGGGAGCTGTTGCACAAATTTCTGTAGCCATCTTTTACCTACCTTTACTTAGATGTTTCTAGTATTTCTTCTTGAGCGCACGCTTTAAGACCTTCGATTACATTCATACTGATCGCAGCTGCGAGCTCTTGCCTCATTCCTTTATCTTTAAAATCTTCCAAAGTTAATATGACGCCAATCTCAATACCTTGAGGATCTTTGATTTGATCTTCAAACGTTTTAATTACTTGTTGGATGATTCCTTTTTCATAGACATATGGATGGTTTTCTTTGCTTGTGAAAGGCTCTCTTTCAAGGCAGGTCGCAAGGTAATTTGCTTTGGGGAATCTATATCTAGTTAAATCCTTAGGAGTATAAGAAGAATTAGGCAAAGAAGAGGTTGCTGCATCCGAGCTAACTTGATCTAATGCCTTTTTTACTTCTGTTTTTTCCTGTTGGTATTGGCTTTGCTGAGCACAAAACTTTGCAGCCTCTTGATGCCCACCTTTAATATATCCTTCAGCAAGATCCTTTAGGGCTCCATCCCTAAGATTCGTAAAAGCAAGTTGGGACATGATATTTGATACACGCGGCACTATACTATGAAGTTTTTGCATACATTCAGCGCTATATCCTGATGGCGTGGTGATTGTAAAGTCCCTTCCATGATCCTTAGATATTTTAGAATGACTCGTTACACTCTCATTGTCATAAACAGTAGACTCCCCATTTATAAAAATATTCCCAATCGGCATAGCATAAGAAATCGTTGAATGAACGCTCGACATAATCTTTTTCCTAATCAATGTGTGTTTTTAAAGTGCAAATCCCAAACCTGCAGATCCGCCGCTACTACTTCCCTTTGCAAAAAATGAGACGCCTTCTGGAAGAAGGTCCCAGTGTACAGCCGCCCAGCTTGCAAAAACCGCGGCTCCTACAATAGCCACCGTTTTTAGAGTTTTTTGAAGCCTTTTGACCTTTCTCTTTTTAATAGCTTTTTTGACGTCATCAATGCTTCTTTGCAGATCCTTTGCTTCTTGCTGAACAATCTCGGATAGAGATTGAACTCTTTCGACGTTTTCTTGCAATGATTCTGTTGAATTTGTTAATTCTGCCACATCCGACTCAAGTGAAGTGATTCTTTGTCTAAGAGCTGCCATGCTGATGCTATCTCTTTCTTCTAAAGTTCCAAGTTCAGCGCTAGTATCTCTTTCAAAGGCATCAATCCCTTGAGCTATAGAATCAAACTGACGGCGAACAGCAACTTCAATTCTCTCTTGCAGAGCCTCAAGAGATAGAACTTCTTCTTCCTGGACTCTATCCGTTTCCTCTTGCAGTTGCATTAGAGGTGCCGCTGTATTCTCTACCCTTCTCGAGAGGTCTTCTAAAGCTGCATTTTCTGTAGCTGCTATATGATCGAGTCGATCCAAGATTTGACGATCAAGAGCTACTGTTTGCTGATTTAGCTGCTGCGCAGCAGCTTGCTCTGATTCCCGGTGTCTTGCAATGAGTCTGTTCATTCGAGCTTGAAGGTTCTCTGCCGGAGGCTGAGGTAAAAGTCTTAAGTACTCAGTGACCAATGCTTCAGATTGCAAAAGAGCTTGATGGCTCTCGAGCCATCTGACCATGTGCCGAACGCAAGGGTGAGGTCTAACTGTAAAAGGAGCTGGATTTTCAGGGTCAAGAGGGGAACGATTTCGATACTCTTCTGGTACAGAAAGACGCCAAACAGCAAGAGACATGAGACCGTAGGTCTCATTATCACTACCTATTACTACAAGAGGATCAAAAGGAGCTTCTGTAATAGGGTCGCACAGTAACTCTTGTAGAGATTCTACATAGGAGCGAAAGACTCTCTGTTCATCAGAAAATCGAAGATCTCTAGTAAAATTCCCTTCCCACTCTTGGATCTGCAATGTCATCTCATCGCTTAAGCCTGAATTTCTACATATAGTGCGAATGGAATCGAGCTCAGCATGCAGCCTACGGCGCAGAGCTCCTTCTGGGATCGCAAAAGATGCTACTGGACCTATTGTAACAGTACTTGTTGAACTAGCCATTTTTTCTCCTATTAACCGCGTGGATATGGCGGTGGTGGAATGTCTTGCCAACCAGCCGCATGTTTAGAAACTCTCTCTCCATAACCTGATATTGCATCTTCTATAGGATCATGTGGAAATGCTAATTCCCGCTGTAAAACCTTAAGCGTATCGTTAAGGTCCGATTGCTGCTGCCTTCTTTCTGCTAATAGAGAGTTTTGTTGATCCAATATTTCTTGTCCCTTCTCTTTAAAGGTCTTTAGATCCCCTACTCGTTTTTCTAAAGCATTCACGTATTCGCTTGCTGGAGCTAAAACATTGAGGTCTTGAACGCGACCTATGAGGGAGTTTGTTTGACCTTCACTTGCATTTTGCGTCCCTGTAAGGGCCCTCATCGCAAGCTCGCGTTGAGCATCAAGTTCTTCATTTTGCTGTGTAAATTGCCCTTGGAGAAAATCTCGAGGTGTATAACCTCTACGATGAAGACTCATAAATTGAAGTGTATTTGGATCTAGATTCATCTTAATCCCCTTTGAAGAATTGATTCTAATTCATTTAGGCTACTGACTAATTGCGGATCCATAGATCCCATGTCTCTAATCGTCGTCATTTGGGCTAGGAGCCTTGACCCGAGAGCTTCTACCCTTGTAGCTACTCCTTCTACTGAGCTATCTGCAGAAGAAACCATGTTTCTACGGGTTTCTTGAAGTGCAGTAAGTCTCTGTTTAAAGCCTTCATAAAGCTCTCTGATTCGAGCGTCTAATTCACCATGCATAGTATTGATTGCATTCATTTCAACTTGCCCAGCGAATTCAAGCCTTGCAGATAGAACTCGGTAAATCCGCTCTTCTCTTAAAGCTCCTTCACAATTATCAAGGAACCCATCCAAAGCGCCCATAGGAAGCATTTGCTGTAAAATGCTACGGCAAGCATCTTCAAACTCAACTAACCTGACTTGCTCACCTTCTCCTACACGTAAAAGAGCAGGACGAAGAACTCTGAATATTAAAGCAGCAAAAGAGTAAGCTCTATTTTCCAGGTCTCCAGCATTAATTGATAAGAATAACTCAAGCCAGTTGTTCACTTCAGCTCGAAGCTCTGGAGATAGATCTGATTCTTGTAACCGCCCGATAAGAGCGCTTATTTTTCCTTCTCGTCCCTGAGCTCGAAGAGTTCCTAGTCGATTTGCAATGCCGTTTTCTCGATGGCTTGGAAGGCCTCTTATAGAAGAAGTCGAACCATCTTCTCCCAAAACTCTTCTGTTAGATGTCGATGGAGAAGTTAAGCTGAGAAGTGAATTTGGGTCGATTTCTTGAAGCGTTTGGGTAGTTGTTGTCATGTTAACTTCTCCAACCGATCTGCGAATTCCTTAACTTCACGGTAGCACTCTCCAAACGCACACTCTTTGTAGTAACACATAAGAAAGGTGGGTTGCGAACCCCTATTTTGATCCTTATGCCTGGTATTGGCCTCAATAAAGGAGCGAATCTTATTGACCTGACCGTCTGCAGCTGAGCGAACTTGTCTCAATAGCTCTGCTCGCTGTACCTTCATCTGAGTTTCAACCTCTTGCTTAGCAGCTGCGACTCTTGCATCTGCAAGCTCTGTAGCCGCCTTCACGGCCGCTTCTTTTTCAGCACGCGCAGCTTGGACCATTTGGTTGGCTTTTTGCATTGTTTCAAGCATCTCTTTACGCATAGCTTCTACTGCATCTTCGGAAGTCTTGACCTTTCCTTGAAGGGCAAAAATTTCAGATGCGTGTACAACAACTAGTTCACGCTTTTGACTTTCTACTGTAACCAGTTCTGTACAGAGGGTTCGATTTTTAGCAGCTAACTCTCTAATTTGCCTTTGCATGGTGTCTATAGAGTTTTTATATAAGGCTAAGGTCTGATCTTCTTCTTTTGCAGCTGTAGTGTCAGAAGACCTGAGAACTAGAGACAATTGCTCTAGAGTATCTAATTCCGATGTTCGAACAGTTGTTGTCATTATATATACCTTTTTAGTTTTTCTATTGTATGCTTCAGTCCTCTACTTCTTGCATGAAGAACTTCAATTTTAGCTGTATACAACCTAAAAAAATTACCTTTACTGTAGTTATGATGCCGCGTTCTTGATCTCGTTTATATACGAAATCGCCCATCTTCGTATTGCTTCGCTTTGCATTTCTCCTCTTAGAATAGAAACCTGATGACTAGTCCGACGACCACCTGGAAGTTCTGTAGAATAGCGTACCTCACCATCAAGTATTTGGAGCCGCCCTTGCGATCTTGCCTGTTCTACTCCTCGAAACGTATTCACCGTACCATCAAGGAATGTAGCAATTGCATCTGCTTTTTCTCGAATTTTTCTCAATTGCTCTGCATGTTGAGCTCTGATCTGTGCTTCGGATGCCTTTGCTTTTGTTTTTTCTTCTTCTCTAGCTGCCCTTTCTCGAGCGTCCCCTATAGCAACCGCAGCCTTTACAGCTGCTTCTTTGTCTACAAGCGCCGCCCGAACCATTTCATGGGCCTTTTGCATAGCAGCCTGCATCTCTTGACGCATAGTTTCAACTGCAGATTCGGAAGTATTAACCTTTTCTTGAAGAGCAGCCATTTCAGCCGCATGTAAAACTTCTAGGTCTCGGTGCCGGCTTTCTACTGTAATAAGCGCCGTAGAGAGATCTCGATTTTTAGCAGCTAACTCTCTAATTTGA
>CAIJXB010000062.1 GCA_903824495.1 uncultured Chlamydiae bacterium
TATATAGAATCTATTTTCCTGTTAATTTATATTAAAATGCTTTACTATTGTATTTATTATAATAAAAATAGAGGTTTTAATTATGAACATTCCAGGATCAAGTCAAGACAGGAAAGAGATCGTTCCTTCTTTTCAGAATGTCCCTCCAGACACCATAACCCCTATTCAGTTTTTGAAGATGGGTTGCTCTGCCTTTGTATCTAACTTATCTAATATGGCCCGTGATATTATTTCAGGCCCATCTGCTCCGGGATCTATTACAGCCCTTTCTCAGGATATCATTAGGCATAAATTGCTCGTTCGCCCCTTTGCTGAAAGAGTATCTTTTTTAGAGAATTCAAAAGATAAATTGATTAATAAAATCACAGCTTGCAAGGGAAATGCTGGAATAGGGGATGCTTTAGCTCCTTGGAATCAAGAGGTTGTTAAATTCTCTCGAGAAGTGGGTTCTAATTTTGAAATAGGGGGCTCTACGCTTCCATCTCTTGCCTCTGCTAAAAGTGCTGATGCATCTGACCCGGTAGCTGAAACAGATAAAGTACTTGCTCAATTCATTGATAAATTTTCTACTTGGACTATCCTTGTTACGATTCACGAACTTGAAGGTCCGAAGACAGGTGTTACTTACACTGATTTATCCTCTATAGTTGGAAAAACAAGCTCTCCAAAAGATGCGCTTGATCGCTACATCGAGCTTTGCAAAGAGAAAACTGGTTGGGATAAGACTTTTTATGGGAGTTTTCGGACGTGGTGTATGAATCAGGCTTATCCGGTTTTATCAAGACACATACCTAGAATTATCGAAAAGGCATTCAAAGGCGTTATCAAAGAGATTCGAAAGTCAACGGATGAAGATGGAAAGATCAAGAAGGTTTTCGAGGGCTTGATGGAGTATCTCGAGTCGTTTTTGAAAGAGTATAGCAGCCAGGTAAATGCAGCTGGGGGACAGGCCCCTACACAAGAACCATCGATAGAAGATCTTTGTAAAGGACTCTCTCCCTATCTCATCAGTGAGTTCATCGACAAGATCAACCTATGTAAAGAGGGATTTAAAGGGAATTGGACACGTTTTGGGAATCCTTTTTGGTTAGGAAGAGGGGTCGTTGATCCTACGCTTGACCAAATCATTCGTATTGGTTTGCTAGAACCGCGTCTTCCTGGTTGGTTAAAAACAGCAGCTAACGGACTTGAAAATTCTATTACAGGAAAGAGTGATGGCAATGTTGCTACAGCAGGCTCTGCTATCAACTATGGTCTTACAAATCCTATCCTTAATTTTATTAACGCAAAACTTTCCGATTTTCTTGTGATTTTGGATGCTCCAAAACGTGAAACAGAGGATCCGGTTCCTGAAGAGCTAAAGGAAAAGTTAGGAGGCGTTGTCAAGGAACTGATGGCTCTTGCCAAAGACAAACTTTCAGGAAATGTAACAACACAAGACGGGCTCCGAGACGGTTTGATCGACGGTGCCTATCTACTCTTGAAATTTTGGCAGGGCCAACAGGAAGTTCTTTTGAAAAGCATCTTAGAGCTTACAGTAAATTCGCTTTATCCTACGGGGGATTCCGATCCATCTACTTTGGCATCAGAAGAGCTGAAACATAAACAATTGCTGGAAGATCAAAGAGAGATTGTAGGTAAAATCTCTAGCAAAATCATCGATGTGAAGGTAAAGGAAATGGCTGTTGGTTCCCCCTCTAGTCAGGTAAATTATCATTGGTTTTCACAGTACAGCAAAATCAGAAGCTATCTGGAAGAAGGTCTTGCTGATACCATAGGTATTAAAAGGGCTTTTAAAGAAGATGATCTGGACACTGTTTTAAACAAGCATTGGGTATTCTGGGAAGGGTTCATTGCCCTAATGAAAGAAGCGACAAAGAAACACTATCCTGAGCAGGCCAGAGAAATGCTGATGAAAGAATTTTATTCTCTTTGTGAGTTCGCATCTGAGCAGATGGATCTAATTAGACATCTCCAAGAGGAAAAGCGTCTTTGTTCTAACCATGAAAAGCTCAGAAAACTCTTCGTTAAAGAGTATTTCGAGCTCATGGAAAAGAGAGTTGATGGTACGCACAGAGCGAAAGATCCCGAAGCGATCAATATACAAAACATGCACGCTCTACTTAAAGAGATGGCGGTCTTATTTCCTTCAGGAAATGATCGCCCAAGAGAGCTGATCGTCCTTGAAACGTACATAGGCAAGTTGGAAGGGCTTCGAAGTATGGAAAGGGAAATCGCAACGCTTCAAATTCGAATTGGGAGTTTAAATCAAGGGGCTAAAGATCAAATAGATAATCTCTGTTTGGAGCTTGCCCTTGCAAGCAAACGTTTAAGAATCGAGCAGCTTAAACTGCTTCGCACAATTAAGCCTGAGCTATCCTCTGAGGAGTTCAAAAGTCCTATGGCTTTTGGAGGACTTCTCGAAAATTTAGGCGGGTGGCTTCAAGAGAAAGCGAATGGATATGATAGGCTTCACAAGCAAAATCTTGAGAGATTTAGACTTGAAGTTTCAAAACTACCAGCTCAGAATACAAAACTTTTAGCTCGAGTTCGAGCGATGAAGCCTGAAAAGCTTCATAATGTCCTCGAAGAAAGATATGATGAGGCTGAGAAATGGCCTGCTGAAGGATTTTCATATAAAGTAGGAAGAGCTGCGATTAACTACTTTGCCAAAGCTCCTTTACAAAAAGACTTCGATGCTGTGCTTGGCGCGGTTAGATGCCTTATCAATGCTGAAAAAACGGATGTGCAGTCGTCTTCGGAAGCTCCTCGAAAGAAAAACCTATACGTTGCAGCTGAAAGGAAGCTTTTAGAGGAGGTTCTTAGGTATTACAAGACAAGACCGGCCCAAGAATAGTCTTTAATCTTTCATAAAGCCTTCTAAAATCGCCTAAGATTTCCCAGGCGGGGAATCTTAGGCGATTTGCTGTCTAGACTCAAAATCACCCCTTAAATTCAAAATAATTCTTATATACTTGTGATAGAGCTACTTAGAGTCTAAGTCCCTTAGAGCTGCCCATGCAAATATTTATTTTAAGTCTGTTGAAAATAATGCGTTTTATGTGATACAATGGATTTGTAGTGATTTAGAATTAATAAATTAATAATTAAGCATGCTTAAAATAATTAAAATACATCACTCTTTAATAATAGGTTTTAATATGGAAGAAGATACAAAGTTCCTCAGAACGAGGGTTGCAGTCTTGGAATCTCAGCTTGATTTGATGCTCGCTGAGAGAGATCACTTGAACCAGATGCTCATCACTTGCGGTTTTATGGAGGGGATTCCTACCCTTATGAAGACTGTAGAAGAGGTGCTTAGCTCTGGAGAGCTTCAAGAGTTTGATGGAGAGAGCTACATCGCCTCTTCAGATAACTAATTAACTAACCAACCCTAAAGTCAAGACCCGAGTAGAAAGGCGCGCTTTCTGCTCGGGTTTCTCATTTTTATCCCATTGCATTTTGTTTTTTTACGTGATATCCTGTATCGAAATTAACGATTCGAAAGAGGTATTTCATGGCTAAATTGATTTTTGAACATTCTGGAGAAGAAGTAGAACTCGCTGACGGTGAATCACTTATGGAAATTTGTGAGGAGCAAGGCGTGCCTTTTGCTTGCACAGAGGGCGTATGCGGTACCTGCGTCATCGAAGTGACTGAAGGAATGGAAAATCTATCCCCCTTTACCCAAGAGGAAAGGGATTTTTTAGGTGAGTCGGACCGGGAACGGTTAGCTTGCCAGTGTAAGATCCGAGGCGGATGTGTAAAGGTAACATTTTAATTTTAAATAGAGGGGCTAAAAATGGCACAAGAAAAACAATGCGGGATAGGTCAAATTACCCGAGATATGACAATTGAGGAGATTCTTAGTGGATTCCCTCAGAAGAGCCAGAAATTGGCCCAAGAAATGACAAGAACAGGCCTTCACTGCGTGGGCTGCGGGGCAGCTACTTGGGAAACGCTAGAAGCGGGGGTTTTAGGCCACGGCTTCACAGAAGCAGACCTTGAAGCTCTCATGAAAAGGCTCAATGCTATTTTAGAAGAGAAAGTAGATCCTAATACCATTACTTTAACAGCAAAAGCTGCTCAAAAATACATCTCTATTCTTGAAGAAGAAGGCAAAGCTAGCTATGGTCTTCGTTTTGGTGATATGGCAGGTGGTTGCAGCGGATTTGAGTACATTTTGGACTATTCTGAAGCTCCAACGGAAGACGACCAAGTGTTCGAGTCTAATGGTGTTCAGATCCACGTCAACCGTCACATGGTACCACGCCTTCTAGGTTGTGAGATCGACTATCTTGATGGTCTTAATGGTTCTGGCTTTAAGATTTCCAATCCGAATGCTAAAGGCTCCTGTGGTTGCGGCAAATCTCAAAGTTACTAGTTTTTCATAACAAATAAAAAAACCCGCTAGGTTAAAAGCCTGGCGGGTTTTTGTTTTTAGTCTTTTCTTTTTTCCTGCTTACTTAAAACCATCCTTTTTGTTCGAATACGTCGCTAGATGAGTTAAGATCCTTTTGCTCATCAAAATCAAATCCACTTTTTGTTTGTTGTTTCTTTATGAAAGGGTTGAATTCCATAGGGTCATTGATGGAATCTACAAAGATCTCTTCATTATCAGACTCTAACTCGTCATATTGAGAGCCGTCTATCGAACCAAGAATGGATTCATCATCAACAGGATAAACTCGTGCTAAGTTCTCTTTAGAAGAACTTGTTGAGATGGTCTCTCCATCTGGAAAATCGTTAAGTTCATCCACATCCTCTTTAGTAAATTGTAGAACGAAGCTATTATCAAAAGATAGCTTTCCGTCATTGCTTCCATTTTCGAGACCGAATTCTTCTAACGTAACAGAACTCGATCTTTTGCTTAAGGGATCTTCGTTTAAAGGTTTATGCATCGTATTGTAAACCTTTTCACCAATCTCCATATCTAACTGACTTACGTCCTTTTTTGCCCAAAGATTCAGTTGATCAAAGAAGCTTCTTTTATGCTCAGGAGCATATAAGGGTGTTTTCTCAAGATATTTTTTTCTGAGTTGTTCAGAAACAATAGATCTAAGTCTTTCTACTTCCTCTTTTAGTTTATCTGCTTTATCTACGAGTCCAACCCATGTTCTTGCTGTGGCATTTTCCTTATAGCTGTCACTTCCAACAACCTCTGCTCTGTTGTTATCATCATCGTATGTCTGAATATGTCTTCTTACTCTAGCAATTTCTTCTTGGTTGTTTTTATAGAATTTTATGGATGTTTCGAGAGCTTCTGCACGTTGATTTTGTGCAGATTCAAGTTGAGACTCATAACTCATAAAGAAGCTGCAAATGAAATTTCCAGCTCTAGTAAGAGTTTCTCTAGCGCACTTACTATAGGTGTTGAGTTTAGCAAATTTAGCATCTTCAACTTTTTTAATTCTTCCAGCAAGAGACTTTGCTTCTGCTAAGTTCTTCTCGTGCCCTACGATCTCTTTTTTATATACAGATTTTGCGCCATTTCTTGTCTTTTCAAGCTCTGAAAGAGCGAAAACTAGACCATCAACCTCAGTATATAGCTGAATTCTTTCATGCAGTCTTAGTTTACTTTGCTCATGAGCAAAGAAGGCCTTTTCCTGACGATGTGTAAGGTTTGTTTTTTTGCCTTTGTTGAATAGATTAATGCCGTGATCTGTATCGATTGCCATGGCATCGTTTTTAAGTTTATTACGATATCCGAAAGCCTCGTTTATGTTTGTAGTAGACGGGTCCGATTGCATAGTTTTTACAAGCTTAAGGTACTTTGCCAAGCTTGAGTCAAAAACTTGTAATTTCTTATGGTGATCTTCTTGGATATCACGGATCACTGTCGAAAGGCGATCTTGTGTGATATTTCGAAGACCTTCAGCTCGAGTTTTTAGCTCAGATAATTTCTCAGCAAGGAAACCATCTTTTAAAGCCTTTTTATAAGCTGGGTTGTGTTCGATCTCTTCATAAATAAGACCTAAACCTAAAGAAAGTTGGACTGCAAACTCTTTTAAGGAGACCTTGTCTTTATCAAGATCATCAGATATTTCATCTAAAAACACGTGCACTTCGTCGATCTTATTAGATACCTCAATTCTTACAGACCACTCTTCAACTTCTTTTTGAAGGGTAGCAAGAGAGCTTAATAGGCTCTTAACTTCTTTTATTTGCTTACGGATGAGAGGTGTTTTCACTTCCGATGCATTCAATTGAGATAGGATGTCAGTTTGTAGTGTGGCGTTTAGGGATTTGGTAGCCTTCAGGATGCTTTCAGGAGTTTGAGAGCTCGCTATATATTCAAAATCAGCTTTTATAGTATTGAACTGTTCTTTGCGAGTTGCAATTGCAGCTGTGAACTCATTCTCTCCCAACTCTGGAGTCGTTGTTGCTCTAGTGTATATGGACTGTGCGCCAACTGTCACTGCTCCGAAAATGCCACCAAAGAAGGCTCCAATTCCTACAAATGGATATGAAACAAACCTTAGGACTTTTCTTGCAAGAGTATCTACGTCTGTTGGATCTTCAGGGATCTCTGGAACTGTTGAAGTGCTGGATACTGTATTAGAGCTAGTGCGAGTAGGATTAGGATCAGTTATAGTGGCATCGACTACTGTGTCTTCTTCCTTGTCTAAAACGTTAGAAGAAACTGGAGAAGGAATTGGAGAAGGAATTGTTAGATTTCTTGTTGTAAAAAGAGGTGTTTTTGGAGAAGTAGGAGTGTCTGAATTTTCGTTTTTTGATTCATCAACTTCGAAATCACCGAGTATGGATTCCACCACTATCAGCTTTACAGGTTTTTCTGTTACTAATGAAGTGCCATCACTATTGATAGTCGTAGTGCGAATAGTTTGTTTTGCTTCTGGCCATGATCTGGATTTTTGTCTAGTTTGTAGGAGTGTCGTTGAATCAGATGTAAATACATTTTGTGCAGAATGGGTTTTTAGCAATTCACGAACAAGTGTTTCTGTTTTTGCTGATTGCTCTGCTAATGCTTTTGTCAGTTCTGCAACTTCACCCCTTAAAAGCTTCAACTCTGCAACTGTAGGATTAGGTTTTTCTTTACCGAAGATGTTCATATGTTCTCCATATTATATTGTTATTAATAGTTTAATTGTTGTTTGTTTTTAATGTTAAATATAAATTATAGCAAATTTGATCATTAATATTAAGTGTTATTTATTGTTTTCGTGTAAAATGTATTAATTAAAATTTTAAATTACTTGTTTTGACTTATTATTTTTTGCTTATATTGCTTAGGTTTAAGGCTTTTAGTTATTTATCGCAGGGGAGTAGGGCCTTTCAGAAAAAACTTGTTTTTTAATTGAAAAGAAGTGTTTACTCCATTATTATGGAGCCTTTTTGAATCCTTAAAAAAAGTGTTATGATTATGACAAAGCAGCACAAACTTCGATCGATTCTCATTTTAGGTCCTCCGGGCTCCGGCAAAGGGACCTTGGGCAAATTCTTAAGCACGGCAGGAAACCACTTCCATTTGTCCTCAGGGGACATCTTTAGAGGTCTCGATCCAGAGTCTTCTATGGGCAAACTCTACCATACGTATGCCGGGAAGGGATTTTTAGTTCCTGATGCCGTTACCATCGAAATGTGGAAGCATTTTGTAGATGGCCTGATTTGCACGAATAGATACTTCCCAAGTAAGCAGTTTTTACTGCTGGATGGGATCCCAAGAACCCTTTCCCAAGCGATCATTTTGGACCAACATATTGAGGTGGTCAAAGTCATCGTCCTTGAAATGTCCAATGTTGAAACCCTTATTAAAAGGATGAAAAGAAGGGCTTTAATTGAAAAAAGGCAAGACGATGCCGATGAAGAAGTGCTTAAAACTAGAATGCAAGTCTATCAAAAAGAGACACTTGAGCTCTTAAGCCACTACCCAAAGTCTCTGATTTCTAGGTTCAATGCCGATCAAAAGCCCCTAGAGGTTCTAAGGGACGTTTTGGCGGAACTCTCTCATCTTCTGAGCCATCCAGAGATAAAAACCGTTTAATTCTGATTAGGCGGTTTTTATCTAATAATTAATTATTTAATATGATCATTTAATTTAACTATAAATGATCTATTTGGTATAATAGGTGTATTAATTTATTAGCCTTGGAGCTAAAAATGAACGCCAATACCATACATGGAGCTTTGCATTCGACAAGGTACTGGGGTTGTTCACATCCTAACGCCAGAGCTAAGGATCCTATTATTGGAGCCCTTGCCACAAACGCCATTGACTTCGTATCGAATACCAGCGCTTGTACAAGACAGTTAAACGCTTGCGTCCTCCCAGGACCTCAGCCCGTAGCTTTTAGCGCCCTTGGCGCTACAACACCTTTTGGAGCTATCCCAGCGGCCATCGCTTTGAAAAATGCCTATGTCAGCTGCGCTGCAGCAAGTGATGCTCACGATGGTGTCGGACTCACGATCTCTGGAGCTGATGCTATTTCTAGAATAGCTCAGGTTCCCGGAGCTATTGCTTATTTTGCAGTCAGATTCTTAAGCATAGCTAACGAGGGATTCCACCGCTTATCTAATTTAAGTTACCTTGCCCCTTACTTTTCTATTTTTGGGGATTCTTGTTTTGCGATCCTTTTCTTCTTTGTTGGAGTTTTGGGTCTTCGCAGCTGCTTGGAAACGAGCGAGTTTATAACTAAGCTTGATTCTGCTGTTAACGATCTACACTCTAAAAATATTGAAGAGCTCCAGGCGCTTATTGGTGAAATGACGGGGCATGCGCCAGCTCCAGCTGATACAAAAATCAGCAAAAGAGATCTCTATGTGCATTTGGGCCAGCAGCTAAGATCCATGCTTGATGAAATGGATCCGGAGCTTACTGCAAAACTTTGGGATAAAGATCTTGGTAGGATGCTATTTAAGGATAAAGACTACAAGAAGATGCTCCCGGCCGTTTTAGCCAGAATGGGTATTGAGGCTGATGATTTAAGCCTCGAATCACTCAAAACAAATTCAGACGTTATCCAAAAGGTGTGGGCTAAAGAGCAAAAGGTCAGATACGATCGTATTTTGGGCTCTAAAGGAAGCGAGCTAGTAGGAAGAGCTAAAGAGATGAACTTGTATGATCTAATCTCTAATCAAAAGACAGAAAAGTATGGAGTAGAGGTGGCTCAAAGGCTTTTAGGCAAGCTTAAAACCTGCGCTAAAGACCAAAGACATCGTATGATCGCTTATACGATATCTGGCTTTGCAGGAGCTTTATTCACTATTTTAGCTTATACGGCTTCTCCTGCACATGCCATTGTTTATAGTGTCGGAACTTTCCTTTCTTTTGTGGGTATAGCTTATGGTGACTTTATAGGCTTAAGAAAAGCTATGGCATCAGAGGGACCTGTTGGAAGCCAGGAGAAGAGACTCCTTAAGTTTCACCTTGCGCTTGGTGTTGCGGCTCTTATATTAGCAATTGCTCTTACGGTCCTCACGAGTGGAATTTTTCCAGTAGCAGCTGTTGTCATCGTAGGTCTTGTATGGATCTGTATGGATCTGTATGCACTGCGTTTAGCAAATGAAAAAGAAAAAGCTTATAACGCCGAGCACCCAACTCTTGAGATGTTTGCAGAGCAGATAAAAAAAGACGGCTCTTTAAATACAGCTTTAAAGCAGATGAAAGGGGAGCATGCTTTAAAAATGTTCCATAAATTGCCCAAGGTCCAAAGAGAAGCGATCTTGCGAAGTATTTATGACAATTTGAGCGCGATAGATCCAAAGTTTATCAAGAAGCTTCGAACTTTTCCAAGTGACAAAAGTGAAGCCTTTGAAGGATGGAGCTTATATAATGAAATGTCTACCCAAAACAAAGACCTTACAAAAAGAGCTTTGAAACAGGCTAACAAAATCCTGATTGGGAAAAAGAAGCTCGAAATGGGCAATTTAGAGACCCATGAAAATAGAGATCTTTTTTATAAGGCTTTTTATCAGGAGTTTGTCCAAAGAGAGCAGCGTAACCTTCTTAGAAGAGCTGGAAGCAGCCGTCTACTCAAAGCTGTAGAAAAGGTAAGTAAGGATCGTATGGCAACCTTGGCTTGCCTTCAAAAAACTAGCTAAAAAAGCCTTTCCATTTTTTTCTTTCAAAAGAACACATTGCAAAATTCTATTTTTCTTCCATTTTTATGCCACCAGTGATAATTTGAGCTTATAGTTATTTCTAGTTGTATTGAATAAAGATCTACCTTCTTAAGGGTTTGTATGCTAAAACAAAGAGTGCTAAGTCTTCTTAAAGAGCAACAGGATAAAATTAAGGAATTTAAGGTTCAAAAAATGTTCCTTTTTGGTTCTGTGGCTAGAGGGCAAGAAACCCCCTCAAGCGACGTAGACATTTTGATTAAATTTGCAACTCCACCCACTTACGATATGTATATGGACTTAAAATTTTTTCTAGAAGATCTCCTAGGTCGGGACGTGGATTTGGTTACCGAAGAAGCTCTAAGGCAAGAGCTCAAGCATCATGTAGAAAAGGATTTAATACGTGTCGCGTGATTATCAGCATTTTATTAAAGACATAAAAACAGTGCTGCGAAAAGGTTATCCGCTATACCCATTCGATGGATTTTAAGGCTTTTTGCTCTGATGAAGTTGTATATGATGCAGTAATTCGTAATTTAGAAATCATTGGCGAAGCTTCGAAAAATGTACCTCACGAAATCCGTGCTTCCTATCCAAAAGTTGAATGGAGAAAAGTATCGGGATTAAGAGATATTCTCATCCATACTTACTTTTCTATTGATAATGTTATTTTATGGGACATTATCAAAGTAAAAATCCCCGAGCTTTTGAAAGCTGTAAGCAATTCATAACTATTTGCCAGTGCTCCATAGCAGAAAAATCTCTCTAGCTAAAAAAGACCTCTCCCTTCAAAATGGCTCCTTTCTTTAGAGGAGCCCGTTTAAAAAATGATCAGCATCACCATCTTAGCCAAAAATAGCGAAGAAACCTTAGAAAAGACTCTTGAGTCTACAATTTCTTTTCCGGAAGTGGTTATTTTAGATACAGGCTCAACCGATGGTACTCTTGCTATCGCAAGAAAATACCCTAACGTTAAGATCTTTGAAGGTCCTTTTGAAGGTTTTGGAAAAACCCATAATAGGGCGACTTCCCTAGCCTCCAATGACTGGGTTTTTTCCTTAGATAGCGATGAAGTTTTAAGCGAAGAGCTCATAAATGAGCTCCAAACCAAAACGTTGGATCCAAACTGCGTTTACGCAGTGCGTAGAAAGAACTTTCTATACGATAAGGAAATCACAGGATGCTCTGGATGGAATCCTGACTGGGTCCTTAGGCTCTACAACCGTAAAAGCACCTCGTTTGATCAAGCGGAAGTCCATGAGAAGGTCATTGTGCCTCCCCACTTAAAAAGAGAAAATCTGACCTATACGATGAGCCATATTCCCTATCGCAGGGTTTTTGATTTCTTGCAAAAGATGCAGTCGTATACCGATCTTTTTGCTCGTCAGCACAAAGGACGTAAAAAAGCCTCCATGTTGAAGGCGATCATTCACAGCTGGGCTACTTTTTTAAAGAGCTACTTTTTGAAAAAGGGTTTTTTGTGTGGATCTGAAGGTTTTTTGATTTCGGCTTATAACGGACATGTTGCTTTTTACAAATATCTGAAGCTACACGAAGAAAATCTTAAGCTGAAGCTAAAATAGGCGCCGGACGAGTTTTGGTAGCATCTTAGCAAGGTTAGAGTCTCCGATACCCATCTCTTCGCATTGATTTAAAGCAGCTTCTAGTAACTCTTCAGCTAACTTTTTTGCACCTTCAAGTCCTAGAAGAGACACACTTGTGTTTTTCTTGTTCTCAACATCGGACATCAAAGGTTTTCCAATTAGATCTGCGGTACCCTCAATATCTAATACATCATCGATGATCTGAAACGAAAGACCTATGGTTTCTCCAAGTATTTTGAGCTTGCTGCGGATAGCAGGGGATACATCCGCTATAACCCCGCCCATTTCTAAAGCAGCGCTAAGAAGCGCTGCTGTTTTGCCAAGGTGGATGGCTTTTAAAGTGTCCCAAGAGACCTCTTTGCCTTCACTTAAAAGATCAAGCGACTGCCCACCGATCATTCCATCACCTCCACTTCTTTCTGCTAAAATTCGGATCATATCTAAAATCTGATTAGCAGTAAGATGGGGGCTTTTAGAGAGCGCTTCAAAAGCATAGGTCAAAAGAAGATCTCCAGCTAAAACGGCTTGCCCTTCGGGATACACTTTATGAAGGGTTGGTTTTCCTCTTCTTAAATCGTCATCATCCATGCAAGGAAGATCGTCGTGGATCAGGGAGTATGTGTGGATGAGCTCAAGACAGCAGGCTGGGGCCAGGGCTGTCTCTATGGGGGCAAAAAAGGCTTCAGCAGTCATGAGCGTCAAAAGAGGTCTTATTCGTTTGCCAGAGGAAAATAGGCTATAGCGAGCCGCTTCAAAGACCAGCTTATAAGGACCGGTAGAAGGAGGCAGAAGACTTTTTAAGGTTTCTTCGATCAGCTCTAAGGGGGTTTTTGTGAGTAGGGTGTTCATATCTTAGTGAGCTTTCCATTTTTAAGTAAAAACACTTCGTCACAAAGCGCTGCAAACTCCTCATCATGGGTGACCAAGATGAGCGATTTGTTTTGCTCTTTGCAACTTGATAGCAAAAGCTTTTGTACTAAAGAAGCATTGACTGGATCGAGGTTCCCTGTGGGTTCATCAACAAGCAAAATATCTGGATCGTTAAAAAGAGCGCGAGCGATCGAGGCTCTTTGTTTTTCTCCGCCAGATAGAAGTTTTGCAGGAGCATTAGCCCTCTCTACAAGTCCAACAAACTCTAGAAGTTTTTTCGCTCGCGAAAAAAGCTCGCTTGAAGGTCTCGTGTTTTTTCTTGCGATCTGCGCTGGGATCAAGATGTTTTCAAGCAGTGTATAGTCTTCTAAAAGATGGAAGGATTGAAAGACAAAGCCGATGTTCTGCGTTCTAAGCTCTCTTGCATGTGAAAAAGCTTCTTTTTCACAGATGGTAAGAGTTCCAGAATTAGGAGCATCTAAAGTTCCTAAAATATGAAGTAACGAGCTTTTGCCGCTTCCAGATTTTCCGATGATCGCAATCGATTTTCCAGGATAGAGGTCTAAGGAAACCCCTGTTAAAATTTCGATAGGATCAGAGCCTGCTGATGAAAACGTCTTATAAAGATCTTTGGCTTGTAGAAGAGGTGTCATGATTCAGACCTCAAGATGGTAGAAGGGCAAAGTCTAGAGGCTTTTATTGCTGGGATAAGACCTGAGAGAAGTGAAAGGGTCGGTGTTGCAATGAAGATGAAAAGAAGGGCTCCAGAGCTTAAAGTAGTAGGTAGCGAGTTGCCATAAAAAGCAGGATTGAAAGCTTCGTGGCCTTGCATCGCACTTAAAAAGCCAGCAATCAGATCAATGTGCTCTAAGGTAAAAAGAGCTCCTACCGTGCCGATTGTGCAGCCAAAGAGGCCTACAATCATCCCGCATGATCCAAAGATCAAAGCGATGCTCGTGCGGCTGGCTCCCATCGCTTGCAAGATAGCGATTTCTTTTTTCTTATCGCTCACAAGAAGGATCAAAAAGGAAATGATGTTGCAGCAGGCGACAACGAGAATAATGACGCCGATCAAAGAAAGAAGCATCTTGTCGCTTTGGAACTGCTGAAGAAGATCTTTTGCAAACTCGTAGTCTTTATACGAAGTGACACTCCAATAAGAGGATAGTCCTTGGTTTTCTAAAGCATTTTGGATTTCTTCTTTGATGAGCTCAGCGCTACGTGGAGAGTCGGGCCATACTTGAAATCCCCCAAGAGAGATCTTGTCAAAAGTGAAGGGGGTATTTGAAGAGTTTATCGTTTTAGTGATTGTTTTAGGGACCAAGAGACATTTGTTGCCGACTGAAATGATACCAGGATCGTAGAATCCTGCAACAAAAACAGAAACCCTTTGTTCTTGAACGCTACTTGAAGTGGACCCTTGGTATGATAAAAAGCCTCTATCGCCTAACATCACGCCATTTTCTTTAAACCCCTTAGGCAGCAAGATGCCGCTTTCCCCTTTTTCATTCGTAGGAAGTGACCACTCACGAGCACTATTTTGTACATGGACCCAAGGAGGACTTTTTCCATGTTCATGTCCAGATTCAGACAAAACAGTAAAAGTGTCGACGAGTAGATCTTTCCAAGGAAGCTCACCTTTAATTATGTGTCCTTGCAAAGATCCTTCTACTAAAACACGGATCTCTTGGATGTGATGCGCTGTTTCAATGCTCTCTTCTTGGATCTTTGATTTGAAAATAAGAGGTTTGGCTACTTCGAAAAAGGTGTTTTCAACATCTATTGTAAAAGATCTGCCCTCTATTGAAACCAATAGCTCGTTTCCTTTTCTGATCACAGTGGAGATGTTTTTGTTTTTCTTTTGAAAAGTATCTGCAAGTGTCAATTTTTCTACAGGTCCAGATACAGAAAAAGCAACATCTTCAGGAAGAAGGAAGGCTGGAAGCTTCCAGTAAGGAGTAACAGTTTTGAGCGTGTGTATTTTGAGAAAGGATAAAATTTGATCGATTTTACTTGGGAATGTTTCAGAGGCTGCAAGTAGAGCCGGCGCTCCATCCTCTAGCGTCCGCTCCATCCGGTAATTGGCAAGAAAGAGTAGATGATTGATGTCTTTAGCAGAAAAAGGGATCAAAAGAGAGGAGAGAGTCTTTTTTTGAGCAGGAGGTGTTGCTAGGTAAGAGACCTGCGTTAAAAAGTTCATCGACTCTTGTCCAGAAGTGAATAAAGACGGAGAGCTGTTTCTTAAAAGTTGCAGCTTTAATAGGGCTCCAGACATTTCATAGTCTTGATAAAAGAGGCTTTGGTGTTTTTTTTGTAGATCAGTAAGGGAAGAGACAAGTCCTTTGACGGGATCGATCAGAGCCCCCTTGGTATTCAACTCAGGTCTTTGCCAGTGGGAGGGGACTTCGGGGTCTTCCTCAGGATCGTAAGGATCCGAGGTAAGGGCTTCTTTTTTCTCTCCAAGAGTTTTAAAAGCAAAGCCGGAGGCGCTGCTAATAGAATCTACCTTGTAATAGTAAGAGGAGTAATAAGCTGGGGTTGGGGTGACCCGAACCGGGGCATTGAGATCTGTGAGCTTTTTGAGCCAACTAGATTCGATACCATTTGTAACTGAAAGAAAAACGAGGAGAAGCCAGACGATCAAAGAAATAACACCTACCGACATCATAGCAATCAATGTGACAGATAGGTGTTTTTTGCGAGGAATCAGGTATTTGCATGCAATAGAAAACTCAAACATGAATCTGACCGATCCCTCGCGTTTAACGCGCTAGCGTTACTTACTTAGCTTCTTTAAAGATTACGTGCTTCTTAAGCTTCTTGTCGTATTTCTTTAACTCAAGTCTCTGAGTTGTATTTCTTTTGTTCTTATTTGTCCAGTAGCACTCGGAACTTTCCGTGCTTTTCAGTTTAATATTTTCTCTTGCGCCTTTAGCCATTATAACAATCCTCTAAAAAAGATAAATCAGATGAGGCTAAATTGTATGAATCCATAGAATAGAGATCAAGTTTTTTCTCTAGTTTTTCAACTTTCCACATCAAAAGAAAAATTTACTTAAGTGAGAGGAATTCTTGTTTGGGGCTCCAAACTCATTAAGTCCGCCCCTTGCTTTTGGTATACGTGGAAGCCAAGGCCTGCAATCATAGCGGCATTGTCGAGGCTTAAGCCAAACGGTGGCCAAAAGACAGGAAGAGTTGGGGCTTGCTCGCTAAAAAGGTCTCTTAGCCTTTTATTATTGCTGACGCCGCCACCTATGTAGATCGCCTTGCAGTCAAAATCATGGGCTGCGTTGATTGCCTTTTTAACGACATCTCCCAATGCTGCTTCTTGGAATGCATGCGCTAGGTCTGCTTTTTGCTCTAAAGGAAGGGGGCAAGGGGCATTTTTGTTCCCGTTTTGTCCGTAGATCGAATAAAAGACGTTGGTCTTAAGACCGCTAAAAGAAAAATCATACGGTTTTTCTTTAACTCGGCCTGGTTTAAAGGAAAAAGAAGACGTTTTTTTGCCCTGAAGAGCTAACTTTTCAATTTCAGGACCTCCCGGATAAGGAAGATCGAGTAAATGCGCTACCTTATCAAAAGCTTCACCAATGGCGTCATCAACGGTAGCTCCGATCCTTTCATAAACGCCAAGTCCATGGATGAGAACAAGGAACGTATGACCGCCGGAGAGTACAACCCCTAAAGATGGGAAAATCGGAGCTTCTTGGTGCATCATAGCAGCATAGAGATGAGCTTCTACGTGGTTAACCCCTATAAAAGGTTTTTGAATCCCCAGTGCAAACGCTTTAGCGGCATTCACCCCGATGAGAAGAGGTCCAATAAGGCCTGGGCCCTTGGCTACACTCACAAGGTCGATTTGGTCGATTGAGACCTTAGCTTCCGCAAGGGCCTGTCTCATGACAGCGGGAAGGGCTTCTACGTGGCTTCTACTAGCTACTTCTGGGAAGACCCCGCCAAATTTACGATGGATCTCTATTTGAGAGGCAACTACATTTGATAAAATTTCTTTGCCATCTCGTACCACGGAGGCCGCAGTTTCATCACAGGTGGTTTCTATCCCTAAAACAATCATTATATACCTTATCAATCATGAGGGGAAAATTTACCATAGAAACGGTTTATAGGACAAGATGCTTTCCTGAGGGTATCCTCTTCTTATAATAATCAGTTTTTTAAATTATTATTTAAATTTATTGTTAAGATTGCGTTTATTTCTCGTTTATTGGTATTCTTTGCGCAAAACAACAAAGGAACAATCTCATGGCATCAACAATAGAAGTAAGTGCACCACCCTATTGGCAGCATATACAGGAAAAAAGACCAGTTGTTGGTAATGTTGTTGGTGATAATGAGGTCATATTAGAAGTTGAAGCTCTCCCTCCAGGAGCGCCTTCTTGGACAGCTGCAAAAACCAAAAGAGTTGCTCTCTATATTTTCGCAGCTGTATGCGTTATAGGTGGGGTTGCCTTAATCGGTTTAAGTGTGACTGGGGTTATTCCTGCGCCGTATGGTTATTTAGCTGTACCTCTTTTTCTTTTAGCAATTACTTCTGTTTGCGTTGCTAGCCAAATTTTGGACTATGAAGATCCTGTAGAGCTTCAAGCAATGAAAGATGAGGCTCCATATCTTACTTACCCACAGCTTGTTTATAAACATGGACTTGCAAACATCGAACGATATGACATTATTTCTCTAACGGATCAAAGGGATAAATTTTTTATCTACGCACGCACTTTAAATTTTAGATCCTTTAGCAGAGAGATGAATATAGGTGATTTAGAGCAATATCAGATTTTAACAGAGGTCGAAGATCTTAGAGTTTTAAGAGACTTGAAAATGCGTCTAGAAGATGGGCGGTCAAATTTAAGTCAAATCACTACTGACCTTGATAGTAAATACCCTCACAGGTTGAATCGGAGGCTTAAAAGTCTCGAATTCCAGGAACAAAATGCAAGAGCGGCATATATTCTAAGAATAGAAAAGTGTGAAAATACCTGGAATGAGACGATTCAAAGAGAGATAAGCGCGATTTCTCGGGATAATAGGGATTATCAAGTTATTGTGGCGAGAATCAGAAGCGCTCGTGAAGCGGAAAAGGTACAAGCTGTAGCACGTGTCAATCAGGATGCTCAAAACACGTTGAATAGCACTTTAAACAGTATTCAAATTGAAAGAGAACGTATTTCTACAGATTCCATAGCTATTGCGCAACAAACAAGCCATGATCAAGAATTGGAATTAGCTCGTAGAGAAAATAGCACAGCTATAGCCTCTATTGAAGCGGCATTTACAGAGTGGTTGAATAAGTCTAGATAATCTTTGTCTTAAGCTGAAAGGATCCAGTGATGGATCCTTTCAGCTCTCTTAAAATAAATCCTATATAATTTTATTCGGAACATCCTCTATTATTTTTTCGAAAATAATTTAAGGGGGATTTCGTGATAGATCCATATACATGGAATTCTTTGCCATCAAGGCCTCCAGAGATTCCTCCAGATGTTTTTTACTTCACAAATGTCAAAATCGTAAAAGTGGCTTTATACGCTTTTGCGGCTTTATGCAGTATAGGAGCGGTTGCTACCCTTACAGGTCATCTAACCATTCCTATAACTTTACCTTGCCATCCAGCCATTCCTTTGATCTCTTTAGCTATTTTATGTGTTGGTTTGGCCAGATGGATAAAGGATTACAAAGATCCTAGAGAGCTTCAAAAAATGCAGATCGAAGCAAGAGATCTGAGCTATTTACAACTTACTCAAATCCACGGAGTAAAAAACATAATCCTCTATAAACTCCTTCCAAAAAAGGAGGATAAGGACGAGTTTTGCAGCTTTTTTAAAACGCTTTCTGTCGACTCTCTTTCTTTAAAAAGGGAGGATAAGGACTGGTTAAAAGATTACAAGGTAATGATTGATAGGATTAGTAGTTCATCAAGAGTGCAAAACTTGCTAGGATCAAGCTATGAAGGGGCCATGAATTCCCATGAAAGAAGGTTTAAAGATTGGGTTTTAAAAAGAGCTTAGAGATTATGCCTTTTTTTTATTTGTGCCTTTTTCTATATAGAGGATAGCACAAAAGGTAGGCGCATATTGGACTCTGTATGGTTTTGGGTTGTATTCCATCTGTTTGTTTTAAGCATGATCTATGTAGATCTAAAGGTTTTTCATAAAAAGCCTTCGGAGCTTGGTGTTCGAGCTCTTTGCCTTTGTTGTTTATTTTGGGTGGGGCTTGCTGCTGTCTTTAACCTTTTTGTCTGGAAATTTTTAGGTGCTGAGCCAGCTCTTACCTTTTTAACAGCGTATCTTCTAGAGTCTTCTTTAAGTATCGATAACTTGTTTGTTTTTTTAGTGGTCTTTTCCTTTTGCCAGATTAGGCCCGTCTATCAACATCGAGTCCTTTACTGGGGGATTTTAGGGGCTTTAGTCTTTCGTCTTTCATTCATATTGCTCGGCATTACCCTTTTGCAAAAGTTTCAGTGGATGTATTTCCTCTTTGGAGCTTTTTTGTGTTTTTCAGCCTTGATGTTTTTTCTTCAAAAAGAAGAAAAAAAGGATATGAACAAAAGTCTTCTTGTTAGAATTGCCAAAAAGTTGTTTAGGTTCGATCATGGAGAGCATAAAGGTCGGTTTTTTATTTTTAAAGAGGGCAAGTACTACGCAACGATGCTCTTTTTGGCTCTTTTTTTAATCGAAGTGTCTGATGTTGTCTTTGCTGTAGATTCAGTTCCTGCCGTTCTTGCCGTCACATCAAGTGTTGTGATTGCCTATACGTCCAACGTGTTTGCAGTACTAGGACTTCGCTCTTTCTATTTTTTGCTCGCCAAGCTCAAGAGTCAGTTCCGGCATCTTAAAAATGCCATAGCTCTCATTTTGTTTTTTGTCGGAGCAAAATTGATCCTTTTGCCTTTTTGGAAGATTCCGACCTTAATAACGCTTCTAGTTATTGCACTAGCTCTTTCTCTCTCGATTGTTTTATCGTTTCGACCCGTTAAAAAAGCATAAAAAGCATTGTTTTCGTTCCTTTTTTTTGCGATGATGAGCTCTTTCTATTGCAAAAGGAATCTTCTATGATCTTGCCAAAAGAGTTTTATTTTGTCCGCCATGGTCAAACAGATCATAACATAAGTGAAAAGGCTGATAAAGGGGATCATTCTGAAGAAATCCCTTTGAATGAGACGGGACGTCTTCAAGCACAAACAATAGAACCTTTGATTGCCTCTTTGCAAGTTAATGCTGTTGTCTCAAGTCCAATGATTCGGGTGCAAGAAACAAAAGAGATCATCACCCCTAGATTAAAAGTTCCTCACTATGAAATGAATGCACTAGGCGAATGCACAGCTCAAGTGTGGAAAGAAATGAGAGGCTTGAAAATGGGGTCTCCTATTCCAGAAGAAGGGGATCTTTTTCTTTTTTTAGAAAGGGTGAGAAAGGGGCTCAACGCCGCCCTTTCACTGTCTGAAACACCTCTTATTGTCGCTCATGGCGGTATTCACTGGGCTACATGCTTCCTTATGCAAATTGAAGAGCACGATTGGTCGATCCACAACTGTGGAGTTGTTCATTTTTTTGTGAAAGAAAAAGGTAAATGGGGAGCCAAAAGACTATGAGAGTTGTGATCACCGAAAAGCCCTCAGTTGCAAAAGACATCGCTGCTTTTTTAGGAGCTAAAAATAGGCTAGATGGATACTTCGAAGGTAATGGCTGTCAAGTGACGTGGGCCTTTGGCCATTTAGTGACTTTAAAAGAACCTAATGAATACGATCCTGCACTAAAAAAGTGGTCTCTTCATACACTTCCTTTTGTGCCAGCAAGCTTTGAGCTTAAGCTGATCGATAATCCTGGAGTTGCTAAGCAGTTTGGGGTTATTAAACGCCTTGTAAAATCATCAACTGAGCTAGTAGCTGCAACGGATGCGGGAAGAGAAGGAGAGCTTATCTTCCGCTACATCCTTTCCTTGGCAGGTCTTGAAACAAAGCCATTCAAAAGACTTTGGCTCAGCTCTTTGACCGAAGAGGCGATCGGTAAGGCTTTTGATGCGCTCCGTCCTGGAACTGATTACAACAATCTATATGAAGCTGCAAGGTGTAGAAGTGAGTCTGATTGGATCGTAGGTCTTAATGCAACCCGCAATTTCACTGTGCGCTATGGAAGAGGGGAGATCCTATGGAGTGTCGGAAGAGTCCAGACGCCCGTTCTTGCCATGATCGCTCAAAAAGATGAAGAAATTTTGAACTTTGTTTCAGAGCCTTTTTGGGAGCTTAGAACTAAATATAAAAATGTGTTTTTTAAGTGGAAAGGGGGAAGGCTCAAAAAAGAGGAAGAAGCAAAGCTTCTTCTTGATAAGCTAAAAGATCATCTCTTTACAGTTAAAAAGATCGATAGCAAACAAGAAAAAGCGCTTCCTCCTTTCTTGTATGATTTGACAGAGCTGCAGCGCGACATGAACAAGAAATACGGAATGTCTGCAAACGACACTCTTGAAATCGCTCAGCAGCTTTATGAAAGTAAGGCGATCTCGTATCCTCGTACTGATTCTAAGTTTTTAAGTAGCGATATGAAAGGGGAGATCCCTCAAATTTTACAAAATTTAGAAAAAATAAGACCCTCTGAGATCTCCCGTCTTGATTTGAAAAACCTTCCGTTCACTTCAAGAATCTTGAGCAGTGAAAAGGTGACCGATCACCATGCGATCATCCCAACTGGAAAAACACCTTCTTCTCTTTCTCCGAACTCTCAAAAGGTATTTGATGCAATCGTTTTACGCTTCATTGCGGCCTTTTACCCGCCTTGCTTAAAAAATGTCACAACGGTTGAAGGGGAGGTAGAAGGGGAGAAGTTTCAAGCAAAAGGAGTTCAAATCGTTTCTCCCGGCTGGACCCAGCTCTACGGAAAAGAGTCGGATGATGCAGATAAACAAAAAGAGGAAGAGCAAGACCTTCCTGAGTTCACTTTGCAAGAAACTGGGCCTCATGACCCTTCCGTTAAACAGGGTAAAACAGAGCCTCCTAAGCATTTTACAGAAGGGACGCTTTTAGGTGCTATGGAAACGGCTGGAAAGTTTGTAGAGGATGAGCAGCTTAAAGAAGCTCTCAAACAAAAGGGACTAGGAACGCCAGCAACAAGAGCTGCCATCATTGAAACCTTGTTAAGACGCGGCTACATCCTTCGAGATAAAAAAGTATTAAAAGTAACCGATCTAGGACGTTATTTAATAGCATTGATCCAAGATCCTAACTTAAAATCTCCAGAGCTTACAGGGGAGTGGGAGTCAAAGCTCAAAGAAATGGAAGTGGGGAAATTATCGCCTGCGACTTTTATGAATGAAATTGTTCAGTATACAAAAGACCTAATCCGTGGCAGTGATCTTACTCAGATAGATGGGAGCAAGATCGGATCATGCCCTCGCTGCAAAAAACAAATCATTGAAGGGAAAAAGGGCTATGGCTGCTCTGGATGGAAAGAAGGCTGCTCTTTTGTTCTTTGGAAAGAGTACAAAGGAACGTTACTTAATCTTCGGCAGATCCAAAGTTTACTCCAAAGAAAAATCCTTCTAGAGCCTCTTGGTAAAACAATTCTTTACCTTTCTGAAAAAGGATCTGTGATGGAAGTAGCTCTTCCTGAGCAACAAGGAAATCAAAATAAAAAAACTTTTAGTAAAGCTCGTAAAAAGGCTAAGTAAGTGGTTTGTTTTTCTGTTTGTTTTCTGATAAGAAATCATATAGACTCTTCACTAAAAAATAGGTGAATATGTCGGCTATTGCCCCTTCTGTCAATTTATGGGATCTTTCTTTTGCTGATTCCAACGTAGGCCTTTTAGTTGGGGGAGCTGCTTTGGGTGCTTGCGCAGTCCTCGCAGCCCCCACTGTTGCAGCTGCTGCAGGAGTCGCTATAGCTCCTTGGGCGCTTACAGCCATTAAGGTGGTGGTCGCCGTAGGAATCCTTTTTGTCGCTATCGCTTTTCGCCATCGTTTCTACTATGATCTTTCGCTTCTTTATACCGTGTGCACACAAAGTCAGTGGTGGCATGAGATTTCACCTGATGTTGTCCTCGGTGCTATTCCGCTGACGCATCATGTTGACAAGCTCAAAGAACAAGGAATCACACATGTGATTACTCTTCTTGAGGATTTTGAGTTGCAGCGAGGGATCATCCATCCAGCAACTAAGCCTCTATGGGAGCAACATGGAATTGAACATATTCATATGCCAACAAGAGATTTTGAAGCTGTTCCTGTTGATACAATTCAAACGGTGACTAGTCGCATGCGTGATATTCGACAGGCAAACCCTCAAGCCAAATTCTACATCCATTGCAAGGCAGGCCGTGGTCGTAGCGCCTCGATTGTGGTGGCACACCGATTGTTTCCTAAGTTGAGTGGCCAGCAACGCGCAGAACTAAAGCAACTGGTCGATCAAGAAATTGCCTTAGTAAAAGCCATTAGAAAGGCGATTAACTTAAATTCTAAACAGCAAGCGACTGTTCTCGCTTACTGTGAAAGTCAACTAAGTGTTACCTGAGGGTCCTAGCCTCTCTATGAGGCCATCTACCGAGTCCGTCCCACTCAGGGTCTGAGAGGTAGCTTACTCTGATGTAAGGGGCATTTTCAGCGACTGTGGCATGAATGAACCTATGATTTTCTAGATACATCCCTACATGGCGGATTTCTCTTGGAGAAGATCCCCAAAAAATAAGATCTCCACTTTTTAAGTTTTCTATGGAGGTATCAGTAAAACCTTCCCAAGACATTTGATCTTTTGCATCGCGTGGAATCTTGTATCCCATATGGCGATAGAGCATTTGTACAAAGCCGGAGCAGTCAAATCCAAAGCTCGATCTTCCACCCCAAGTATAGGGGAGTCCTAGAAATTGCAAGCTAAATAGCTTGAGATCTTCTTTTTTCTGAAAAGAAGATCTGTCAAAGGTTATGTCGCCTCTTTGAATATATCCTTCTTGGCTATCGACAAGAGCTACGTGGATCCAGCGATCTTTAGAGGAAAGAACCTTCAATCCCGTATCAAAGGGGAGTGTTGCTATAGGCCCTAGGGTGGTGTCTTCTATACTATATAAATGGGCAGAGCATCTTTGTACGGCAGCATCTGATACAAAAGGCTCCTTTCTAAAGGTTAGACAGTTTAAATAAACCCACCCTCTATAAGAGTCAACGGCGGTTTCAATAGAGGCCCACTCTCCTTGTTTTTCAAGGAGGCGTACCTCTTCGGAGCAATACGCTTCAGAGATGAGCTCTGATTCTTTTTTAGGTTCTTTTCTCATGGGGGCCGTGGATGCCTTGACATAACAAAACATAGTTAGTTGTCCGCTTTAGGTGGTTTTCTTAAGTTTTTCGTTTCTGAGTGTGTTTTCTTATCTTGTAACATTTTTTCTTGAGATTTGCGAGTCCTTCGTTTTTTTTGTCTTCGAATCTTAGCAATTGCCTGCTCTTTTTCAGAGACAATGTTTTGATCTCTTTCTTCAATCCTTTTACAAAGCTCTCTACGGGCAATGTAGCGGTTGAGGTCTCTAGAGCGCTCCTGCTGGCATTTGATCTCAATCCCAGAGGGGATATGCTTTAAATAGACACAAGAAGAGGTCTTATTGATCTTTTGTCCGCCTGATCCAGATCCCAGGATGAATTTCTCAATAAGGTCATCTTCCCGTATGCCCAAAAGGAGCATTCTTTTTTCTAAATCGTCGCTTTTTCCCTTAGAGACCATTTTTTTTCTCCACCTTTTTAAGAAGATCATTGTCTTTAATTCATTTTTTTGCCATAACTAAGCTTGAGTTTCTCGTATAAAATTTGGAGATTACCGTGTCGAATAAAGGAACGCTTAAGTTTTTCAATGCACAAAAAGGTTTTGGATTCATTACACCTGATGAAGGTGGTAAGGATTTGTTTGTGCATACATCAAATATTGAAGGTGGAGGGGCAACTCTTCGTGAAGGTCAAAGAGTAGAATTCGTGTTAGGAAATGGAAGAAAAGGTCCAGAGGCTACAGAAGTCCGAGCTATAGACTAGTCATAAAATAAACACTGTGCTCTTTAAGAAAAATTTAAAGAGCCTCTTTTTATGAGTGATTATTTCATCATTTTGTTTATTTTAATTCCTTGAATCCTATAATCGCAAATAAGGGTGACCTTGTTTGGCGAGGATGGATTCCATGTATTTGAAGATTCGTGATGAAACAGTTCGAAGAAACGTTGAGATTTTTAAGATAATCTTAAAAAGAGCTTCTCATTCTGCCGAAGCATCACAGACAGAAAAAAAGAGTCAAGATTTTAAAGCATTCGTTCACCGTTTAACAGGGGAAGTGCGCTTTACAGATCTCAACTCTGAGCCTGTAGATTCTGGCGATTGGGTCGTAGTTTCTTTCTATTTTTCTTTGCCGGAAAACGGTGGAGATTCTATTACTTTCGAAGTTTCCGGTCGGGAAGATGCTCTTTTTTCCTGGGACGGATTTCAACCTCAAGCTCTAGATGCTTTAAAAGAAACAGTAAAAACCATTCAGCTCATGGCGAAGTTTTTACCAGCTCTCCAAAGTCTTGCCGCAACATTTCGTGATTTTTCCCAAGTCAATTTAGATTCTTTTTTAGATGAGATCCCCTCTAAGGATTTGATCCATGAGGCATGGAGCCAAGTCGATCACAGACAGTGTGAAGCGATCCTTTCTAAAAAACCCCCGGGTACTTTTTTATTCAGACAAGATGAGTTTGCTGCGATCTTAGAAGGACAGCTTTCAGAGGCCCATAAAAAACCCATGAAATGCATCACCTTAACATATGTCAACCCTATGAACAGGATTGTTGATACAACTCTTGTGAAGAAAAAGGAAGGATGGATTGTTTATAATGATGATCCGTGTCTAAGAGGACCTGTCTATCCGACAGTAAAGTCCTTGCTCGACAGTTTTCGGGAAGTGCTTCGAGTTCCACTACTAAATCTCTGAAGAGAGATCTTTTGATCTTTTGTCAGGACTTTATATTTCTTTTTAAATACGCTAACAGGTGCTTTGGATAAACTCATTCCGATGCGCTTTTTCACGAACTCAGGAATGCACTCATCAGGTCTAAAATCCCAGCTTAAATGCCTTTGAGTTCCTGAATCGTGGATGTAGTTGCTAATGAGCACTGTAAAGTAGCCTACAATGATGATCGCAGGAATTAAATAAGGCTGAGCTATTAAAGTAGCTATGAAGCTGAATAAAAGAAGTGAAATCGCAGCAACTGAGATGATTTGAACGACTAGTTTTTTTTCTGCTTGAGTCTTTACATGGTCTACAAAACGGGTGGCCCTTGCTAGCCACTTAGCATGCGATTCTTTTGTCGTGGGGTTTTCTAGGCGGTCTACCAATTTGGGAAGGGTATCTTCGATTTCTTCCATAAATTCTTCAAAAAACCAAGGCCTTACTCTGTTAACGAGGTTCGTAAAATTGTGGTCTGTTTCTAAAGAGTTGTCTGTCGGCATAAACGTCTTTAAAAAAACCAAAGCTTCAGGAGTCACTTTTCCTATCTTTAAGGATGTAAGGTGCTCTTTACATTCTGAGATGAAGTGGACTTGTCTGATGGCTTTTTTAGTCTCAATGAATCCACAGATAACGGAGCCTACAAGGCCGATAATCGGAACAAAAGGAGCAAAGAGAGGAACGATGGTCCTATGGAATAAGAATCCGATCTGGACCGACAGCGCGCACAAATACGAGGCGCTGTAGAGTGTTCCTGCGCTAATCCTAAGTAAATCTAGCTTTATATCGTTAATCAATTCTTTATTATTGATTTTTATAGCCTCAATTAAAGAATAGCAGGCCCTTATGAGTTCTGGGGGGTAAAGAAACTGCCAAGCAGAGGGGCCAAAAGAAGGTTGTATATGAAATCTTTTAATGCGTTTGATAGTCGGTTCTTCAGGAGCAAAGGGGTTCAAGTAGGTGTAAAACGCCTTAGCGGTTTTAGATATAAAGTCGCCAGTGAGCGTTACATCGGCACTTAAAATGTAATAGTGTGTATTTGAATTTACAATCAAATGTAATTGTCCTGTTTTTTATATTACATTATACATTATGATTCGTATTTAATGTGTAATAAAAAACGGATTTAATTTAATTGTAAAAAATAGTATGTAAAAGTAAAAGCTTTATTGCATGTTTTGTCTATGCGTTTTTTGAAAAAATTAAAGCTTTTTTTATCTACTAAAGCGAAGTCTTTTTCCCACTTTCAATGCGATGAGAATGATGACAAAAAGGCTGATTAAGCTCAAAAGACCAGAGGGTAAAAAGTTCAGAGTTTTTGCAAATCTCCAAGTGAAAAAACCTTCTAAAGTAATTGCAAGAATAAGAGCCATCCAGTTTCCAATAGGCTTTCTTTGAAACATTAAGCCCGAAGCTGCCAGTAGCAGCGATCCAAAGACGATCCCACTGATTAAAGAGGCCTTGCTTGAAGAAAATCGATGCCCCATGATGCCTCCGATCAGAATGCAAAGAGCGTAAGCGAAGATGACCCAAGTCGTTTTTTTGGTTTTTGCCTGCACAGTTGTTTCCATTTTTAATCCTTAAAATTTCAGTAGCCTGAATATAAAAACTTTTAGGATTTTTTCCTAGCTTGTTTTTTTCTCTAGAGAAAGGCCTTCAGCTTCTCCTTACGGCGGTGTCGGCCCTTATCGATGGATTTTACTGCTTTTCAGTGCCTTATGGGTGTTTTTGTCTTGCTTGCGTTTTTATGTGTGTTATTGTTTGATTTTTATTGTTTTATGTTGTATAATTATCTTTTTAATTTTATTGTAAATTGTATTTTTTTATGTCTTGTTCAATAGGGTCTTTCAAAGAAGTCATGGTTTATGGCTACGCCTGTGTAAGGACAGATCTTGTTAAATCCTTTGCTCACGATAAAATAGAGCGTGTTTATAATTACGACACTCCTTGCAAGTCAGTTACAACTTTGTCTGGAAGAGCTTTTACTAGGCTTCCACTCACACTTAGGGATATGTCCACTCTTTGTAAAAATACGCTTGTTGTAGTTGTGAGAGAAAACTACTTAAGGAAGAAAGAGTCGATTCCGATCATTCCCTTGATTTTTTGCTTAGAATCCACAGAGTATGGCTCTTTTCCCGCCGCATCGATTGCGAATAAGAATTTAGATAAGAGCCCTGACCTTGGGAAAGTTTCTAAAACAGAGATTCGAAGAATGTATAAACTATGCAGCGATCCAGAACTTTCTGCTGAAGTAAAACAAACGGCTCAAGAAACATTTAAATTTGTCCGTGTAAAAATGCCTAACCTAGAGCTCGAAGAGATCCCAGCTCCTTGGGAAAAAGAGCCTGAAAGTTGGGTGAAAGCTTGGGAGCTAAAAAAAGCCACTAAAAGCAAATCGAAAGCAGCTTCTGCTAAATTAGACTGGAAAAGTTTGCTTAAAGATCCTGAAGTCGCTACTCCTAAAAACCAAACTTCTTCAGCCTGCCTTATCCAATAGCCATCTATTTAGCAGACAAACAGAAGCGGCTATAATTGA
>CAIJXB010000063.1 GCA_903824495.1 uncultured Chlamydiae bacterium
ATACAAATTACAGCAATTAATGTGAATTAATAAAAAAAACAATACCAGTCTCACAATACAAATTGTTATAAAAATTAAATTATTCACTTACAAAGAAAACTCTAAAATCATAAAAATAAGACACTTACAAAGTGAAATTAAAAAGACGCACCAAAGGAGATAGATACCATAGGAAAGGGATACCCCTCATCTATACTAGTTTCAATAGGAAAAGCTATATCTCCTTGTATAAAATGAAAGTGTTTTTTTGAGCGGAACTGATAACCCCCTACTACTCCAACAAATCCGTCCCATAAGTGACCGTCAAAGGGGTAGGGCATGTTGCTATGAACATAACAAACCCCTTCCTTAACTCCGACATACCACTCGTGATTGATATTTGGTCTTGGATAATAAAGTTGGCTGATCTGGAATGTCGAACCAATGAGCTCATAAGGGAGAATCGCGACTGACAAGGAAGTATCTCCTCCAAACTTCCCTCTTTGAAATCGATATCCCAAAGAGGCTGAAGGAGCAATATACACAATTCCTCCGGCAACATACCAATACTGATCGCACTCTATGACCGGCTGCTTTTCTACCGAATGAAGCTTTACTTGTGAAGCATCTTGAGAATACAGGCTAAAGGTCACTGACAAAAAAAGTAAACTTAGGAGAGGCTTCATTTTCATTTCCTAGATAGGTAAAGGTCGTTTTTGGGAGGTGATGATCTTACTTTGCAAAATTTAAAGCAACAAAGTACAATAATAAACACATGAAAAAAGCTTTAATTTTAATTGTTTTATTATTTCCCATTTACATCAAAGCTGGTGAGCCTGTCTACTTCATCCATGGGTTCATGAGGAGCTCTTCTTCAATGGGCAAAATGGCAAAGGCCTTTGAAAAAGAGGAGTATGAAACGCATCTATGGGGCTATCCAAGTAGACGGCAAACCATTGAAGCACATGCCGAAGTTTTAGTGATAGATTTGCAAAAATATGCGCAGAGTCATAAAGGAGATCCCATCCATTTTGTCACCCATAGTTTAGGTGGTATTGTTCTTCGGGCGGCACTCAATCACCCTGACTGTCCAGACGAAGCTAAAATAGGAAGAGCTGTACTTTTGGCTCCTCCAAACCAAGGAAGCAGCTTTGCACGCTACTTAAATAATTTCTGGCTCGTTCGAAAAATCTTAGGGCCCAAAAGCGGCAGACAGCTTTTGAAAAGCCAAACGTTTGATCATTTAGGACAGTTCCCAAAAAGTTTAAAAGTGCTGGTTATTTCGGGAACTTCGGGATGGAATCCCGTTATTAAGGAAAAAAATGACGGCAAGGTTGGAGTTTCTGAATCTAGACTAGACACTCCCCATGAACAGATCACAGTTTCTTGTGGCCACACCTTTATCATGCGATCAAAAAAGGTTATAAGAAGCTCTCTAGCTTTCATTTCTCTAAAGGAAACGGCTCAAATCCCCCACCAAGCGCCTTATAAAGAACAATCAGATCTTTAAGAGCAACTTCACAAGCTTCTGCTTCAAGAGCTAAAGAAGTGTTAAGACCTAGGGCGCTTTCAATGCAAGATACCTGACTTACATAGCCATACCTATGTTGCTCATCTGTGATGTTTAAAGAAGCGGCATCTTTTTCAGCTGCTCTACGCAGCTCTAAAAGAGTTTGTGCATCACACTTGTAATGAACAAGGGCCGTTTCTACCTCTTGCAGAGCTGTGAGTACGGTTTGGCTGTAGTTTTGCGCTGCAGCAATCGCTTGCGATTCTGTAAGACGAAGGTTTCCGACAAGGCGTCCCCCTTGAAAAAGAGGCATATTGACATCTCCTCCAACAGTCCACGTCTTACTCATCCCAGAAAATAGATTGATAAATTTAAGAGACTGGAACCCTATATCCCCACCTAATTTAATTGAAGGGAGGAAATTAGCTACAGCAACGCCGACATTGGCTGTGGCTGACGCCAAGGATCTTTCTGCTGCATTTATATCAGGACGTCTTCGAATGAGATCTGATCTAAGACCGATGGCGATCTCTTCAGGAAGAGCTGGAAGCTCTTTAATCGGAAGAAGCTCTGAAAGTAAACTTTCAGGTTTCTCCCCTGTTAAGACGGAGATCGCATAGATTGACTGATAAATGTTCCCATAGCTCAAAGGCATCTCTGCTTTAGCGATAGCGAGTTTTGCTTCCACTGCAAGCACATCAAGGGTCTTTGCATACCCAGTTTTTTTTCTCACTTCTTCAATGCTCAAATACTCTTCAAAAAGTCTGATATTTTTTTCTAACAATTTTCCGATTTGCTGAGAGCGCCTTAGCTGCATATAGTTGATCGCGATCTCTGCAAAGATCGAGATCAAGATGTTGTTTCTATCATCTTCCGCTTTGGAAACTAGAGCTTTTTTAGCTGTGATTTGATTGCGAACTTTACCAAAAATATCAATCTCCCAATTAGCGTCGATGAGAGCGTTATAAAGACTTTGCATTTGTGGAATTTGTAGCGTAAAGGGAAGCCCTGTGTTCGTATTCACCCCTTCTGCGAGTGATGGTCCTGAAAATACCGGACCATTTTTACTGAAGTATGTTTTAGAACCGTTGAAGTCGAGCAAAAGCTGTGGAAAGAGCTGAGAGGTTGCAATCATCTTAATGGCTCTTGCTTGTCTTATATTTTCTTCTGCGATCAGCACGTTATAGTTATGAGCTGCTGCCTTCTCAATGCACTGCGTTAAAAGAGGATCATTAAATACTTCCCACCAGCGAGGGTTCACTTCCGCTTCTACAAAACTTGTTTTACAAAGATCTTCAACAGTCCACTCATCACAAAGGGAGATTTCAGGCGGATTATATTTAGGTCCTACGGCGCATCCTGCAAGGGATAGGATTAAGACCCCATAAATCAAATTTCGGTTCATTGGATTTTCCTCCTAAAATGTAAAGCTGCTGTCGGAAAAGTAAAACAAGCAATAAGGGCCATCGGCCACAAATTGGAAAATACGATGTTTGCAGGCATTGCCTTTAAAAAGATCCCCTTGGAGATGATGAGCATGTATCTAAGTGGGATAATAGCCGATACATGTTGAAGCCAAACTGGCATGTTTTCAACAGGAGTCGCAAAACCTGATAGTAAAATCGAAGGGACCATAAATACAAAAGTTCCAAGCATCGCTTGCTGCTGAGTAGATGACATAGAGGAGAGAAAAAGACCTACGCCACTTATCGAACAAATGAACACGAAGAGGCTCAAAAGAAAAAGCAACAGGGATCCTGTAAAGGGAACAAGGAATATAAATATCCCACAAACGAGCATCAAACACCCTTCTAACATTCCTACAATAATCCCAGCTGAGAGTTTACCAAGTAAAACTTCAAAAGGAAGAAGTGGAGATACAAGAAGCTGATCAAAGGTGCCAAGCTCCCGCTCCCTGGCTACAGAAATCGAGGTGATGACAAGACATGTCACCATAGAAAGAGTTACTACAAGAGAGGGGATGTTGAACCAGTAGTATAAAAGATTAGGGTTGAACCAGTTTCTGGGAACAAGAATGGCATTTTGCATGGGGTCTTGCTCTGTAACCATCACATCAGCGCTAAAAGTTGAAACAATATTCACTGCATATCCTTGTACAATCTGAGCCGTGTTGGACTTGCGTCCATCTAGGATCAGTTGTACAGTAGCAGGTTTTCCAGCATCGAGATTACGTGAAAACATCTGGTCGATATGAAGGACCATAAGCCCCTTTTGAGTATCGAGGAAGTGAGGAATTTCCTTTTCAGATTCTAGATATTGTATGTGCTTAAATGTGGGAGAGCCTCTAAATCTTTGAACGAGCTCAAACCCTTGCTCACCTCTATCTAAGTTCAAAACCCCCATCGATACATTTTTTACATCAAGTGTTGCAGCGAAGGTAAAAACGACAAGCTGTATGACTGGAGGCACTAGCAAAGTCATACGGCTCTTAGGATCTCTCCAAATCCCAATCAGCTCTTTTATAATCAAAGTAACTATGCGTTTAATGTTCAATCTAGCCTCTTCACTGTTCTTCTTGAAGTGATCCCAAAAAATACAAGTCCTATAAGGAGCATCGGAAAAACATTCTTCCATAAAAGCTCCGGCACATCCCCTACAAGAAATAGTGATTCCAAACACTGCACAAAATACCTAGCCGGTATGATGTGAGTGAGACCTTGGATCCAAACTGGCATGCTTGAAATTTCAAAAAGAAAGCCCGATAAGATGTAGGAAGGTAAAAAACCTGCGACAATAGAAATTTGATAAGCTACCACTTGATTTTTAGATAGAGTCGAAATCATAAGACCAAGACCTAGTGCGCAAAATAAGAACACAGAAGAAACAAGAAATAGAGCCCATAAAGAACCTCTAAAGGGCAGACCAAAGACGGTCGTCGAAACTAAAACGCAAATCCCCATCGACACCATGCCTAAAAAAAAGTAGGGAATCAGTTTTGCAAGAACAAGCTCCGGTATTTTGATCGCCGTTGCAAACATCGACTCCATCGTGCCCCTCTCCCACTCTCTTGATACAACAAGAGCTGTTAACAGGGTTCCAATCAAAGTCATAATGATCGCAAGTGAGCCTGATAGTAAAAAATACCTACTTTCAAGCTGCTCGTTGTACCACACTCTTTGCTGTATTTGAACAAGAGAAAGTCCTTCCAAGTTATCGCTTATATGCTCTTGGATTAAATAGTTTTGAAACGCGCCTTGTACGTAGTTTTGTACAAAGTTAGCAGTATTAGGCTCGCTTCCATCTGCGATGACTTGGATAGGAGCTCTAGTTGCTGATCTATCGGTAAACTGAGAAAAATACGATGGAATTACAATAAAGCCTCGAAGGTGGCCCCTTATTAATTCTTCTGTCACATGGGATCTATCGCGCGCTATTTGCACATCAAAATAGGGAGAGTCTGTAAAACTCTTTACTAAGACTTGCGCTTTTGGAGACGTGTCTTCCATCACAATCCCAAGACGCAAGTGGTTCATGTCTAAGGAAACTCCATAGCCATAGAGAAACAATAGAAACAAGGGCAAGACAACGCAGACGAGTAGTGCGCTGATATCGTGGGTGATTTGATGGATTTCTTTGATCACATAGGCTCTGATCCTTCTAAACATGATCATACTCCTCAATCAGACGAATGAACGCTTCTTCAAGAGTTTCATTTCCCTTTTTTAAATTGTCCGGGCTGTCTATATGGATCATCTTCCCTTGATAGATGAGAGCGATCCGATCGCAGTACTCAGCTTCATCCATAAAGTGGGTTGTGATCATCACAGTCACCCCCTGCTGAACAAGGGTATTGATGTGGTTCCAAAATTCTCTCCTCATGAGTGGATCAACCCCTGATGTCGGCTCATCCAAGAACAGGATATCGGGACTGTGGATGGTCGCACAAGCAAGAGAGAGCCTTTGTTTGAATCCTAAAGGAAGAAGATCTGCAGATGTATCAAGGTAAGGTCTCAAAAAGAAGATCTCTATCATTTCATCAATCGCTTTTTTCTTCTCTTTTCCTTGCAGATCATAAATGCCAGCAAAAAACTCCAAGTTTTGAAGAACGCTCATGTTGCCATAGAGAGAAAACTTTTGGGCCATGTACCCAATGTGCTGGCGTACAGCAGCTGGACTTTTTCTTAAATCAACACCAAGGACTGTCGCCTTCCCACTTGTTGGGGTAAGAAGTCCACAGAGCATCTTGAATGTCGTTGATTTACCAGCGCCATTGGGTCCTAAAAGACCAAAAACTTCCCCTTTTTTAATCTGACAGGAAATCGAATCAACAGCAGTAAACTCTTTGAATTTTTTAGTAAGATTTTCTATTTCGATCAACGGCTGTGTGAATGTTGATAAAAGCTCGCTAGGAGGGCGCAATCTGGCAAATTCAGATTCGTGCTTAGGGACGCCTCCTAAAATGTCGATGAAAGCATCTTCAAGCCTTGGAGGCGTCGTTTCAAATACAATTGTTTTTTGCCCTAGTATCCACTCTGAGGCATCGATCCCCTGATCTAAAACGACTCTGATTTCCTTTCCTTGGATCACGGCATCTAGAACTTGCGTTTCTGCGGCAATTTGTTTTAAAAAAGCCCTACGCCCTTCTGGAAGCTGTTTTGAGAGTAGACTTCGATGGCTCACTTTGCTTAAAAGATCTTTAGGCTCTCCAAAAAAAAGAAGTTTGCCCTCATTCATTAAAAGAATGATGTCGCACTTTTCAGCTTCATCTAAATACGCTGTGCTCCAAATAACAGAGATCCCCTCTTCCATGAGCTCATGCACCATCTTCCAAAGCTCTCTTCTTGAAACAGGATCCACACCAACACTTGGCTCATCGAGTAAAAGAAGTTTGGGTTTTTTTATAAGAGCGCAAGCAAGCCCTAGTTTTTGTTTCATCCCACCAGATAAATCTCTTGCAAGACGATCTTTAAAGGGCTCAAGGCGCGTAAAATGGAATAACTTTGCAAAAAGTTTTTCTTTGGTGTCCTTTTCAACCCCTTGCAAATCAAAATAGAGGGTGAGATTTTGCAAGACCGTGAGCTCATCATAAAGACCAAATTTTTGAGGCATGTATCCCGTAAGTGAATGGATCTCCTCTGAATCTTTAACCGTGTCTTTCCCTTCGATTTTAATAGATCCCCCCGTAGGCTTAAGCAAAGCCCCCATCAAACGGATCAGCGTTGTTTTACCAGCACCATCTGGACCAACCAGACCCACCATTTTCCCTTGCGGGATCATGGCGGTGATGTCTGTGAGAGAGCTTTGAGAAGAGGGAGGAAAAGACTTATAAAGTCCTTGGATCTCAGCAATAGAGCCCATTTAATGAGCCGGCTTTAATTTGACCGTGACCGGCATCCCTTGTTTTAAAAGCTCGTCGGGATCGTCCACGTAAATTCTGAGACGGTACACAAGGTCTGTTCTTAAATCTGTTGTTTGCACTGTTTTCGGAGTGAATTCAGCAACAGGAGAAATAAAGCCCACTTTTCCTTTGTATGTCTTTCCTGCCTTTGTGTCTGTGCAGATCTCAGCTTCCATTCCAAAATCCACAAGACCTAGCTGTGGTTCATTGACATAAGCTCTGATCCACACAGGAGAGAGAACTGAAAACGTATAGACAGGGTCTGCCATTTTTACAGTAGAGCCTGGCTCTTTTATTCGCGTAAGCACAATGGCATCACTTAAAGCGTAGGCTTCTGTATAAGAAAGGTTATCTTCAGCTATTTTCAAGTTGGCCTTGGCGGCTAAAAGACTTGCTGATAGCTGTCGATAATTAGCTAAGGCATCATCCAAATCTTCTTGGGATACTCCCCCGATTGGCTCTAAGGCCACTCTTCTATCTAAAAGAATTTTTGCATTTTCCCACTGTACTTGCATAGCCTTGAGATCAGCTCTAGCCTTTTCTACCTCTGCATCGTAGGGATCTTTTTCAAGCTCGGCAACTTTTGCTCCCTTGGCTATCTTATCCCCTTCTTCAAAAAAAAGAGATTTGACAAGCCCTGAAACCCGAAATCCAATATCGACCTCTCTAACATCCACATTTCCATATAAGGTAAGCGTGGAATCCTTGCCATTTCCTCTTACAAAATAAGAGACAGCAAAAAAGACGAATACAAGGAGAAAAATGACAATGACAATACGTTTTACTCTGATTTTCATGAAAGGCCCTCTTCTTTTCCTGTATAGCTAGCGCTGGAAAATAAAAAAAGAAAAATGGAAAAATCTCTTGTGAAAAAATATGGCGAAGTTGTAAAGTTTACACTTCGTTTTGATGCATTATGGGTGCATAGCTCAGTTGGTAGAGCGCCTGTCTTACACACAGGTGGTCATAGGTTCGAGTCCTGTTGTACCCATTATCTTTGCGGGAGTAGTTCAATTGGTTAGAGCACTGGCCTGTCACGTCAGAAGTTGCGGGTTCGAGTCCCGTCTCCCGCGCATTTTATACTAAAATGCGCTTTTCCCTGGACAATTTCCACCAAAGATCTTATTTTAAAAAAAATTTAACCTGAGATCTTAACTATGGTCATGTCTGCTAAATCTAAAACACTACCTCATCACCTCTTAAGCCTTCTTTGGATGGCAATCGGCGCTTTTGTAGCGGCCCTTTCTCTAAGAATGTTTTTACAGCCTAATGATCTGATCGACGGTGGCATTACGGGTATTGCGATGATTTTAGCAAGGGTCTATGGCAATACTTATCTAGCCCCCTATTTAGTTATATTGAACCTTCCCTTTATCTATTTGGCCTTCCGCTTCATCCGTAGGATGTTTGTGATCCACATGTCAATTGCTGTGGTTTTATTTGCGGTTTCTTTATTCCTTTTAAAAGACATCACACCCTTTATTGGAGACACACTTGAAGTGATCTTCTTTGGTGGAGCCTTACTTGGAATCGGAGCTGGTCTTATCATCCGTCACGGCGGATGCTTAGACGGTACAGAGATCTTAGCGATCTTGATCAATAGAAAGAAAGGATTTACAGTTGGACAAGTGATCCTTGTCATCAACTTCTTCATCTTCGGAGCATATGGTTGGGTATTTCAAGACTGGCACATCGCACTTAAATCTCTCATGATGTTCGTTGTTGCCTTTAAAATGATGGACATGGTGATGGCAGGACTTAATGAGCTCAAATCAGTGCTTATTATTTCTTCTAAACCAAAACATCTCTCTGATGCCATCATGACACAGATGGGACTTGGACTCACAATCCTTCACGGCAAAGGTGGTTTTTCTGGGAACTCTAAAGACATCTTGTTTGTGATTGTAGAGCGTTTGGATATTTCTGATCTTAAAGAACTTGTTCTGCAAGAAGATCCTAATGCATTCATGGCCATTGAAAACCTCCACGAAGTGGTCCACGGCCATCAAGCGTACATCCCCTATAAGAAAAAGGGAAGATCACAGATGGTTAAGGACTCTGCTTCTTAAGAAGGTTGCCGTCTCTTAGCGTCATAGGCTTTTTCTACCTCTTTTGCCGCGTTCCAAGTTTCCTTTAGCTCGTCAGTTTCTATACCTGGGAATCTACGCTGAAGATAGGGCTGCCCAGTAGCTCTCGTTGTCCCAAATCCTGCTATAGAGTTTTCAATAAAGTCTTCATGGACGGTGTCTAGTAAATTGAAAGGCAGGATGAATGGTTCGATAAACAGAAAAAATCAATTTATTAATCCTTGCTTTTTCTGACTTATATGAGCTTCCTTGAAGCATATGCTGAATTTGACCAATCTTGTGAGCATGGTGATCATGGCAAAATTCTATTCCTGTCGATAAAAGGGCATTATGCTTAAAATAAGCCCCTGTATACGAAAGATCATCTGCAATTCCTTCACTGGATGCAATGTCAAGAGGGGGTAAATTTCTTTCTGGATAGATTGCTTGTAATTTACTGGAAATCTTAAGTTAAAGTAAATAACAGCCTTTTATTTAAAGCTGCCGAGCAGTCTTAAGCCACCTCTCTCCATATTCATAATCTGCAGCTAAGATTACTGCCTGATCGAATATACTTAAGGCAGAAAATTCGTCCATGGATAGCTCTGCACCATTTAGTAAGCGAATGAAATGATCTGGCTTTCTTAAAATGGTCGTTTGGATGAATGGAGCTAACACAGAAAGAGCCTCTATGGAAATCGCGGCATCTCTTAAAAACAGTAAATTCTCAGGACTTTCTATACAGACTTCCCTAGCATTCCATAGATTTTCCTGACTTAGTTTAGCTAGTTCTTCTTCGGGAAAATCCATTTCATCTAAATAGTGATTGTTCAAAACTTTGAGAGCGACGTTTAATGCCGTATTTTTAGTAAAGGTCTCGCAGTTTTGTTTACATTCTTGACATTTGCTTTTGAAGCTTTCAAAAGTAGGATCATTCCAAACTGTTGCACAAATGGAATGCCCGCAAGGGGCCTGTATAATAGGATCTTTCATCTGAGCTAGCGTTATAAGATCCTTATTCCTCTCCCAGACATCTTGAACCTTAGAGCTTTCTTTAGAAATAGATTCTTTTAGGATGTCGATCATATCCCTCAATGCATAATTAGGGATGATCCTATCTGCTGTCCATTTACAGACTCGGCATTTGTTTTGAAACCCTGCGAATGCAGTATTTGTCTTTTCTACTTCAGAAAGTCTCTTTTTCTGAAGCGAAAAAACCAAAGAAAGAGCTGCTACTGCCTTTTGTGAAAACCAAAACCAAAGATTATTATATGTATTTATAGAAAAATCGTGCCCACAAGGAAACAACACCCCGGCACCCTCTAGCCATTTTCCTGTTTTAGGGTCAAATAGGCCGCTTTCAATGGAGATATCTCGTATCTTTACATTGATAGGCTCTACAGCTTTTTCATCTTCGCTGGGGTATAAAAACTCTTCTAGAGCACTAAACCCATAAGACATATGATTTCTAAGACTTTCAAACACACCTAATCCCAAATAAAAACAAAGGGGTAGTTTAAATTAACTTAAGGATTAAGAAAAGATGTAAAAATTTATCTATTCATTTGAAATCCAGGCTTATTCGGAGTTACTCGAAAATTAAAGCCTCCTGAACTTTGTTTACTAGAGCTGCCAGAGGATTCTGAAATCGAAGAAACACTGATCCATGCATTATTGCTACTATCTTGCCAGGTAGCCACACAATGATCGTTATAGGCGCTGATCGTTACCCCCGCATAAACAAATGAAACAACAGATCCATCTGTCGTGATAGCAGCCGGAACACTCCAAGAAGTTCCATTATTTTTTGAAAAGCTTGCCTTTGCATTATTGGAGCTATCTGTCCAAGCGACCACAAATCCACTATCCGTCCCACCTATTGAAGGGGTAATGTCGTAAAACGATAACAGGTTCGTAGCTATTAAAGAAGGAGAGCTCCAAGTGATTCCATCAGTAGAAAAAATCGACCATAATTTATTATCTGCATCTGCATAAGCTAAAAGAAAACCTTGGCTATTAGCAAAAGATCCTACGCAGTAGTTATGAATATGTGAGCTCACAGAAGCAGCTGGGGCCGGGGTTGTCCAGCTGGATCCATTATCCGATGAGGTTACGACATAAATAGCTTGGGTTGCCTGATCATTCCATGCAGCTAAAAACTTCTCACTATTTCCACATCCTGTAACACCGAATATTGTATAGCCTGATCCAATATTGATAGACGGGTTTTGCCAAGTCACTCCATCTAAAGACACATTTGCATATATGTCATTATTAGAAAGTCTCCAAGTAGCGATAAAACCAGTCGGAGAACTACCCACTAAGATCGGTACTTCACTCTGACCGGGGGCGTGGAGAAACACAGAAGAGTCCCATGTATTAGATAAAATGTCATACAAAGAAACCATTGGATTTCCACTAGAAAATCCAGCAATAAGTTCGATCCTAGCAGCTACAAATCCCGTCTGGTTGCCTGCTAGCCAGGGATACGCACTAGCATTGCTACCTGCTTCAAGAGGAGATTCCCATGTAGAACCCAAAGTTGTTGAAAGCTGGGCTATCACATCATTTGATCCATCTTGCCAATCAAGCATTAAACCATTTTCCGTAAAACTCACTACAGGAACAGAGCTATTTATAAGGCTACTATCTGGCACGATAGAAGGCGTCCCAAAGTCCAAAGGTCCGCTGCAAAATCCAGGTGTAGCGAGCATTGCTAGAGCAACAAAACATCGTTTAATCATATTTAAAACCCTTTTTTAGAAATCAAAGCGAGCACCTAGTGTTAAACCTTGTAAAATAAGGTTTGTATCAGAAATCGAGCTGCTGTGTTGGTTTTGAAAGAACCAAACTTGCGCTTCCCATCCTGCATGCACACAAAGCTTATAGGCATCCCAAAACATCCAATCAGATTGGGCTCCAATTTCTAGCTGTATAACAGGGCTAACGGTATTTGGATTATACGACTGATTTGCAATCAGTGTATTTGTATAACCACTTGTGACATTCGTGTCATACGACTTAGAGTTCGCTCTAAACTGTCCCCAAAGAGCAGAAAAACCGGTATTTGCAAAAAGCCCAAGATGATTACAACAGTTCCAATGGCCGTCCATTCCAATTCGAGGGCCTACTCCCCAAAACTTTTGAGAGAAAACAACCCTATTGCTTCCTAAAGATTCAGATGTATCTGTTATTGAGCTGACAAAATACTCTGCATTTAGATGTTGCTTCTGCCAAGACCCTTGAAGTCCAAAGTGAGGATGCAGAGTTAAATGGCAGCCGAAGGGAATGGCCTTTCCAAGTTCTAGATTGATGTTATTGAAATGTAGAGTCCAGTTTGCAGTAGAACCTGATACAAAGCCTGTCGCACCCGATGACGCAAAAAACGTTGTGGTGCTTAAGATCGAATTGTTCGGCGTATAACTAAAGATTGGAAGAACACCAGCGTTAAGATCATTCGAATAAACAGAGCTCTTGGCTTTACTATAAAGCCATGTGTACTCACTAAATAGATCCCAATGGCCGTGTTCAAGGTTCATCCCTAGCGCAACCTTAAATCCCGGTTTTATTTTAGGGTCTGGAGAGTAAGAATGTCCTCCTGTCACACTAGCAGGTGTTAATCCTGTGTTTGGATCTACTGTTCCAGGAACTGTAATCGCAGCTCCGGTTACTGCATAGTTATTCCCTTCTTGCTTTGCAACCCAATAGATAAAATCCGCTTCTATGTAAGGGCTGTTGTCATAGCAAGGTAATCTGCTATCACAAACTGGAGCTGGCATCTTTTGAGGCTCTGCTGCATAAATGGAGCCCACAAAACCCAAGCCAAAAATAAACCGTTTAAACATACCTTAAATCTCCTGCTGCAATGTCTATGCAATAAAGCACAAGACACCTTGTTAATGATGTTATAAGGAGACTGTCAAAAAAAATCTTTTATGTGTAGAAAAAAAATGAAGCGGTCCGAAAGACCGCTTCATGTTGACTTATCTATTTTTTATGCTCTTGGAAGGTACAACCTTCTGCAACCAATTGATCGATATAGGTGATGCAGTAGTTGTTCTCTAAAAATTTGGTGTCTTCGAGCATGTAATTATGGAAAGGAATGGTGGAATGAACGCCGCCAATATGGAACTCTCTAAGAGCTCTTTTAGCAATAGCAATCGCTTCTTCTCTATCTTTTCCTTTTACAATGAGCTTTGCAATCATGGAGTCGTAGTTAGGAGGGATACGATATCCCGCATAACAAGCACTATCAACTCTTACATGAGGTCCACCTGATGGGATGTAGTATTCAAGAAGACCTGGTGATGGTGCAAAGTTAGCGTGAGGATTTTCTGCGTTCACACGGAACTGCATCACATGCCCTTTGAACTCAACATCCTTTTGCTTGAAGCTAAGCTTTTCTCCCATTGCAATCCGGATCTGCTCTTTCACAAGATCGATTCCTGTAAGCTCTTCCGTAATGGTATGCTCTACTTGAATCCTTGTATTCACTTCCATGAAGTAGAAGTTTTTGTCTTCATCAAGCAAGAACTCTACAGTTCCTACAGAGTGATACCCTGCAGCTTTTACAACAGCTACAGCGCACTCGCCGATCTTTTTCCTCATTGCTGGGGTCAAAATAGGACTTGGAGCCTCTTCAATGAGCTTTTGTCTTCTTCTTTGGATCGTGCAGTCTCTCTCTCCTAGATACGCGTAATTACCATGCTTATCTCCGATCACTTGGATCTCAATATGGCGTGGATTCACGATCATCTTTTCAAGATAGACATCAGGATTGTTAAAGCTCACTTCTGCTTCGGCTCTAGCCGCTGCAAACTGTCTGACAAACTCATCAGCATCTTGTGCGATGCGGATTCCTTTACCACCGCCTCCGGCGCAGGCTTTAATGAAGATGGGAAAACCAAGACGCTTTGCTTCTTGCAAGGCTTCCTTTACATCTTCAATGATTCCATTAGATCCTGTGATCACGGGGCATTTGACACTTTTTGCTGTTGCCTTTGCCTTAGACTTGTCTCCTAAAAGAGAAATTGAATTAGGAGAAGGTCCAATAAAAGTCACTCCACAGCTTTCACAAATGGATGCAAAGTTTGCATTTTCACTTAAAAAGCCATATCCTGGATGGACAGCATCAGCTCCTGTGATTTCACAGGCAGATAAGATATTGGCAATTTTGAGATACGACTTTTGAGAAGGCGCTTCCCCCACACAAATTGCTTCATCTGCATGTAAAACGTGCAAAGCTTCTGCATCTGCTTGAGAATAGATAGCAACCGTTTGCAATCCTAAGTCGTGACAAGCACGAATGATACGAACGGCGATTTCGCCTCGATTGGCGATTAGTACTTTTTTCATTACCAAATCCTATACAATGCGAAAGAGTTTTGTTCCAAATTCCACAGGATGTCCATTTTCTAGACAGATCTCTGCGATAGTGCCGCTCATTCCGGCTTTGACTTCATTCATTACCTTCATTGCTTCAATGATACAAACAAGTGTATTTTCAGAAACCTTATCTCCTACTTTTACAAAAACTGGATCATCAGGAGAAGGTGTTGCATAAAAGGTTCCAACCATCGGAGATGTGATGTGTTTACCTTCTTGTTTGTCTGTAGCTTTTGCTTTAGACTCTTCTAGCATCGGAGGGTGATGGGGATGCTGAGAAGGGATCTCGTGCACTCTAGGCATCGGATGAGGAATGAACATGGAAGGATGAGTCTGGTGAGAGTGAACTTGATGCTCATCTTGCATTTCCAAGTGGAGTTCAACCCCTGTTTTTTCTTTCAAAGTCAGCTTTTTAACGCCTGCTTTTTCCATAGCAGCCATTAAGTCTTTAATTTGCTTTAAATCCACAATCTTGCTCCTCAATTTTTTTTAAACTCTCTGGATGTACTCACCTGTTTGAGTATCCACTTTTACAATATCGCCAGACTCTACAAACATAGGCACTTCAACTTTGGCCCCTGTTTCAAGAATCGCTAGTTTGTTCGCATTAGACACATGGGAATTGCTTTCAATAGAATCTGTTTTCACTACCATCAATTCTAAGAACTGAGGGAGCTCAATAGAGAAAATCGTCTCTCCATAAAAAACAGCTTTCACTTCTGTGCCTTCTTTTAGATAATTTACTTTATCGCTAATGACATCTGAAAGAACTAAGACTTGCTCCAAGTTGCCTACATCTAAAAATAGATAGTCTTTCCCCTCTGGATAAAGAAACTCGAGCTTTCTTTCTGAAAGAGAAACTTCTTGTACCGCTTGACTTAGCTTAAAGTTTTTCTCGATCACTTCTTCAGACATCAAGTTCTTAAGCTTCGTTTTAATAAAAGGAACGCCCTTGGCCACCGTTACTTTCACGCTGGATTCTACTCTATAAATCTTGCCATCGATTGATAGCGTCATGCCCGGGGAAATTTGATTGCTCGTTGCTGCTGCCATATTTTCCTTGTTAAAACTTAAGTGTTTAATTAAAGCTCTGGTTTTTACTTAGATCGGCAAGAACCTTGCTGATCTGAGATAGCCCTGTGATTGTAAAGTCTACCTCGCGCTCACCACCTATGCTATGAAGCCCTCTGCCCTTTTTCATATGAATCGTTTTGCATCCAAGCTGCTTGGCGGGAAGCAGATCTATAGGGATGCGATCTCCGCATACAATCACATCGCTAGGAACAAGATTTAGCTCCTGAATCAATGCTTCATAGGACTTCTTTTTGTTCCTTTCCTCTAAAACGAGAATTTTACAGAAAAGAGAAGAATCAATACCAGCTTTTTTCAGTTTCCACATTTGAAGCTCCATCTTTCCGACAGAAACAATCGCCATTTTGTGATCATAGCTTAAAATAGAGAGCACCTCTACAGCATCCTCTACTGGAAACACCGGGGTCTCTTCAGAAAAACTGCTATACACTTCATGTAAGGCCCCTGGCAAAAACTTAGGATCAAAGTCATTGATCTCTATAAATTCCTCAAGAGCGCTTTTAGCGCTCTCTGACTTTTTATCAAGTCTGAGCAGCAGCTCCAAAGCTCTGTCAAAATTATTAAGCTCAAGACCTTCTTCGACCATGCAATGAAGGGCCTTTTCGAGCTTTACAGGAGTGATACATGCGGACGTATCGATGAGAGTGTCGTCCAGGTCAAAGATGATGAACAATTTTCATTAACTCTTGTGCTAGTTTTTTGGAATCATGGCGGATCAAACTTCTTTTGATCAAATCTACCTTATAACTTTCTTTTAGCTCTCCTAAAAGAGGCACTTCAATAACCCTGTCGTCCTCTTTTAGATCGTTTTCAATCAATTTACCTTCTTCCGCGTATCGTTCGATCAGTTGCTTAGAAGGTTTTTGATTGTTTACGATGATGTAATCAAAGATGTCCGAACCGATGTACTTCTCCATCTCTTGTAAATACGATTTTACAGTGAAGTCGGTTGTTTGCCCTTTTCTATTCATCAAGTTCACAATGAACACTTTTTTTGCTGAACTTTTTCTAAGAGCATCGCTTATCCCTTCGACAAGAAGGTTAGGGATCAGAGATGTATAAAGACCACCAGGGCCTATGATCACTAGATCCGCATTCATGATCTCATCAATGGCTCTTTCATTCGCTTTACCATACGGCTCTAGAAAAAGGCTCGTATACCCTTGATCAATCTCTTGTGACAGATAGATCTCTTTTTCCCCTTCAAGAACACTGCGATCTTTTAAGATCATTTTAAGTCGCACTTGGTGGGTCGTAACAGGAATCACTTTCCCTCGAATGACAAGGATCTTTCCAACTTCCTCAATGGCCTTTTCAAAGCTACCGGTTACCTTTTCAAGGGCAGATAGAAACAGATTGCCGAAGCTGTGTCCTTCAAGGCCCCCTTGCTCGAAGCGATAATTCATGAGCGAGCGCATCATAGAAGAAGAATTGGAAAGAGCGATTAAGCACTGTCTGACATCGCCTGGAGGCAAAACGCCAAGTTCATCGCGCAAGATCCCAGTACTGCCACCATCATCAGCCATTGAAACAATCGCGCTGATTTCCACTCCATAGTTTTTAAGACCTCGAAGGACTGTGAAATTCCCGGTTCCTCCGCCAATGACGACAACTTTTTTCACTCGATTCTCCCCTATGCTATAGTCTTGAGATCTTGAATGGATTTCTTCATGTCTTTAGCGCCGTATAAATAATTTCCGGACACTAACACATTGGCCCCGGCTTTGATACATTGCTGCGCTGTCAGCTGGTTAACACCACCATCTACTTGGATCTGAAAAGGAGGAAGAGAGTCGATAGACTCTTCTTCTTTCAAAGTCTTGCCCCCTTTTCGAATCCGAAGTTTATCGCAAAGCTCTCTTGTAAATTGTACTTTTTCAAGGGTCTCCGCAATGAACTCTTGACCACCAAAACCAGGATTTACCGTCATGATCAGGATTAGATCACACTGATTTAAGTATTTGGGGATCATCGAAAGTGATGTGTCAGGAGAAAAAGCAAGACCCGCTTCTACATTACAACGTCTAATGAACTGGAGCGTATCTGCAACGTTTTCCGTCGCTTCAAAGTGGATAGTGATGCGGTTTGCTCCCGCCTCTGCAAATCGTTCGATGTAGTCGTAAGGATTATAAATCATAAGATGCACATCTAAAAAAAGAGATGTGGCTTTGCGAATAGATGCCACGGCCCTAGGCCCTAGCGTAAGGTTTGGAACAAAATGTCCATCCATAATGTCGATATGGAGGGCATCGGCTCCCGCTTCTTCCGCTTTTTTTGCAGAATCTGCTAGATGGCCAAAATCGCCGGATAAAATAGAAGGCGCTATCAAAATAGGCCATTTTTTAGACATACCCACTCCCTGAAAATTCTTTATATCTCTTTGCCAAAAGGATTAAAATAGCAAGAATCCCATTATAAAGTAAGCAGTTTGCTAGCTTGCGGCCACTTTTTTCTTCCAAAATACTCTATTTTTTCTTGTATATCGCTCAGAAAGGGCTAGAGAGCTCCCGATAAATAGCAGAGAAAGCGCTACCATCAAAGAATTTGCCTTCTCTCCAAAAAAAATAATGGACAGGCAAACCCCTAAAGGAATTTTTACGTTATTGAAAACAGCTAGTGTTCCAGAAGACGTGGTTACAGCGGCTCTGTTCCACCAAAAGAAGCAAAGACCGGAAGCGATAGCTCCCAAATAGAGGAGGATCAAACTTTGTTTTAAAGAAATGTGCGCTAAATGCCCCCATCCCCCAAAAACAGAGGTTGAAAGGGCTGTTATTACTACGCCCCCGAAAAACAAAATGGCATAGATGCTTTCATCTGCATAAGATTTTTTTGTCGATTTAAACCTTTTATAAGCCACTTGACCGAAGGCAAAGCAAAGATCCGAGCCTTGCACAAGCAAAAAGCCCTTAAAAACAGAGCTCAAGGAAAACTGCTGGTAGTAGAGAAATGCACATCCCAAAAAGGCCATAGCCGCCGTTACAAGATAAAACAGCTTAAACTTCTTAGACATTAGATCACTGATCAAAGTGACATAAATTGGAGTGCAGGCACAGAAAAGCACAATTTGATAGGCGGCTAGATATTGGTAGGATCGAATGAAACAAATGTACATCCCTCCGTACTGGATAGCCCCTATTAGAAAAAAGAAAAGAACTTCTTTGAATGATAAGGATTTAATTTTTAAAAAAGGCAAAAAGCAAAGAAAAGGGACGATCATTCGAAACCAGGCCACGAGATCAGGGCTGATTCCCATTAAATTCCCCTTAATTAGACCGTATGAAAAACCCCAAATTATAGAGCAAATCGATAGATAAAACATAGCTGCCCCACCTTAAAAAAAGGAAAAGGGTTGCATACCTCCACTTTTTAAGTCAAGAAAAGGGCCTTGCCATTCCTATCCTATTGTTCTTGACCAAAATCGCACATATCGTAAAATAGTCATGACTATATTACGATTGCCCTTAAAACGGTCAGGAACACATATAAGGCATTGAATGAAAAGGTTTTATGAGTACATAATAGAAGAGCATTTCGAAAAAAATCGACAAATGCTGTTTTTAGTTGGGCCTAGACAGGTGGGGAAAACGACCACAAGTCTGGAAATTGCCGAGCCCAAACCAAAACATTTTTATCTAAACTGGGATTCGCAAGACGATCGAAAACTTATTATTCAAGGACCTGATGCAGTAGCGCGAGGTCTTGATCTTGAAATGGCAAAATTAGGAGTGCAGATTCCATTTGTTGTGTTTGATGAGCTGCATAAATACAAGAAATGGAAAACTTTTTTAAAGGGATTTTTCGATAAATATTCTAAGAAAGTTCAAATCCTCGTTACTGGAAGCGCAAGGTTAGATATTTATAAGGCAGGCGGTGACAGTCTTATGGGAAGATATTTCCTTTATCGATTACATCCCCTCACGGTCGCAGAAGTTCTTCTTCCTCCCATGCGAAATGTAGAGATTGGGCCCCCTAAAAAACTCGATGATAAGGAGTTCCTGGCCCTTTTTGATTTTGGTGGATTTCCAGAACCCTTTCTTAAACGAGATCCTTTTTTCTATTCCCAATGGAAACGACTTCGAAAGCAGCAACTTTTTAATGAAGACATGCGCGATCTGACAAAAATCCAAGATTACGCGCAAATGGAACTCTTAGCAGAGCTCTTAGAAGGACAAGCTGGACAACTAACAACGTATTCTTCACTCGCCAATAAGGTGAATGTATCCGTGGATACTGTTAAACGATGGATTAAAGTTCTCAAATCTTTCTATTATTGCTTCACGATCCAACCTTGGTCTAAGAACGTGACAAGATCACTTATTAAAGAGCCAAAGGTATTTCTTTGGGACTGGTCTTTGGTGGAGGATAAAGGGGCTCGTGTAGAGAATTTCATCGCTTGTCATCTTCACAAAGCTGTCCATTATTGGACCGATAGAGGATTTGGTGAATACGGTCTTCATTTCCTACGAGACAAAGAGAAAAGAGAAGTCGATTTTCTTGTATCAAAAAATAAAAAACCATGGTTCATCGTAGAAGTAAAGTCTTCTGAAAACCAGGGAATATCCAAATCGCTTTACCATTTTCAAGAAATGACTAAAGCTCCCCATGCTTTTCAAGTTGCCTTCGATATGGAATATGTAGATCTTGACTGCTTTGCTTGCACTGAACCCACTATTGTTCCTGCCAAAACCTTTTTGTCTCAATTGATCTAACAGAAAATCTATGAACCAATGAAACACACTCTATCTTGGATCTTTTGAAGCTCTTGAATGAGCTGCTCCCCTTTTTCTTTAGCCCCTCCCAAAAGGAGATACCCTTGATAATGATAGGGGCCATTTTTAGAGGAGAAAAGGATCCATTGAGAAGAACTTAGGTTGAGCTCTTTCATTGCGGCGCTTAAAGAAGGCTTGATCTCTTCTTCCACAAAGCGGGTCATAAAGATCATTCCCTCCTTTTCCTGAGAAAAGGAAAAATCAAATGAAGAACTGTCTTCTTGAAGCAGCATTGCTTGCCACTCTTCATAAAGAGCTTTTAGAAGGAGTGGATCTACAACAGAGCGTATCTCTACGGGGTAGATCGAATGAAAAAAGCTCTCTAGCTCCACTTCACTACGAGAAGCTGTCAAAAGCGTTTTAAACGCTTTGAGGTTCTCTGCTTGCTTTGCAATCATCCCTCCGTTGTAATCTCGAAACTCTCCTACTGTTAGTAAAAGAGCCTCAACAACTGCTTGGCGTGCCTTTAATAGGTCTACTGTATGATCACCGCGCATGTAGAGAACTTTGGGGAGTTTTAAGCGAAATACCGTTGCTTCCTTCGGATATTTTCCACGCATAAAACCTACCTGCTTGACTCTATCCTCTATGAATGAATACGAAGGCGCCTTTTGTTTAAAAAGAGTCGCAATAGATAGTTCACTTTCAAGAAGCACACGAAGAAGCACTACAGTAAAGGAAAGCTCAAAGTCTGTCTGCTCTTCAAAAGAGATAAATACTTGAGGAATGTCTTTTAGATATTTGAGCTCTTGAGATAGGCGTATGACATTTTTCATGACCTCTTCTTCATTACGAGGCATGAAAAGAGCTGGCATGAGAGTCTCTACTTGGCGCTCGAGAGCGTAGGGAAATCTCTTTCTAAGGATCTGCACTTCTAAAGAAGAAAACTCCCCTCCTCCCACTTTGTGAATTTCGAGATAAATGATCTGCAGTCTTTCTTCTTTGTGTAAATACACAAATAAAGACCCTTCGACAACTCTTGCATCAGGAATGTACTCTTGGATTGCCTTTTCTAAATGATGCTCTTCAAAAAGCTCATGCTTTTTCAAAAAGTTGATCCCGACAAAAATACCAAGCACTCTTTGCAAACCAAACGATTGGTGCAGCCTTACTTGACTTACCTTAAAGCTCACATGTCTTTTATCAGGAGCTTTTTCTGTCACCCTTTTAAGCCTTCTTCGAAAGAGATAAAACACATAGACGATGCGGCTTAAATGGGGATGCTCACGCACCTGCTTAAAGCCTTCTGCGCTCGAAAGAAAAAAGTGCTGCATCTGACCAAATACATCATAATCAAAATCTTCAGGCCTTTTATGGATCAAACTCGCAACGCGCTCTTGGATGAGTGAGTTCTTATCTGATGAAAAAAGACCACGACGTTCTAAAATTTTGTGAGCTTGATAAGGAGATACAGCTCCGAGTCTGATCTCAGGAAGGACCTGAGCAAAGCTGCGTCTTATCGATTCAAAGTCTTGCTCCTTTTGAAGGGGGAATCTCATTTCACAAAAAGAAAGCTGGTCTAAGGGACTTTGAGAAAAAGAAAAAATACTATGGAGGGAAAAATGAGCGGTGAGCTTTTGACCAGGAAAGAGCCAGCGAGACAAAATCTCATTAAAAAAGCGCTCTACCCCTGGATAAAACTTGCATATCAAAAAAATGCGGTAAGTATTAGAACTAGGAACAAGTTCCACATCTACAAGAGGAAGCAAAGAAAAAATATCTTCTCCCTGCAAAAAAGAAATTCTTCTTAAAGATTTTTGGATCAAGGATTGAATCAGATGGCTATGCCCTGAATCCCCCCCTAAACACTCTACTCGAACATTGAAAGAAGGAGAAAAATCCATGATTACATCCCCCCTTCATAAACTGGGGCTATGCAAAAGTCTTCCTTGGGTCCGTCAGAGCCGATCCAAGTGCCCTGAGGCAATGGATCTAAGGCCTTATGAAAAGAGAGTACATGAAGAGGGATCTTGTTCTTTTCAGCAAGCTCTACTGATCTTGCATGCAGAATTTTAGCTCCCTTTCTGATAATGTCTAATGCCTCTTGGTAAGGCAGGAAAGAAAATTTAGTGGCATCTAAGGCTTTTTTAGGATCTTCAGAATAGACTCCATCAACGTCTTTGAAAAACTCTACTTTGTCAGCGCCAAGAGCCACTCCAAGAGCAACAGCTGAGGTGTCAGAGCCCCCACGTCCTAGAGTTGTAATCTCTCCTTGAGCGCTCACCCCTTGAAATCCAGCCACTATGACAATTCTACCCTCTTTCAAATGCTTTAAGATACGAGAAGGCCTTACTTCCACAATTTTAGCATCGGAGTGCTGATGGGTCGTCAAAATACCGGACTGGCTTCCCGTTAGACTGATCGCTTCTTTTCCCTTCAAAGCAAGGGCCATCGCAAGAAGCGCAATACTGATCCTCTCCCCTACTGAGACCATCATATCGAGCTCTCTTGTAGGAGGTTCGGGATGGACCTCTTTAGCGAGTTTCAATAATTGATTTGTCGTATCGCCCATGGCACTTACGACAACAACGATGTCTTCATATGTCTTATGGCGATCCACAATCAAATCTGCTACATGGGAAAATAGCTCAGGCTTGCAAAGAGACGCCCCGCCGAACTTCATTACTAACTTAGCCATCTGTCTACTCTTAAAATTTTAATACGCCTAAATCAGATCCCACTATAAGCAAAGTTGGGACAGGAAAGAAAGCTGAAAAAAAGAAAATATATTCCTTATAGATACTGGCCTCAAAAAAGAGCATTGATTTTTTACATTGTGGTTGTTAGACTGCTTCCTTTGAACCAAAACTCAGGAGAAACCCTTAACATGTCTAGAAACCCCAAGCACGATTGGAGCGACAGCAAGGTTATCGATGATATCGATTTCCACGAAGAAGACGCTAACCAATTTAAAAAATTATTACACTGAAAAGAAGAAAACGCGACAGAAGGATGCATTGCATCCATGAGCGCAGGCCAAATTCTTAAAGGAACCATCGTAGAAATAACAAAAGATTTTGTTGTCGTCGACGTGGGTCTAAAATCTGAAGGTCTTGTGCCTATGAGCGAATTCTCTGATCCTAAAGAACTTGCTTTGGGAAGTGAGTGTGAAGTTTATCTTGACCAAACTGAAGGTGAAGACGGCCAAATCGTTCTCTCCCGTGAAAAAGCAAAAAGACAAAGACAATGGGAACACATCAGCACAAACTGCAATGAAGGATCTATTGTTCGCGGTAAAGTTATGCGCAAAGTCAAGGGCGGCCTAATGGTAGACATCGGAATGGAAGCATTCCTACCAGGATCCCAAATTGACAATAAGCGCATCAAGAATCTTGATGAGTACATCGGTCACGAGTACGACTTCAAAATCCTTAAAATCAACGGAGAGCGCAAAAACATCGTCGTTTCTCGTCGTGAGATCTTGGAAGAAGAAAGAATCTCTAGAAAAGCAGAGCTTCTTGACAATATCCAAGAAGGCGAAATCCGCACTGGCGTCGTGAAGAACATCACAGACTTCGGCGTATTCCTCGACCTCGACGGTATCGACGGACTCCTCCACATCACAGATATGACATGGAAGAGAATCAAGCATCCTTCTGAGATGGTCCAATTGGGACAAGAACTCGAAGTTGTTATCCTACACGTTGACAAAGAAAAAGGGCGCGTTGCTCTTGGCATGAAGCAAAAAGAAACAAATCCTTGGGAAGAGATCGAAAAAAGATATCCAGTAGGAACAAAAGTACACGGCAAGATCGTGAACCTAGTCCCTTACGGCGCATTCATCGAAATCGAACCAGGTATCGAAGGACTAATCCACGTTTCTGAAATGTCTTGGATCAAGAACGTTTCCGATCCGTGCGAAGTTGTGAAGAAAGGTGACGAAGTAGAAGCGATCGTTCTTTCTATCCAAAAAGAAGAAGGAAAAATCTCTTTAGGGATCAAGCAAACAGAAAAAAATCCATGGGACAATGTCGATGACAAATATCCTATCGGAAGCAGTGTTCAAGCTGAAATCCGCAACTTGACCAACTACGGAGCTTTTGTTGAGCTAGAGCCAGGAATTGATGGACTTATTCACATCTCCGACCTAAGCTGGATCAAGAAAGTATCCCATCCATCTGAAGTTCTTAAGAAGGGCGACAAAGTGGAATCCGTTGTTCTATCTGTCGACAAAGAAAGTAAGAAAATTACTCTCGGCGTAAAACAGCTTAGCAACAATCCTTGGGAATCGATCGAGAAAAAAATGCCGGTTGGAAGTTTAGTTGAAGGCGTTGTTTCCAAAATCACAGCGTTTGGAGCTTTTGTTGAGCTACCTAATGGCATCGAGGCTCTTGTTCACGTAACAGAGATCTCCGATCAACCTTTTGGTAAAATCGAAGATGCGGTCAACAAAGGTGACGTCATTACAGCGAAAGTGATCAAGTTAGATCCTGAGCATAAAAAGATTGCTTTGTCCATGAAAGAATACATGATCGACAAAAACAAATGCAATCATGACGACATCGTTGTAGGAGCTTCTAAGCCTTCTAAAAAGAAGAAAAAAGAAGAGTCTGAAGAGGTAAGCGAAGAGCCTGCTGCTTCTACTCCTAAAAAGAAGAAAAAAGAAGAGCCTAAAGAAGGGTAATCTCTCTTTTCTCCTAACGGAAGAAACCTAAAAAGCCTAGGCAATTCTTAAGAATTGCCTAGGAAAATTTATATAGAATGTTTTTTTAATCCACCTATGACTTAGGTCGTTTTTCGAGGTCTTGAATGAATAAAGATTTAGTCGCCATTTTCGAATATCTAGAGCGTGAAAAAGGAATCAAAAGAGATATCATTATCAACGCTATCGAAGAAGCTCTCAGAGCCGCTGCCCGCAAAAGCGTCAAAGATCTCCTCAACGTATCTGTAAGCATCAACCCTAAAACAGGTGTTGTTGAAGTCCTTGCTCAAAAAGAAGTCGTCGATGTTGTCACTATTCCCGATGAAGAGATTTCTTTAGAAGATGCGCAAGTTCTCTATCCAGACGCAGAGATAGGTCAATGGATTGATTTAACAGTTACTCCGGCCGACTTTGGCCGTATTGCAGCACAAACTGCAAGACAAATTATCTCTCAGAAGCTTAAAGGTGCAGAAAGAGATGTGATCTACGAAGAATATCGCCACAGAATCAACGAAATCATCTCAGGTTCTGTCAAAAGAATCATCAGAGGCGCTACTCTAATTGTCGATTTAGGAAAAGTGGAAGGGATCCTCCCTGATCGTTTCTATCCGAAAACAGAAAAATATAATGTGGGCGAAAGAGTCCAAGCGCTTCTATACGAAGTAAAAGACACTGATGGCGGCGGAGCTGAAGTCGTTCTTTCCAGAAGCCATCCAGAATTTGTAGAGCAGCTCTTTTTGTTAGAAGTTCCTGAACTCAAAGACGGAACTGTTACGATTGAAAAAATCGTAAGAGATGCAGGATACAGAACAAAACTTGCAGTAAGTTCTTCCGATTCTAAAGTTGATCCTGTTGGAGCTTGCGTAGGAGTTCGTGGAACTCGAGTTAAGAACATCATTCGAGAGCTGAATAACGAGAAGATCGACATCATGCCTTATTCAAGCGATCCTATCAGACTCCTCGAAAATTCCTTGTCTCCTCTTGAGGCAAAAAAAATCACTCTTTCTCATGACAAAAAAACCGTTTTTGTTATTGTTGAAGATGAGCAGTACCCTACTGTTCTTGGAAAAAGAGGAATGAACGCTCGTTTAAATGGAGAGCTTATCGGACTCGAACTACAAGTGCAGAAGTGGAGCGATTACCAAGCTGCTATGAAAGTAGAACGAGATCAAATGGTCTCTGAAGACAATCCAGAATTAGATGAAGCATTGCACATTGAAGGTATGAGTCCTTTGATCGTCGAGAGCTTGATCAGCGCCGGGTTCGACACACTGAGAAAAGTTTTAAGTGCGACCCCTCAAGACCTTGCTACCATCCCTGAGATCAGCTTAGACATGGCAGACAATATCTTAGAGCAAATTAGAAAAAAAAGGATGTAACCGTTGGCCAAAAACCTGAAACTCAATATTAAGAACGCGCAGCTAGCGGAAGCTTTAAAGCTCAACCTCCCTAAAAAAGCGCCAGCCGGTAAGAAAGCAAAAGCAGCTTCTACTGAGGAGCCTACTGTAGCTCCGGAAGTCGTAGCAGAAGATAAAGCTCCAATTGCTGCTCCTAAAAAAGAAAAAGTAGAAGTCAAAGTTGAAGCGCCAGCGCCTACTCCTACTCCTCCGGCTCCCAAAGAAGAAGTCGAAGCAGCTCCCGTGGCTCCTGCAAAAGAAGCCGAGCCAGCGGCTCCTCCTCCGAAAAGGATTTTGCCAGGTTTTGTAAGAAAAACGCCTGATTATTCAGAAAGACCTTCTTACCCTAGAAGAGATGCTGACCAGACAGGACCACAAAGACCTAGTTACAACAACACTCCTAGACAACCTCAAGACAGACCTTTTGAGAGTAGATCTTCCTCTTACACTCCTCGTCCTCCTCAAGATCGCTCTTTCGAAAGTAGACCGTCTTATCCACCTAGACCTTATCAAGAAAGACCTGCCTATAACACTCCGAGACCTTCTCAGGATAGACCCCCTGAAAATAGACCTCCTCGTCCTCCTCAAACTGATCGTCCAGTGGGAAGCACATCTACAGGTGCCGCTTATCCAGTAGGCCCTAACTATCCTGTAAAAAGAACTGGACCACCACCAGCTGCTAGACCTCCTTACCAAAGAAGAGAAGGATCCAGCGACTTTAGATCTGATTTCAGAAAGCCTCTTCCTCCGATTAAAGAACCTAGTTTGAAAGAGATTCCTCAGCAGCATCAAGTCTATAAAAAGCCTGGTGAAGGTGGAGATTTCGCTAAAAAAGCAGCTCAAAACAAAGACGCTAATAAACCTGCGAAAAAATTTGACGGCAATAAATCGTTTGACTCTAGAGATCGTCAAGGCTTAAGAACCTCTGATGATGAAAGATGGAGAAAACGAAAGCCTATTAAAACAAAGCAACAACTTGCTGATGAAGTCATTCGTCCAAAAACTCTCAAAGTTCGTCTTCCGATCACGATTAAAGACTTAGCTGTAGAAATGAAGCTCAAAGCATCTCAGCTCATTGCAAAACTCTTTATGCAGGGTGTTATTGTTACATTGAACGATTTCCTCGATGATGAGACAACTGTCCAACTTTTGGGTCATGAATTTGACTGCGCAATCACAATTGATACAACAGAAGAAGAAAGAATACGCATTACAGATAAAACGATCAAACAAGAGATCCAAGAAACAGATCCTAGTCTTCTTGTTCTAAGACCTCCTGTTGTGACATTTATGGGACACGTCGACCACGGTAAAACAAGCTTGATTGACACCATCAGAAAATCTAACGTTGCGTCTTCTGAAGCTGGAGCTATCACTCAGCATATCGGAGCCTTTAAATGCCATACGCAAGTGGGTGAAATCACCATCCTCGACACTCCTGGACATGAAGCGTTTTCTGCTATGAGAGAGCGCGGCGCTGATGTAACAGATATCGTCGTCTTGGTTGTAGCTGGTGATGAAGGGATCAAAACTCAAACAATTGAAGCGATTCAACAAGCTCAAAAAGCAGAAGTATCCTTAATCGTTGCTCTAAACAAGTGCGATAAACCAAACTTCAATGCAGAAAACGTATACCGTCAGCTTGCTGATCAAAATCTACTCCCAGAAGCTTGGGGAGGCAGTGTCATTACAGTAAACTGCTCCGCAGTATCTGGAGCTGGTATTAAAGAGCTTTTAGAGATGCTTGCACTTCAAGCTGAAGTGTTAGAGCTCAAAGCAAATCCAACTGGTAGAGCTCGTGGTCACGTAATCGAATCTGAAATGCATAAAGGTCTTGGAACTGTTGCTACACTTCTTGTTCAAAACGGAACACTCCATATTGGCGATGCTCTTGTATTTGATAAGTTTTATGCACGTGTTAAAACGATGCACGATGAACACGGTAAAGAGCTCCAACACGCTGGACCTTCTTCTCCTGTTAAAATCACAGGGCTTTCTGGATTCCCAGAAGCTGGAAGCGATTTTATCGTCGTAAAAGATGAAAAAGAAGCGAGAGACATCTCTGAAAAGAGAGATGAAGGGCAAAAAATGAACGTTCTTCAACAGGCTAAGAAAATGTCTCTTGAGAACTTATTACAAAACAAAGCAGATTCTGCCGGCAAGAAAACATTGAACCTTATTCTAAAAGCAGACGTACAAGGCTCTTTAGAGGCTCTTAAAACTTCTCTACGCAAAATCCCTTCTACCAAGATAGACTTGAACTTCATTTCTGAAGGTGTAGGAGAAATTTCAGAATCTGACATTCAGTTTGCGGCAACATCTAAGGCTACAATCATTGGATTCCATACCAAAGTAGAAAGTCATGCAGAATCCATGATCAAACAAAACAAAATCACGATCAAGCTTCATGATATCATTTATCATGCGGTCGATGATGTGGAAAAGATCATGCGCTCTTCTTTAGATAAGATCGCTCAAGAAAACGATACGGGTGAAGCTTTAGTAAAAGCCGTCTTTAAATCCTCTCAGCTCGGCAACATCGCCGGATGTCAGGTTTCAGATGGTATCATTAAACGAGGTCACCATGCACGCCTTCTTCGAAATAAAGAAGTCATCTGGAAAGGTCCTATCGCTTCTTTAAAACGACTGAAAGAAGATGTGCGTGAAGTACAAAAAGGGTACGAATGCGGAATCCTCCTTCAAGGGTTTACAGACTTTAAAGAAGGGGACATCATTCAGGCCTACGAAATCACTTACCTTCAACAGGAACTTTAATCGCCTATGGCTCAAAGTAAACGATCAGTTAGATTAAACTCCCTTTTGAAAGAGGTTATTTCAGAGGTTGTAAGAAAAGATGTTAGAGATCCAAGGCTCGCCCCTTTGATCTCCGTAACTTCCGTTGATATCACCAATGATTTGCACCATGCAAAAGTATATATCAGCGTGATTGGGACTCCACAAGAGAAACAGCAGTCGATTGAAGCACTTCAATCGGCGGCTGGATTCATCGCGGTTGTTTCCTCGAAAAAGGTTGTAATGCGCTATTTTCCTGCTTTGACCTTTAAACTCGACACTACAGTAGACAAATACATGGCTATCGATGGCGTCTTAGGAAAGATCCGAGAAGAAGAAAAATCGAGAAAACCTACCTGTGAATCTTCAGAATAGCCCTTCCGGAGTCGTCTTATTAAACAAGCCTAAAGGGAAAACCTCCTTCTACCTTGTTTCTGCCCTACGCAGAATCTGCAATGTACAAAAAATAGGTCATGCGGGAACGCTAGATCCTTTTGCAACAGGTGTTATGATTCTGCTTGTAGGCAAAGAGTTTACTCGACTCTCTGATCGTTTTCTTTTGCAAGATAAAGAATACGAGGCCACTTTAAAACTTGGCATTCGTACAGACTCCTATGATTGCGAAGGGAAGATCCTTCAAGAATCTGACTATATTCCCTCTTTAGAAGAGATTGAAAAGGTTCTAGAGGCTTTTCAAGGAGATCTTATGCAAACTCCTCCTATGTTCTCCGCAAAAAAGATTAAGGGTAAAAAACTCTACGAGCTCGCCCGTAAAGGGATCGAAATCGAAAGAGCTGCCAATCTCGTTACAGTAAAGATTACCTTTCTTAGCTACGAGTATCCTTTCCTTAAAATCCGTGTTGCTTGCTCTAAAGGCACATATATCCGCAGTTTAGCAGAAGACATTGGGAATGCGCTCACATGTGGCGCCCATTTATCCGATCTTCTTCGCACAAGATCTGGACCTTTTCTTTTAGAAGATTGTTTTGATGGGGCTCTTCTTTCAACTCCTGATGTCCTTTCTTCTCTGACCTTTCTACCTGTTTCTAAGCTACCTATTGACAACATCTAAATTTCTGACGTAAAGTTTCGGCTCAAAAGGAGCTTACCTTATGCAAACATCAGTCGAAACTACTGAGTGGATTTCTTGTGGAAACTACCAAGATATCCTCTACCATAAAGCGCAAGGGATGGCAAAAATCACCATCAACCGGCCTGAAGTCAGAAATGCATTCCGCCCTCTTACAGTTAAAGAAATGTCCCACGCCCTTCTAGATGCCAGAGAAGATTCTACTATTGGTGTCATCATCCTAACAGGAGCTGGCAAGGATGCCTTTTGCTCAGGAGGCGATCAAAGAGTGCGCCATGAAGCGGGCTATGAAGACGAAGAAGGTGTACAAAGACTCAACGTCCTCGACTTTCAAAGAGAGATCCGCACATGCCCAAAACCTGTGATTGCTATGGTATCGGGATTTGCCATCGGTGGAGGACATGTCCTTCACATCGTATGTGATCTTACAATTGCAGCAGATAATGCCATCTTTGGTCAAGTGGGCCCTAAAATGGGATCATTTGATGGTGGATTTGGTTCGAGCTATCTGGCTCGCATGGTAGGCCAAAAGAAAGCAAGGGAGATTTGGTTTTTGTGCAAACGCTATACAGCTCAAGAAGCTCTTGATATGGGCCTCATAAACTGCGTTGTCCCTTATGAAGATCTTGAAACTACCACCATTGAATGGTGCCAGACCATCTTACAGAACTCCCCTTTAGCGCTCAGATGCCTTAAATCTGCGCTTAACGCCGACTGCGATGGGCAAACAGGTCTTCAAGAACTTGCTGGCAATGCAACCCTTCTTTACTACATGACAGAAGAAGCTCAAGAAGGACATCAAGCGTATTTAGAAAAAAGAAAACCTGATTTCAATCGCTTTCCAAAGAGGCCATAACGATGACTCGATGCTTTGGCAATGGTCCTGATCAGCAGCTTTATGCAAAGTACCATGATCATGAGTGGGGTGTCCCCTCTCATGATGATCGACATCTGTTTGAGCTGCTGATTTTAGAAGGCGCCCAAGCAGGCCTTAGCTGGGAGATTGTGCTCAAAAAAAGAGAAGGTTACAGAAAAGCCTTCTATCAATTTGATCCAGCGAAAGTATCTGAGATGACAGATGAAGAGCTTGAAAAACTAAGACTCAATCCCGAGATCATTCGCAACCGTTTAAAAATCTACGCTGCGCGTCAAAATGCCAAGGTCTTTTTAAAGATCCAAAAAGAGTTCGGATCGTTTGATCATTATGTTTGGGGATTTGTCTCAAATAAGCCTATCATCAATCATCCTAAAACTTTGAAAGAGATGCAGTGCTCTTCAGAAATTAGCGACGCCATCTCAAAAGATTTAAAAAAACGGGGTATGACTTTCGTTGGATCAACGATCATCTACTCGTACATGCAAGCAGTAGGCATGGTCAATGATCACATCGTTACGTGCAGGTGCAAATAACTTTATTTTTGGAGGTGAGATATGAATGTCATATTCACACAAGGCTTCCGTTCTATTCAAGATCTAACAGCAATAGACACCTCAAGTTCTCATGAAGATGGTCTATCTCCTGATCAGACTAAAAAAGCCCTAGAAGTCATTCGCCAAACAGAAACTCCTGCTACCGAAGTCATGAGTCGCTATTCAATTTCTCCCTCCTTCGCAACAACTCATTTAAACTCGCTCGAAGAAAATCTAGAAATCAACCAAATTACAAAAATTTTAAGTCTGATTGAGCAGTCGTATCGATCTGAACTTTCAATCCCTCTAGATCCATACCATCGCACTACCTGGCTAGATTTATTCAAAGATCCTCAGCACGCCGGATCACGCCAACACGACCATCATAAAAATGTTTGTTTTTGTTTTCTCTTTGCTGTGGCCATTGATGCCTCTTTAGACACTGCGGACAAAATAAGAATGGTACAAGAGACCTTAAGTACTCTTACTCTTGATCATTCTTTTGATTTAGATAATTCCCTTGCAGGGTTGCCTCCCCTCATGGTCGTATTCATTTTACCTTATATTCTGGAAGATTTTAAACAGTCTGTTTTGGCAAAAGCATCGGATCCAAGTCTACTCCGCTCTTGGATCTCCGTCATTTTTGAACATAGCAATACATGGCCTGAATCTACTCAGAAAACGATTTTGAAATCATTAAATGCGGAGAGCTTCCCCTCAACTAGAGCCTTTAGAATACACACCTCTGCAGCCTTCAAACATTGGCTGTCTTTAATCAGCAGAGTTTCAACCCCTGCACCCCTTCATCCTTCTGAAACTGTGGAATCTTTTGAGAGTTTTATCTCCTCGATAAGACCAAACGCCCCTTCGCAACGGCAGGAGTACGATGCAATAGACTCCCTTTTGGAACTATCTCCAGCTGCAGCAATAGCTACTTTGGTTCATAGCTCTACTGATATTCAAAAGCAGGTTTTTAACATAGTTTCAGATCCTGAAACGCTTAACCTTTGGGTAGAGGCCGCTTTTGAATATCAAAGGTCCATTGGCCCTGACGTACTAGCCCTTATTGCCCTTCATGTAAAAAACCCCTCTTTTCCGCCTTATTTCCAGAGAATGGCTGCTCTAGAGGTGCAGGCTTGGGCAGAAAGCATCAATCCCAAATTCTTTCCTTCTGCCTATAGGCACGATTCTTGTCACTGCATCGTTTCTTAAAGAAAATTATATTGAAAAAGCTCTCAAAAATCTAAATGACGAGGCAGTTTACCTGCTGCCTCTTCTGTTTCAATTTATTTTTAAATATAAAAAAATCAATATCTTTACCGGAAAGGTTTTAGCTGTTAGAATATCCCTACTATTCAACATAAAATTACAACCGGATGATTTATGCAGCAATTTAAGGACCTTAACCTATCTTCAGATCTTCTTCGAGCTATCGAAGAGAAGGGATATAGCACACCTACAGCCATTCAGATACAAGCTATTCCTGTGATCTTAGAAGGTCATGACCTTCTTGCGGCGTCTCAAACAGGAACGGGAAAAACAGCCGGATTTACGCTCCCTATTTTACAAAATCTAATCCGCCGTCCACGCAAAAAAGATAGCAGATCGATCCGCTGTCTGATCCTAACTCCTACAAGAGAGCTTGCTATTCAAGTAGAAGAAAGCGTTAAAACCTACAGTAAGTATGCAGGCATTAAGTCTACTGCTGTTTTTGGAGGCGTGAACGTCAATCCTCAAATCAAAAGATTAAGAGATGGAATCGATGTTTTAGTGGCAACTCCAGGACGTCTTTTAGACCTTTTTTCTCAAAAAGCCGTCTCGTTTTCTCATGTAGAGACTTTGGTACTCGATGAAGCTGATCGCATGCTCGATATGGGATTCATTAACGACATCCGCAAGATTTTGGCTCTTCTTCCAAAATCTCGCCAAAACCTTCTCTTCTCAGCTACATTTTCTCCTGATATTAAGAGATTGGCTGAAGGCTTGCTCAACAATCCTAAACAGATCCAAGCAACGAACACCAACTCAACTGCAGAAGGCGTTGCTCAAACGGTCCATCCTGTCGATAGCAGCCGTAAAAAAGAGCTTTTATCCTATTTGATCAGTTCAGGAAGCTGGAAACAAGTTCTTGTCTTTACAAGAACTAAGCATGGAGCTAACAGGCTCACAGCGCAGCTTGAAGGCGACGGAATCAGCGCCGCAGCGATCCATGGCAATAAGAGCCAAGGAGCGCGCGTTAAGGCCTTAGAAGGCTTTAAACAAGGTTCTGTGCGTGTTTTAGTAGCAACTGACATCGCAGCAAGAGGACTTGACATCAACGAACTCCCTCACGTTGTCAATTTCGACCTTCCTCATGTCCCAGAAGATTACGTCCATCGTATCGGCCGAACAGGAAGAGCTGGTAAGCAAGGGGAAGCTGTTTCTCTTGTATGTATCGATGAAGAAAAACTTCTTTTAGATATCGAACGCCTTTTAAAGCGTTCTCTACCTAAAGTCGTTGTTCCAAGCTACGAGCCAAATCCTGCGATCGGTCCTAAACCTATTATGAATCAAAGAGCTCCTCACTTTTCAAGAGGACGCAGACCTAACAATAATAGTAATAGATTTAGCAAGAAAAGATAGAAAACATTTCAGTCCCAACCTTCCGCCGGAGCTTCCGGTGGATGGTGGGATGCTTTGCGATGGTATAGCACAAAGACAAAACCAAGAGCTACGATCAGAGCGAATCCAAGCACTACATGCAGCACAAAAAACCCCCTAATCTGAGACTCTTTGATATACTCTATAACAAACGATCTCTGCTCAGATGGAATCGACTCCAAAGATCCTTGAACTCCAATAGACAGATTTTCTACAAGAGAAGACTCTAACACTTTAGTAACAGGATTTCCCTCTATCTTCTTTTCAAAGTCATGCCACTGCACCTGCTTTGCAAATGCGGTGATGATGGCAACACCAAGCGTTGAAGAAAGTGATCTCACAGTTGATAAAACACCAAAAGCCGTTCCCGCTTTTGTCTCTGGAACAGAGGCCATAGCAGAAGAATAGGACGGTGTTAAAATTAAGGGAACCCCTACTCCAAAAGCTAAAAACACCAAAAGAAGTATCCAAAGAGCATCTTCTACAAATAAGGCCGCTGAGAAAAAAGAAGCTATAAGACATATAAACCCGAGGACAACAGGAATTTTTGCTCCCGATTTATCCGCTATCCACCCCCCGATCGGAGAGATGAAAAGAACAGGCAGCGAGGTCACACAAAAAACAAGACCACTTTTTAAAGGGGACCAATCCATCGTATCTTGGAAAAACACAGCTCTATAAATACTGATCATCAAAACAAACTGGGTTGCAAATACGCTAATATTCACAGCTTTGTAAATGGGGTGTTTGAAAAGGGAAAGATCGATGAACGGATGCTTTGATTTTTTTTCTCTTCGCACTAAGAGCCAAGCCCCCACAAACCCTAAAACAAAAAAAGAAATACTTAAAGCTGAAGTCCAGCCCCATTCTCCCCCTTGCATGATCAAGGTCACAAAGCAGCTTGCCCCGACTGTAAAAAAGGCAAAACCAGGAAAGTCAAACACTTGTTTTTTTTGAGGAGACACAGGAATCAAGATCGGGATCAAAATAAGCCCAATAGCTGCCAGAGGCAGATTGATCCAAAAGATCCATCTCCAAGAAAGAGATTCAGTGAAATACCCCCCAATGAGTGGAGCAACAACTAAAAAAAGAGAGCTTACGCTCACATTGATCCCAATAGCTTTTCCTCGATCTTTATGAGAAAACAAAGACATGATAAGCGGTGATGAAGCGGGAATCATGAGAGCCGCTCCAATCCCTTGCAAAGCTCTAGCTCCAATTAAAAAATTCACATGAAAGCTAAGGCCACATAAAGCAGAAGCTAAAGCAAAAACAAAAACACCCCACATAAAGGTCCTGCGATACCCGATAACATCACCTAGCTTGCCGCCTGCGAGCATTAAAACGGCTGCTACAAGAAGGTAAGAGTTAATACACCACCAAAGCTGTGAATGGGTCGCTCCTAGCTGATCCTGAATGGTTGGCAGAGCAACCGGGAGCACAGACTGATCAACAAACACCATCGCAATTGCTGGAATCAAAGCACCTAAACAGATCCATTTGCGATAGTTCATTTAGTTAGCAGGTCACATTTAGCAGCTAATATAAAATCGTTTTCAGAAAGGCCTCCGATCTTATGAGTCCAAAGCTGGACTTTTACCTTCCCATAAGAGAGGTAAAGGTCTGGATGGTGGCACTCAGCCTCTGCTAAAGCTCCAATACGATTAGCAAAATCTAAGCCTTTTTGAAAATCTGGAAAGAGATACTCCTTTTCCAACAAGCGCTCTTCTACAATCTGCCATCCATCCCCTAGCTTAGCTAAAAGATCTGTTGCCTGGGCTCCTTTCAAAGGAATCCCCCCTTTTTTGCAAGGAGTGCATGTTTTTTGACTTAAAGAGCTCTCTTCCATTTAAAAACCACCTATGTACAGCTTCAATTTTGATCTTATGCAATAAAAATATTTTAATCAATCGATGAGAAAAAAACATATCAAAAAAACAAAAAACCATGATATAACTTTTGAAAAATCAAATTAATTAACCTTAATTTCAAGGAAAACATGTCTTTTGTAAGCCCAGATTTCAAACAAGTGATCCATACTTTCTGTAATATAGCCCGTACGGATGTACTTTATCACACACTTAATCCTTCTGAAAAAACCATAGAAAGAAGACTGCAGGCTATCTGGGCGCGAACTTGGAACGAAACTTTCTCTGATGTGGACACTGCGATAGCTTTCGTTTCTTCTAAATTACAAGACATTCATATTACTGTTTCTACACATTACTCAAAAGATCTCAAATCTGTTGATACTTTAGATAAAATAAAAACATTAGCTAGGTCCTCTTTCAACAGAGCCGGCAGATCAGCAGAAGAGATCTGCAAAAAACCGCTTTCTACTCATGCAAACGAAGTAAAAGAAAACTTAAGAGCCGTCTGGAAAGATGCTCAAAAAAAACTAAAACACGTAGCTTTTGAGATGGCTAAGCCCGCAATTGAAGCCGCTCTAAACGCAGCCGTAGTACCGCAGAACATCAAAGACCTCTATTTGGAAGACATTCATTTAGCGCAGACTATCGAGGGTCTAGAGAGTAGACTTCAAAGCTACATGAACGACCTTGAAGTAAAAGGAGCAGGGATCACCTCTACTAGCCTTGGATCTCAAGGATTTCCCAAAATCATCGACGTTCAAAGAGATCAGCGAATTTTAGGATTTATGAAAACCTTAGGGAACTCTCTAGAGATGGATTACCATCTTCTTTATAGTTTTTTCCTAGGTGACTGCCTAGGAAGGGAAGATCTTCACATTCAAGTTCCAAGTGCTTCCATGTTTGATGTTGAAAAGGCAAAGTATGTGGACTCCAGAGGTAACAAATATGACATTTCTAAATACAACGAGCAGATAAAACACCTTCTAGGCTCCGTTGCTTCACTCAATACTGATGCAAGCAAGGTAAGCGCTGATAAAGAAATAGAATTTCAAAACATAATCCAAACGTGTCCTACAGGATTCTTTGAACTTGTAAATGGGCTCAATTTGGCAGATTTTTTTAGAGCAAAATATCTTTCTTTAGATGCCCCGCAAAAGGATCGCTTCTGGTCTTCATTAGGAGTAATTACTTACCTAGATTTAATCTTAGGGAATCGAGATCGCCTGATCAAACTCTTGCCAAACATAGATGGCCAGTACTCTTTCTTAAGCGACAACGACGAAAACTTTATGGAGGACAGCAATCTAGGAAATCTCATGATTTCTCATGCTTTGACAGACTTCTATGCTATCGATAATGGGATCGGCGACGGAACGCGCAATCTCTCCATTAGTAAAGAGGAAAACCTAGCTGATGAACAAGCTTATACGACTTTTCTTCACAACGCTCTAGGAAAAGAAGATTTCGAGACTCTTGCCTGCGATTACCTCATTAAATCTCTTGGAAAAGCTATAGAATCTGCTTTTCAAGAAGCTGACTACGATGAAAATTCACTAGGGGCTGTTCTCTTTGATATCTCTAAAGAAGATCACATCTCCTCTCTCAATGGTGGAATGAAACGTATGCAAGATCTTTTAAGCACAATAATTCTTCCTAAGTGGAATCACACAGATGCAGACTCTGTTAGAAAAACCCTCGATGCAGATTTTATCGGGACAATACAAACTCGATTGGACCTTTTTGCCAGATTGAAATGCAAATCCACACCTCCTCAAATCGAGTCCGAGTCTGATGAGGACATGCTTGTCGAATTGGATCTCAATAGTTCTTCTGGTGATTGGTCTTCTCCTGTAAGAGGAAGTTCTTTTGACGTTCGCAGCACTCCTTTTTCTCCTTTAATGTCACGATCGAGAAACAAGGCGCTTGGCAATATTGCAGATCATTTAAAAGAACTTTCTATTGCAATCGCCTCCGAAGATGTTAGGAATCGTATCCTTGCTGAGCTAGAGTCCCTCAAGATCAATTTTTTACTTCCTCCAGACATACAACAGAAGATTGTTGGCATAGAGGATCTTCTTTCTAGCACAGGACCCAATAAAGATTATCCTAAGACTCGTATCAACGAATTAGCAAACTCCTTGCTTTCTATGGACCCATCTCTCATCTCTCCAAGAAGAGTAAGTCGACAGCAATCATGGGATGAGGCAGATCCCTTTTCAGGAAATAGCTCCCTTAGCCTTTTCCTAGATCCTAAAACTTAAAGCTTTTTTTGTTTCTATTGAAAAGAATAGAAACTGTCTGCAGAATCCCCGTCCAAAAGGATGGGGATGATGGAGCAAAAGCAATTAAAGGAAAAAATATTCCATTCTGCTTGGCATATTGTCGAGCATGAAGGGATGGACCAGCTGACTGTAAGAGGCATTGCAGAGCTGAGTGAATGTTCTTTGGGTGCCATCTACAACGTATTTGACAACTTTCAAGATTTACAACTGCGGGTGAATGCTAATATCCTCTCCCGCTTATATCAGAGCTTTAGCGAAACAGCCGATCTTGCCATCAAAGAAAACAAATCGCTTAAAGAGCTTCTTAAAGACCTCGGGTCTGCCTATATTGACTTTGGAAAAAAGCACAGGTTTCTTTGGAAGGCCCTTTTTGAGCATACTCCGTCAGCTCCCTTCCCTGACTGGTATATAAAACACACCCACGAAGGACTTCATCTTTTAAGCAAAAAGTTAAGCATTACCTTCTCTATACCAGAAACCAAAATCAGAAAAAGCCTTGGTTTTTTCTGGACTTCTATACATGGACTTTGCTCCGTTTTACTGAATAAGAAACTAGAAATGCTTGCAGAGTTTTTTAATGCAGATATACACTTAAGTCCTTATGTCGAATACTGCTTGGCAGGTTTACCGCTCGAGCATACAAAAAAATAAGGGTTCTATGCATATCGTTATCACAGGAGCATCAGCTGGGATTGGTCTTGCAGCCGCGCGCCTTTTTGCTAAAAAAGGCTACCAAGTTACTGCTCTCGCAAGACGGCTAGAGCCTCTAGAGGCTCTTAGTAAAGAGTTTCCAGGTCTCATCTCCCCCTTCTCTTTGGATGTGTCTAATAAAAAAGCTGTAGAAACAACATTTGCTAGTCTAAAAAAACCGATCGATGTCTTGATTAACAATGCAGGAGCCGCTTTTGGGGTAGACCTGGCGCAATCTGCAAAGATTGAAGACTTCGAAAAATGTGTCGATATTAACATCAAAGGGCTTTTGTACTGCACGCATTGCACTCTTCCTGAGATGGTCAAACGAAATATAGGCCATATCATCAATTTAGGATCGGTTGCCGGCTCATATCCCTATCCCGGAGGAAATGTCTATGGAGCTACCAAGGCTTTTGTGCATCAGTTTTCCTTGAACCTACTCGCTGATCTTTTAGGAACAGCTGTTCGAGTGAGCTGCATTGAGCCAGGGCTTGTTGGAGGGACTGAGTTTTCTGAAGTGAGATTTAAAGGAGATAAGCAAAGAGCTCATAGCGTTTATGAGAAAACCAAACCACTCACTGCAGAGGATATCGCTGAAACCATCTTCTTTTGCGTGAATGCGCCCGCTCACGTAAATATCAATCACCTAGAAGTCATGCCTGTCATGCAGGCTTTTAACCCGCTGGCGGTTTACCGAGAACCTTCTTAGGCTCTTTTAACAGCTCAAGAAGCCCGATGGGATCATCGCTAATAATCCCATCAACTCCCATTTCAATGAGCTCTGCCCATCTTTTGGGATCGTTTACGGTCCAAGGGATGACACTGAACCCTTGCTTTTGTAAAAAAAGCACATCTGCTTTCGATTTCAGCATGTGATGATCGGGAGAAAGGATACTTACATGGAGCATCGAAGCTAAACCCAGTAAAAACTCCATCCCCGCTTCCGGCTGTAAAATTGAGGCAACTTCAAGACTTTCTTTGCAGAAAATGAAGGCTGTTTTAGCAGCCGGCTCTACTTTATGAAGAGCTGCAAGCACTTCAGGATCAAAGGATGAGTAATAGACGCGCTCTGATAGTCCATTTCTTCTAACCTGGGTGGTGATAGCATCTGCAAGCTTCTCTGGCGGGAGAGTCCAGTCCGGGAACCTTAAGTCCCGTTTGATCTCAAGATTGAGCCTGATCTTTTTAGCATTGGGATGGGAAGAGGTATTGATGAGATCAAAGAGCTCTTGTAGAGTTGGAATCTGGGTTCCAGGAATTGCTAGCTGACCAGGAAATAAGGGATTGATCCGGCTACCCGCATCAAGCTTTTTAAGCTCTGCCAAAGTCAAAGAGCGAACCAGAACCTCTTCAGTCACTGATCTGCCGTCTAAATAGACGCAAAGAGCCTTGTTAACGAAGAAATCATGGTGGATGACAAGCTGATTGTCAGAAGTGACTAAAATATCAAGCTCTAAGGTGCTGGCACCCGCTTCAATTGCGGCCATAAAGGAAGGAAGTGTATTTTCAGGCCGGAGCATTCTGTTGCCTCGATGTCCTTGGACATCGATCTCAGAAGAAATTCCCATCAAAGACGAACAAAGCATGATAAAAAAGACAACAAATCTCACAGTTCCCACTCTCTTAATTTCAGAGATGATTTATTATCATCGTAATATATTTTAAATAAACTAACAATTAAATTTGAAAAACAAAGAACTAATTAGATGCGTAGCGATTAAAGAAATCATGCCGACTGAGAAGCTTAGCTATTTTACTGCATCTAGCTCTTTCAATGACAACGGGATGCTTGTCCGTATAGGGGGATCTTCCAAAAGGGCCTATTTGATGGCCTGTTTTTTTGTACTCAAAGTAGTCATTAAGGTGAAGGATTGCCTCTGCAAGGGGCAATCCGCCGATCTTAATGTGCGCCGGGTACTTCTCCATCTGGAAATGGGTATGGCCTGTGTCTTTGTCCCGATAGAAAAGAAACTCTTTAAACAGCTTATTATGAGTGCTTTTTGCTGTATTTTTCACGTGATTGTGAGAAGATTTTCTGGTTTTAGAATGCTCTAGGTTTGCCCACTTTTTGTAAAAAAACCCTTCATCCTCAAGCTTGAAATTAGCCCCCTGCAAAAACAGCTGAAGACCGATCTTTGGGTCTTCAAAAAGAATCTTAACGCTTTTAAAGATTTTTCTCTCTGTTGGATTCAGTGTGTTTTTAAAGATTTCATAAACTTTCCTACGAACCCCTTTATCTTCTAAAAGCTCAGGATTACTGATGATTTTTTGGAGGAATTTCTTACCAGAACGTATTTCGGGAGTATGGAAAAAAGAATTGGCATAGATATAGATCCTCGCAAGAAGCGAAAGAGGGGCCCAGACTACCTGAAGGGCTGAATAGATCAAATATTGATTTGTCGAAACCGACTTTATGCTCAAAATACACCATTTTCACAATTAATAATATATTATTATATATGAAAAATGACATTAATTAGAATACAAACAATCTATTTAATCTACAAAGGCAAGCTGAGAAAGTCTTAAGTCTATAATCTTTTCTTTGAGCCTCTCCCCTAGAAGGGCTTTTTCTTTTTCCTTTTCTAAAAGGCGTGGGCGAAGGGTTTGATAATTGGTGATCTCTTGAGAAAACCGCTGAGTGCTAAGCCTTAAAAAATGAGTCGAAGTTAAGTCTTCGCCTAAATCATTTTCCAAGATCACAACAATGCCTCTTTTCCCTAGAGTTGGAAAAAAGCTTTGAGACACATCAATCCTTTTCACTCTAAAAGACTCTTTCTCACACCCATCAAACAGGTTCAAAACCTCAAGAGCAAGCTCAAAGAGCTTGCCTTGTAAAGGGCTTTCGAAAGAGGCTTCTTGTACTCCTTCTGCTGAGAGATAGATCTCGGGAAGTTTTTTAGGAGAGAAAAAAGGAGCCATCGGAAATAGGTAGCCGTCTTTATCCACTACCGTGTTGACAAAGTCAGCAGCCCATCCAATAGGCTTTCTAACGGTATAGTCTATATAGACCATATTAGGAGGGATCTTCTTTACCTTTACTCCTGAAAAAAGAGGAGAAGAGAGAAGTTTTTTTTCTGCTGTCCCTTCATCAAATCCCGTAAAGAGTGTTGGGACGTCTTTAGAAAGCCCTAAAAGCTCTGCTAGATAATCAGAGTGCAGCGCTTCTTTTTGCAGTCCTGTTTGTACGATGTAAGAAAGCGGATGAAGAGTTGGCTGCTCTTTGATCCGTTTTCCACCAAAGTACATATGCAAAAGCTTATGAGAAACCCCTGAAATGATGAACGTAGAGGCTACGATCCAAAAAAGAGAATGTAGGAGGGGCAGCTCTGGGCTTTTTTTCATAGAAGTGATTCCAACCTTGCTAAAAGCTGAGGACCAATCTGGGTAATATCGCCGGCTCCCATAGAGACCACAACATCACCGGGCTTTACAAGGTCTAAAAGACCTTTGAGGAGATTTTCCTTAGGAACATAGTGAGCAGAGACATCTCCATGAAATGTTTCATAGAGCCTTTGAGAATCGATTTGATCAATAGGAGTTTCTCCTGCGCTATAAATGTCTGTTAAAACAATTAGATCAGCCTTTTGTAGCGCTGGAGCAAATTCATCAAAACAGTCTTTCACTCTTGAGAAGCGATGGGGTTGAAATGCCACGACAATGCGTCTTCCTTTTGAGGCTCTTTTAACGGCGTCAAGTGTTGTGGCAATCTCTGTAGGATGGTGTCCATAGTCGTCATAGACTGCGATGTTTTGCACTTCACCTTTTTTCTCCATCCGTCTTTTGACCCCCTGAAACTGTTTAAGAGCCTCTCTGATCGCTTGTTCCTCTAAACCGATCTGAAGACAAAGACCAAAGACAGCGGCAGCGTTAAGAACGTTATGAGCGCCAATGAGAGGGCTTTCAACATCTACATATTCTTTACCTTTGAAGCTAAAGGTGAAAATGGTCTGCCACCCTAAATAAGTTGCCTTTTCTATTTTAAGATCAGCTTTATCAGAAAATCCGTAGCTATTGCCTTGTAATTTTAAAGAAGAAAGGCGGCTGTCATCAGCGCACCAAAAAAGAAGATCTTTGTTTTCTGTCTTTTTATAAAAATCAAAAAAGCCTTGTAGCAAATTTTCTTCGGAGTGCCAGTAGTTCAAATGATCAAGGCCAATGTTTGTTAAGATGGCCCCATAAGGCGTATACGCGAGGAAAGAGCGATCACTTTCATCCGCTTCCGCTACAAACCATTTTCCGGACCCAAAAGCTCCATTGCTCTTGAGTGTTTGAACAATTCCTCCAACTGAGTAAGAAGGATCTTCTTTAAGAAAGCAAAGCATATGAGTCAGCAAGGATGAGGTGGTTGTTTTTCCATGCGTTCCAGTAACAAGCAAAGGAAAAGATCCTTCCATCAGCTCTTTTAAAAACATCGAGCGATGTAAAAGAGGATATCCTCTTTTTTTTGCTTCTTGCATTTCAGGGTTGGCATCTACAATGTCTGTGCTGTAGACAACTTTGGCCATTTCTTCAGGAAGATGATTAGCATCATGCCCTATAAAAATCTTAGCACCAGAGTCAATCAATGATTGAATAACAGGGGACATGTTTACATCACTTCCAGAAACTATGTCTCCTTTTTGAAGAGCGATACGAGCAAGTCCGCTCATACCGATTCCGCCAATGCCAATTAAGTGATAGATATGCCGTTTCATGTTTTCAAAACCTCTTCTATATGGTCGAGTAGTTGCATACTTTGTTTTCGCTCTTTAAATTTCCGAAGAGAGCTTTTCATTTCTTCTATATTACAAGCTTTTAAAAGGGCAAGAAGCTCATCCTGAGTTAACTTTTTTTCTTCTAGACAAAGAGAGCCTTTTACTTCTTCTGTTAAAAAAAGAGCATTTTTCAATTGGTGCTCATCTGCAGCTGCTGGATAAGGAATAAAAATAGCTGGCACTTCAAATTCGATCATTTCAGAAATAGTTGCAGCTCCTGCTCTACAGATCACAAGATCCGCATGGGTCCACGCCAAGTGCATGTTTTTTTCAAAGTGTTTTACTTGAGAGGGCAGACCTCGCCCTTGATAACACTTTTGAATCATGTCACAGGACGCTTCGCTTCCTGTCATGTGGATCACTTGCACAGGTCTATGCTCCACATGGAACTGGCCAAGAGTTTCTGCGATGATAGGATTGATAAAAGCAGCCCCTTGCGATCCCCCAAAGACAAGCACAGTAAAAAGATCTGGATTTAGAGTAAAGTATTCACTCGCTTCTTTTTTTCCGTCCATTTCTTGCTTTTCTTTCCAAAACGGCATTTTAACTTCATGACACGTTCCTTTCAGCCATTTTTTCGCTTCAGGGAATTGCACCCCACAAAAAAGACTATAACGAGAAAAAAATCGATTGACCTTACCAGGAACAGAATTGGACTCAAAGAGGCTGATCGGAATTCTACACAAAACCCCAGCTGCTAAAACTGGAAAAGCATGAAAACTTCCGAATCCAATAAGAAGATCTGGTTTAAACTCTCGTATTTTTCTAAAAGCCTGAAAGATTCCTTTTCCAAGAGAAATAAAGGATAATAACTTTCGAAAAAGGCCTCTTTGAAAAGGCGTTGCAGAATCGATAGAAACGCTAGCGAAAAGATCTCTAGAAAAATACTTATTGGTAGCAAGTCCCTTGCCCATGAAAAGGACATTGTAGCCTTTTTCCTGAAGTTGTCTTGCTAAGGCTTGCGCGGGAAATACATGACCACCAGTGCCTCCTGCTGCAATCAAAATCTTTTTAGCCGGAGTTGACATGAGAAGCCCTGCTTTCTTTATGAATATTTAAGATTAAGCCGACGACAATAAAATGGGATAGAAGACAAGATCCTCCCTGACTGAAGAAAGGCAGATTGATCCCTTTACTTGGTAAGAGTCCGGAAACGACTCCCAAGTTGAGAAACGCCTGAAAACAAATCAAAAAGATAAAAAGAGAAACAAGATAAAAGGAAGCTAAGTTTCGACATTCCATGGCAATCGTATAGCCTAAAAAGCCTATGAATAAGTAGAGGAAGATCATCAAACTCATTCCAATAAAACCAAACTCTTCAGCAAAGATTGCCGCGATGTAATCGCTTCTTGCCTCCGGAAGGTAGTTCATCTTTTGCAAACTCTCTCCAAAACCTTTGCCGAGTAGTCCTCCAGATCCTGCTGCAATTTTAGCCTGGTGAGGTTGATGTCCCTTCCCTAACAGATCTGCTTCTGGGTTCATAAAAGCTCTGATTCTATCTGGAACGTGAGGCATCTGAGAAGCGATCGCGCCACCAATAAGAACAAAGGCTAAAAAAGGCAAAAGCCAATAAACCCATCTGAGCTTTGTAAGAACAAAAAGGACCATCAAGGTGCACCCTATAATGAACACAGTTCCATTATCAGGTTCAACCAAGATGAGACCAATTGGGATGAAAAAAAGAAGCATCAGCCGAACAAACGCTTTAAATGTGAATTTTTCAGGATCTGCTACAACCTTACTGATGTAGTACATGGGGATCAGGTATTTCACAAATTCAGAGGGCTGGAATGAATTGCCAAATACATTGATCCAGCGGTAAGCTCCGTTGATCTGGAGTCCCACTTTGGGAACAAAGACAAGCACTAGTAAAATGGAGAAAAAAATAAGAAGGGGCCCACTGAGCCTTAAAAGAGTTTGATATCCGATAAGCCATATAGCGTAGCCACACAAAAACCCAACAACGGCGTAAAGAAGCTGTCTTACAAAAGCATAGTGGATATCTCGATCCATTGCCCGATCTAAAATTTCAGCAGCCGTTGTATTAAATACCATGAGAAGTCCCATGATAAAAAGTATAGAAACGGAAAGCAGAAGGGCCAAACCTTTTTTGTCTGTCATGAGAAAACCTTATCGAATACGAATTTGGTCTCCGGGCTTTAACCTTTTTGCTTTATCTTCGCTCATACTATTGAGCTTCAAAAGTTCTTCTACTTTCATGTGATTCTTTACAGCGATCGTCCAAGGGCTATCCCCAGGCTTTACGGTATAAAATTTAGACGTAGTTTCAGTCTCTTGATTGTCCACTTTTACAGCAGGAGCATGAGAAACTGAAGGAATTTTCAAAACTTGGCCAATTTTAAGTTGTGTTGAAGAGAGGTGATTGGCCTTCATGATTTCAGAAACGCTAGAATGGTGCTGCCGAGCAAGCTTTTCTAACACATCCCCTTTTTTAACTTTCACTTCAACAATACCTGAAGTGGCTTCTACAACATGAACTTCTTGGGGTGCTACAGGAGCTGCAATAACAACAGCTTCTTCTGTAAAACTTGGGGCTGGAGCGTTAACTGCTATGGCAACAGGAGGCTGCAAAGGATCTTGTTGCATATACTGCTTAAGAGCAGCATCCACTTCATCGCCTATGATTTTCTTAGGTTCGCTAATGGCCACTCTTTCACTGCTCATGAGATTCGAAGCTGGCGCTGCAGACGCAATTTGCCCTTCGTTTTCATGATCTTTCAAAGCGCTCACAAACATAACAATTAAAAGTCCGGCGTTAACAAGCGCCGCTACAATGATCGTATCCCTACGGTTCATGATTTTTCTCCCCTGCTACAAAGTGTCCAAAGCATCCACTATTTTGACTTTAAAAAAAAGACCTAATTGTAAAGACTCAAAATCCATCTCTTCTGCCAACGCTTCTCCTGCTCGCCAAATTAAGAAACGTTAACATATCTCCGTTTTTTTCATAATGACAACCTCAAAAGACTAACTACAGAAGGAAGCAAATTCACGCAAATGATGGCATATAAAGACATATCCCAAATGACAGGTGGCATACTCTCGATTAACGATAATGAACTCCAAATGACAATCCCAAAACCGAATAACGAAATCTATAAAACCATGGCCGTTGCTGGAACTGCCGTTCCGACTCAAAAAGTCTTTCAAGCCACTTTTCAAGGAACTTATTTTAGACCGCTACACAACTTTGGAGCCAGTAGACTAACCGGAAACTTTCAGCATTTATCTGTAAAGCTCCAAGGAACTATATCTTAAAAAACAAAAGTGGCAATTTTGCTAAAAATTGCCGCTTTTTAGAAAAGAATCTGAACTCTTGTTAGCGAATGCGGATCTGATCGCCGGGCTTTAGCCTTTTCGCTTTTTCTTCTGACATGTTATTGAGCTTTAAAAGCTCGTCTACCTTCATGTGATTTTTAACAGCAATCGTCCAAGGGCTATCCCCTGTTTTCACTGTATAAACTTTAGAAGGAGCCGCTTCAAATGCTGTAGAATGCACTTTAGGAGCAGCTTCTTTAGAGGACGCGGAAACTTTCAACACCTGTCCAATTTTGAGCTGCGAAGAAGAGAGTTTATTGACTTTCATGATCTCAGAAACACTTGTATTGTGCCTTCTTGCAATCTTCTCAAGCATGTCTCCCTTTTTAACTTTTACTTCAATCCACGCAGTCGAAACTTCTTCTTGCACAGCTACTGGCTGCGTTGCTACAGCAATCGCTGTCAAACCTTGCAAATCATCCGCAAAACTTGAAGAGGAAGGCGCTGCCACCGGATCTACAAAAGCGGTTACTTCTTCTACTATCTTTTTTGGCTCGCTGATCACAGCAACATCTGTTTGAACCAATTCAGAAGAGGGCCTTTCAAGAGCAACACTATCCCCTTCTTCTTGATTTTTTAGTGCACTAACAAATAAAACAATTAAAAGTCCGGCATTGACAAGCGCGGCTACAATGATTGTGTCTCTACGGCTCATGATTCCTCTCCTAACAAACCTACAAAACGTTGAAATTCTTTACCTCTATGCACATAGTCTCGAAACATATCGAAACTAGAGCAGCCAGGAGAGAGCAAAACAGCATCTCCTGGCCTTGCGATCTTTGAAGCTGCATCTACGGCACTCTCCAAAGAATCCACTATCTTTACATTAAAAAAAAGGGCTAACTCCTCCTTGATCTTAGGAGCTGCCTGCCCTATTAAAACCATATCTCTTACCTTATCTTGAAAAGCTTCTTTCCAAGGCATGTAAGAGGATCCTTTATCAACTCCCCCTGCAATCAACACGACGTTTCCTTGCAAAGACTCAACTGCTTTTATGACAGCATCAATATTGGTACCTTTGCTGTCATCGTAGTAATGAACGCCACCGACCACCTTTACAAACTCAATCCGATGGGAAGGTTTTTTAAAACTTTTTAGAGCCTCTTGAAAAGCCTCTTCTGATACGCCGAGATGTTTACAAAGAAGCCAGGCTGCCCTTTCGTTAATAAGGTCATGCCCTGTTAACTCTGCGCCAAATGAGACATAAGGCAATGTAAACAGCTGACCATATTCTTTTGCAACTTGCTTATACACATAAAGCGCTCCACCTGGCTTTACACATTTTTCTATTTTAATTTTCGCTAGAGCATACTCTTGCATCGTGCCGTAGCGGTCCAAATGATCTGGCGTGATGTTTAAGATCACAGCAGCTTGAAAAGGAGCGCAGCTCAGCGTTTCGAGCTGATAAGAGCTCAGCTCCACAACAGCGATCTCATTTAAGTCACCAAGCAAAACATATTCTGTTAAAGCGCTTCCAATATTACCAACAGCTTTTGCTTTTTTACCAGAGCTGCAAAGCACATGCTCGACCATCGAAGTAACAGTTGTCTTTCCATTGGTCCCGGTGATCGCTACAGCTTTTTGCTTCATGTGCCTTAAAGCGAGCTCCGCCTCGCCAATCACCTCTATCCCCTTACTCAATGCTTCTTCAATAAGTGGGTGTTTTGAGGGGACCCCAGGAGAAGGAACAACTAAGCTAAAACCTTCTAAAGAAGTAAATTTTGATTCTTCTAAAACTTCTAAGCCTAAAATAGGATCGATTTTTTTTTGATCAACACCCGTTACTTTGTATCCTAAAGAGAGCAAAAATCTAGAAGCGGATCTGCCACTGATTCCAAGGCCTATAACAAGAGCTTTTTTTGCTGAAATCATCCTTACCTCACTGCAACTTTAGAGAAACGATGCCAAGCAAGCACAGCAAAAGGCTTATGATCCAAAAACGAAGAACGATCTTTGTTTCTGGCCACCCTTTATATTCAAAGTGGTGATGCAAAGGAGAGCATAAAAAGATTCTCTTTTTATACATTTTAAAGCTCGCCACTTGCAGGATCACAGACAAGGTCTCTGCAATAAAAATTCCACCCGCAAGTCCTAGTAAAAACTCCCGTTTTAGTAGAACTGCGCTCACTCCTAAAATAGCTCCAAGAGCCAAGGATCCCGTATCGCCCATGAACACTTGTGCAGGACTGCCGTTGAACCAAAGAAAACCAAGACAAGCTCCCATCAATGCAAATAGATAGATCGCGATCTCTCCACTTCCCTCAATATATAAAATATTGAGGTACCTAGAGAGCTCCAAGTTATTAGAGAAAAAGGCCATTACAGCAAGAACGGCGGACACCATGATCAAACACCCCGATGCGAGTCCATCAAGTCCGTCTGTTAAATTCACAGCATTGGAAGATCCTGTAATCACAAATAAAGTGAAAAGAAATCCAAGAATGGCAGTCCCCCCTGCTACCACAAAGACAGGGTCTTTGAAAAAGGGCATGTAGTACCTTGAGGAGTATTCATTTAAAGGAACCGTTTTTAGCTCTTCTTTTCCTTCTACCATCACTTGTTCTTTAGCAACAGGAACCGTGAACCACGATCCTTGAGTGACAGAGCGAGAAACAGAAGGGACAAAAAGATAAAGAGCAATTAAGGATGCAAAAACAAGCTGCAGAAGCATCTTTTTCTTACCCTTGAGCCCTTTTGAATTTTTGTGTTTGAGCTTTAGATAGTCATCGTAAGCGCCAATTCCTCCAACCCATACCGTGGTAAGAAAAAGAATAACCGTGAATATGGAATGAAGGTCCATCCAAAGAAGCAAAGATACGAGCATCGATGCCAAAATCAAAATTCCACCCATTGTAGGAGTATTTTTCTTTTTTTGGTGTAGCTCTGCAAGCATAGGACAATCTTCCACGCGAATCGACTGGCCTGTTTTGAGCTCATAGAGCTTTTTGATGAAAGCAGGTCCAAGAAAAAGGGTAAAAAATAAAGACGTAAGCGCCGCTAAAATCATACGCGTTGAAGCATATGAGAAAGCAGTTGGGACCTGAATAGAAAACATCTTTTGTAGATAATCGAATAGAAGTAGTAGCACAGTTGCCTCAAGTCCAGTGGTAAAGGGTTGTTACGAGATTTGTTAAGAGATAGTCCGATCTTAAACCACTCCCCGCTAAAAACTCAAACCCTAATCTACATCCTCTAATACTTCCCACATTTTCAAGGATTTAGAAGCTTTGACAAGAACGACATCTCCTTTTTCAACATGGGAATGAAGCACTTTCTGGAGATCTTTTAGACTCTGAAAGTAGTAAGCTGGCTTTCCAGAAAGCAAAAACTCTTCCGCCATGTAAGAGCAGTCTCCTGCTAAACAAAGAAGAATGTCTGCTTTTTCTGAAGCGATCTTTCCGATCTCTTGATGCGCTTTTTGAGAGAACGACCCAAGCTCTCTCATTTCACCTAAAACCGCCACCGTTTTTTTCCCTTCCTCTGGTTTTGGTAAATTATGAAGAGCAGCTTTGACAGACTCTGGATTCGCGTTGTAAGAGTCATTGATGTACAAGACCCCTTCTTTTTCTATCTTTTCAAAACGACGATCAAAAGCTTTTAGTTTTTTAGCCTGCTCAGCAATTTGCTCTAAGCTCATTCCAAGCTCTTGAGCCACGAGCGCTGCTGCTAAGAAATTTTCTGCAAGGTGAGTTTCACCAAAAGGAATTTGAACCTCTGTGTTTGAAAGGTCATAAAAAACCTTTTCAGGTCCTTCTTCTTTTTGAAACGCTTTAAACTGCTGAGCTTGGATATTAATGAAAGCTTTTTTTGTATGAGGATGGGAGAGAATTTCAGCTTTAGCTTCCGCTATTTCTTCAATTCCCCCCGGAAAAAAAAGAGCGTGAGCAAGAGCGATTTTTGTTACAACGACAAGATCCGGAGGAACAAGATCTACAAGGTTTGTAATGTTGCCCTTACCGCTCATTCCCATTTCGATAACAAAGACTCCCCCACCTTCTTCTAAGTTTAAAATACTTAAAGGCACTCCTACTTGAGAGTTGGCATTGCCTGGAGTTTTTCTAACCTGAAAAGCCCCTTCTAAAAGCGTTGCAATATACTCTTTGGTTGTTGTCTTACCAACAGAGCCTGTTACACCAATACATGCTTTAAATTTCTCTTGAGACAGCTTCCATTTAGCAAGTTTATGTAAGGCTTCCATGACATCGTCGACTTGAATGAGATAAAGGCCCGGAATCTGCTTTGTAAACGTTTTTGAAACAACCGCACAAATGGCGCCTTTTTTTGCTATCTCCTCTAAAAAGTCATGACCATCTACCCTTTCCCCTTTTAGAGCAAAAAAGACAAAGCCAGGAGCCACAAGCCTGCTATCTGTTGCAAAGCCTCGAATGGGGAAATCTGGAAAAATCTCACTCCCTAAAATCATTCCTAATTGTCTTAAGCTCGTAGATGCCATATGTAATTGCCTCCAAAACTATTCAACATACTGAGAAGAGCTGAAAAAATCCAAGAAAAAACCATTGACCGTATATCCCTTTTTGAGACATACTCGCGGCATCTTTAATCGGGTGGCATGGCCAAGTGGTAAGGCAGAAGCCTGCAAAGCTTCGATCCCCAGTTCGAATCTGGGTGCCATCTATTATACAAACAGATCTATCTGTGCTCTATCTCATAGCAACGCCTATCGGCAATTTGTCCGACTTTTCCTTTCGGGCGGTGGAAACCTGTCAAAAATGTGATTACCTCCTCTGTGAAGACACGAGAAGAAGCTCCATTTTACTAAACCACTACTCCATCCATAAGCCCTTAAGAAGCTACCATCAGTTCAATGAAAGTGAAAAGCTCGAAGAGGTTTTAAGGGATCTCGAAGAAGGGAAGGAAATCGGCATCTTAAGTGATGGAGGAACCCCAGCCCTTTGTGACCCAGGAGAGATCCTAGTCAAAGCCTGCAGAGAAAAAGGCCTCCCCATTACAACTATTCCAGGGCCCTGCGCCCTGATCCAAGCCCTCATACTATCGGGCTTCCCGACTCATCCTTTTCAATTTTTCGGCTTTATGCCCCGTAAGGAAACAGAGATTTTACACCTTCTTCCCCTTGTCTTTGCCTTTCCTGGAACCTCGTTATTTTATGAAAGCCCCCAAAGACTTATCGATACCTTAGCCCTTATTGCTAAGCTCTCGCCTGAAACAGAGGTAGGAGTCGCTAGGGAACTTACTAAAACCTTTGAAGAGGTTTTAACCTTTACTGCTGTAGAGGCTAAGGACCACTTCACAAAAAACCCTGTGAGGGGCGAAGTTGTCCTTTTAATTAAAGGATTCCAAGAAAACTTTACTCAGAAAGAGCCTAAAGACCTTGTCGAAGAGCTCATGGACATCTACAAAATTTCTTTGACAGATGCCATCAAAACTGCCGCTCACCTTCTCAAGACCCCCAAACAAAATATCTATAAACTCTTCCATTCCGAAAAATAGCTCCCTTGCCGTATGATGAGAGCCATTTATTAGACTTAAGTAGAAATATTTTTCACACCAAGGAGAAAAAGCCATGTCAACAGCTGCGAAAGAAATCATTTTCGAAGAAGAAGCCCGACTCAAACTCAAAGAAGGCATCGATAAGCTCGCAGACTCAGTAGCTGTCACCTTAGGACCTAAAGGACGCAACGTAGGACTACAAATGAGCTGGGGAGCTCCTACTATCACAAACGACGGCAACAGCATCGTAAAGGACATCGAACTCAAAGATCAATACGCTAACATGGGCGTGTCTATGGGAAAAGAAGTCGCTAGCAAAATGAAAGAAAAATGCGGTGATGGAACAACAAGCAGCATTTTGCTTTTAAGAGCTTTAGTTCAAAACGGCATCAAAAACATCTCTTCTGGCTCTAGCCCTATCCACATCAAGCGCGGGATCGATAAAGCTGTTGAAGCCGTAGTAGAAGCGTTAACAAAGCAAGCCATCAGCATCCAAAATGAAAAAGAGATTGAGCAAATCGCAACAGCATCTGCTTCTGGGAATGAATTCATCGGTACGACTATCTCTGAAGCTTTGAAAAAAGTTGGTAAAGCTGGCGTGATTACAATCGAAGAAGGAAAAAGCACAGAAACATCTGTTGAAATCGTAGAAGGAATGCAATTTGATCGCGGCTATACAAGTTCCTACTTTTGCACCAGCGCCGAATCCATGTCTGCAGAAATGCTCATGCCCAGAGTTTTAGTTACCGACAAAAAGATCTCCTCTATTCAAGAGATCCTCACACTCCTCCAAGGAGTTTCTGCTTCTGCAGAATCACTACTTATCATAGCCGATGACATTGAAGGAGACGCTCTTTCAACGCTTGTTGTTAACCGCCTTAGAGGTTCTTTAAAAGTATGCGCCGTAAAAGCTCCAGGCTTTGGCGATAAGCGTAAAGCTCTTCTTGAAGACATCGCTATTTTAACAGGAGCTACTTTCATCACAGAAGATGTAGGACTTCTCTTAAAAGATGCAACTCTTGAGATGCTAGGATCTGCTGAAAAAATTGTCGTCACAAAAGACAAGACAACAATCGTAGGGGGATCAGGAGAGCCTGAAGTTATCCAAAAGCGTATAGATCAGATTGAGTCTGAGCTCAAAGGCATAACAAGCTCTTACGACAAAGACAAGCTTGAAGAGAGAAAAGCAAAACTTGCAGGTGGCGTTGCCGTCATCCGCGTAGGCGCTCCTACTGAGCCTGAAATGAAACAAAAGAAACAAGTCTTTGAAGACAGCTTGAACTCAACAAGAGCTGCCATTGAAGAAGGAATTGTACTCGGCGGTGGAACTGCCCTTCTACACGCAAGAAATGCAATTACAAGTCTGCAGTTAAGCCCTGAAGAATCTATTGGCGCTCAGATCGTCTTTAGAGCTTGTGAAGCACCTGTTAGACAGATCGTTTCAAATGCAGGTCTTGACGCTTCTTTGATCCTCGATCAAATCATCACAAAGCAAGGAAACTTTGGATTCAATGCAGCCACAGAACAAGTAGAAGATCTTCTTAAAGCTGGCGTTGTAGATCCTGCAAAAGTAGTCAAGCATGCCTTGCTATTCTCTGCCTCTACAGCAGGCGTTGTTCTTCTTTCTGAAGCTTTGATTGGTGAAGCACCGGAAGACGAAGCTTAAGTCTCATAGCAAAAAGGAGCTCTTCAAGAGCTCCTTTTCTTTTTAACTATTCAGACCCTTTTCGATCTCCTTCAAAGAAATGATAGGAGCTTCTGGATGGTTGATCCCCTCACAATAAGAACCTGTTTCTTCCCACTCTTTACGAGAGCTTAGCGTTTCTTTCCACCAAGGGAATGTTTGGCATTGTTTAGGCCTTACTGGATAGATCGTGCATTTTTTATCTTTAAGAAAAACGCAGTCGTAGTTTTTAGGACGCTCAATTAAAGCAAGACGTCCACCTGGAGCTTTGCGTACATAGCGCTTCACAAAATCTTCTGGCGTAATTTCAATGTAAGCTGCCATCTCTTCGATTTCTTCATCTGTCACCCAAACGTAGCCTGGCGCGCCTGTGCAGCACTGCCCGCATCCGGTGCATTTAAAAGGAAGGCCCTTATGGTACCAAGGAAGCTTATCTGTCATATTACACCCAAGTAAAAGAGGTTTTTTTAGGGGCTGGAGTCCAGTCCCTTGTTTTCATATTCCACACAAAAGGTTGAAAAGAGCAAGCATTTTCTCCACACTCCATCAACGTAAAGCTGCCTGCATTTTTTAGTGTAGCAGAGCCAGAATCGACAGTCACTGGAAGGCCTTCTTCTCTCATGTCTAAAATCGTGTGGTTATGGTTATGTCCATGTAGATAGAATCTAATTTGAGGATATGCCTTGAGAATGTCAAAAAGAGCTTTTCTACCTTGGAGTGCAGGACGCAGTTTTTTGCAAGTGATAGGAAAGTGGTTCGCTAAGACTACTTGAGAGCCTTCTGGAAGCTCTGAAAGAGCTTCTTTCAAATGTCTCTCTATACTTTCAGAAAATCTTCCGTGAGAGCAAAGAAGCGGCGTTGCAAGGGTTGTATCTAAAAGAACCAACCACCATTTATCAGCAAGGTGCTTTAGAGCAACCCCATGCTCTTTTAAATTCCACTTTTGTGTTCCGTATTTAGACGGAAAAAACTCGTAAAACAGCTTTTCTCGGTATGCTTTTTTTGTGTAGTGATCGTGATTACCGGGAAGAATGACAACTTCAAGTCCTGCTGACTTGAGCTTTTCTATGAAAGCAGAAGCTTTAGAAAATTCAGCCTTAGAAGACGTGCAGCTTAAGTCCCCTGATAACAAAACAAGCTGAACCCCTTGCTCTTTGAGGAGCGAAGGGATCGACTCTAAAATCTCATGGTCAAAATCTTTTTTTCTTCTCAAAAGATAGTTTAAGTTACCAATCCATCTTTTGCTAAAAAACTGCTGAATATCAAGACCCATCTCAGAGAAGTGCAGATCAGAAAGATGGGCTAAACGGAAATGGTTTTTAGTCATTTTTAAAGGGCGTCTCATTTAAGTGTAAAAAGGGGAGGATACCCCTTTTTCCCTTAAAACTCTAGCCGATTCTTCCTCTATGCGCAGGTCTTTTAGAAAGTTTTTTCTTTAAACGGCTGGCCTTTAAAAGACTTTGGCTTCTGACGCATCTTGCCCAGTGTTCATTCTCAGTATGGACGTGAGCGGGTGTCGATCCTTCAATTTTCTCTTTAGTAGATGTTCTTTTAGAAGTTTTTTTATGATGTTTTGCTTTTTTAACGAGTTCTACTTTAAGGGCCGTTGGAGATTTTGCAGAGATAACTGTCTCCATCTTCATCGCCTTTTTGACTTCCTTGTGCTCTTTCTTCTCTTGTCTTGCAGTGATCTGCTTGCGTGCTTTACTCATGAAATGCCTCCGTCTATGTAAACATCAACCTATTTCATCTTCATATAAAAATCTATACGTTATTTTTCAATAAAAATAGGTTTATAGAGGGAACTGAGAAATGAGATAAAGAGGATAGTTGTAGACATCTCCATCATGCTTTAAATTCATGGTGGTTGCCCGGACAAGCTTGGATGGGGAATATTTTTCGCTATAAACAAGAAGACTCTTTTTCTTTTGGCTGGAACCGGCTTTCACTTCTAATGGGTAGATTTCATGTTCTTCTTCGAGTAAAAAATCAACTTCCGCAAGCCCCCCACTTGTCCAATAGTAGGGTGGTTTACGCCTAGTTGCAATCAACTCTTGGGCCACATAATTTTCTGTAAGCGCGCCTTTGAACTCCGTAAATAAAGAATCTCCATCAATCACTACCTGAGGTGAAAGATTACTTTGAGCTCCAAGTAGCCCTACATCAGATAAGAAGATCTTGAACGCATCACTATCTGCATAGGCACTTAAAGGAAATTTAGGAGATTCTACTAAATGACTTTTATGAATAAGGCCAGCATCTGAAAGCCATTGAATTGCCTCTTCATAATCCCTCCCTCTTGCACTTTTGCGAATAGCTGCAAATATGAATTTCTTATTTTCCTTAGCAAGTTGTCTGTGGACTTGGTTCCATACGGTAATAATTTTCATGATTTCATCTGGCGGAGCATGCTTAGCGAAATCTTTTTCATAAGCCGTTAGAATTTCGAGTTGAATCTCTCTTACGACATTCAATTTTTCGCTTTTAACATATTCAGCAACTGCTTCCGGCATCCCCCCTACAAAAAAGTACATTCTAAGTATTTGGGTCAATTTTTCATGTAGTGGATTTGGAATAGGATCATAAGTCTTATATTCTTCTAAATATTGGCGCGTTTGCCCTTGTCCCAAAGCAGACAGAAACTCAAAAAATGTCAAAGGGTACATAGAAAGAAAATTGACTTTTCCAACAGGAAACCCCTTCTCTCTTGCCATTTTCACCCCGAGTAAAGAACCTGCTGCCACAACATGATACTCATTTGCTTCCTCACAAAAGTATTTTAAGCTATTAAGAGCTTTGGGGCACTCTTGGATTTCATCAAAAACTAAAAGGGTATTGTGAGGCTCAATCTCTATTTCAGTGTGGATGCTTAAGATTTTTATGAGCTGCTTTGGATCTAACGTTCCATCAAAATACTGCTTAAGCTTTTCATCTTTTTCAAAGTTGAGATAGGCCATTTTCTCATAAGAGGTCTTGCCGAAATGCTTTAGGGCATAGGTTTTCCCGACCTGTCTGGCTCCATTTAGAACTAAGGGCTTACGTCTTTCAGACTCTTTCCACTCTTGAAGTAACTGGTATATATCTCGTTTCATACCCTTAATTTAAATAATTTCTTGGTAAAAAGCAAGCGATTCCTCAAGAAAACGTGGGACTTTACACGTTATTCGTGGGAAAAACGTGTAAGGTAGCCACGTTTTTCCCACGAATAACGTGTTCAAACTTCGTAACCCCTTGGAGGTAAGGGATCTTCTCTTTTGAAGGCTTTTAGAGCTAAAACATAGATAGCTATCGCGACAAGAAACAGCGCTCCTATTATAAAAGCCGGGAGTAAAAAGAAGTTTTGGATTGCTGGCCAAAAACGTCTTCTCATGTCATGATTCACGTCTTCCACTTTTTCTGGGATAATGAAAGACTCTGGATGAGCTGTGTAGGTGGATGCATGAGCTTGAAGAGGATCGGTAGCGGGAGCGAAAACACCCTGAACATTCCAATCAGGAGCAAAGCATCTTCCAACAGAGGAGCTAACAGGATCTCCGTCTTGAAGATACACATTGACCTCAGGCTTTATAGCAGAGCTTTGCTGCCAGGACTCTACTTCATGTGAAGTAACACCAGGACTATTAAACGCATGAACCGCTTTTATGTACTCGGGATACTTAGATGCGGTTTGCAAAGACAAACAACCGCCAAGGCTTGTTCCCATGACTTCTGCCTTGCGCTCTTTCGCATGCTCTTCTAGCCATGCCTTTATCTTTCCCTTACCCATTTGGAAAGCAAGACTTCCAACAGGGCCATAGGGATTGATGTCTGTTAAAAGACTTAAATAGAATCCATCATCCGCTGGATATGTTGTCCCTTTAAACAACAGAAGAGGAGGCTCTTTCTTTCCTTTTTCAGCAGTAAGTCCATAAGCAGTAATTGGGGATCCGAGATAGTCTGGGGTTAATTCAATGATTTCTACAGTGTACGTTACGTTGCTTTCCCAAGGACCAAAAGGCAAGCTGATCTTCTCTCCCTGCTCTGGAGAAAAATAAGGATAATAAGAAATAAGATTCCGTAGATAGGTAGATCTCAGCTTTCCAAATGGAATTTCTTTTGAAACATTGTTTATTTTAGCTTGAAGCCAGCTTTTGGCTTCACGGGTAAGCTCAGGGTCTCTCTTCCATAAAATAGAAGGTAAAAAAGAAAGGACTTCCCAAAAAGAGGGAACTTTTCCATGCCAATCAGCTTCTGCTAAAAGATATGAAGCAAATGCTGCCCCTACTGGGTGATTCATCGGAGAATGCGTGTTTACATGAGATGAGGCAAGAGTAATAGTTTCGATTAAAGCATCGATTTGATCTGTATTGAGATTTTGAGAGCGCTTAAAAACTTCCCCTACAATCTTGTCTTGAGCGGATAGAGAATAACTATCAAAGCGTGAATGAGTTTCACTCAAACAGTTTCTAATATAATGAACTTTATCTTCAATCATAAAAAACACCAAATAAAAACGAAATCATACTGCAAAACGCAGGAAAGATCAAATCCTATTTCCTCCTTGTAAAATATATTTTTTTCTTGTTACAAGAATATGTTTTTATTAAGGAGAAAAAAAGATGAACTCCTGCATACAGACCAGAGTGGAAACTTGGCTGCAAAAGCCCTTTGATCCAAAGACTCAAGAAACCATTCGAAGCCTTAAAAAGACCAATCCCGTAGAACTAGAAAATGCCTTCTATACCGACCTGTCGTTTGGGACAGGAGGACTTCGAGGCCTTATGGGAGTTGGAACAAATCGAATGAACGAATACACCATTCGAAAGACAACTCAAGGCCTTGCTCTTTATTTAAAAGAGCAGTTCCTATCAAGTAAGATTTCAGTGGTGATTGGATTTGATTCAAGACACCACTCTAAAGAGTTTGCCTTAGAAGCTGCCCACGTTCTTTCCCATTATGGCATTACTGTCTATCTACTCAAAGATCTAAGACCTACTCCTTATGTTTCTTTTGCGTGTCGCCATTTTAAAGCAAATGCTGCCATCATGATCACAGCCTCTCACAACCCCAAAGAATACAACGGATATAAAGTATACTGGCAAGATGGAGCTCAAGTGGTCGCTCCCCACGATCTTGGAATCATGAAAGCAATCGAATCCATCACTGACTTCAGTCCTCCTTTTGAGCCACAAAACGAATTGATCCATATTGTGGATGATTCTTTGGACCTTAAATATCTTGATGCCATCCGTCCTTTGCAAAACTTTCCTGAAGACAACAAAGGTTTTGGTAAAGACCTCTCTATCGTCTATACAAGCTTGCATGGTACAGGGATCACTTTAACTCCTAAGGCTCTTCAAGATTGGGGATTTTCCTCCATCCATTTTGTTGGACCTCAAGTCATTCCCGATGGAGATTTTCCAACAGTTAAATTCCCGAACCCTGAATATCCAGAAGCTTTGAAGCTCGGCATCGATCTTCTATGCCATTCTCAGGCAGACATCTTACTCGCTACCGACCCAGATGCTGATAGACTTGGAGCTGTAGTGCTTCACAAAGGGAAACCCGTTACGTTGACTGGAAATGAAATTGCCAGTCTCTGCATCGAATATTTATGTAGAGCGAAGAAAAACAACTTCCCCCCACATCCTGCTTTTGTCACAACCGTTGTATCGACCGATCTTATGGGAGCTATCTGCTCTTTTTATAAAGTGGATTGCTTTAGAGTTCTTACAGGCTTTAAATACATCGGAGAAAAAATCCATGAGTGGGAGCAAGATAAAAGCCACACATTCATCTTCGGAGCCGAAGAGTCGTATGGCTATCTTCTAGGAACTCACTCTCGAGATAAAGATGCCATCGTTAGCAGCTGCTTACTTGCTGAAATGGCCCTTCAATTTAAAAGACAAGGCAAAACGCTTGTAGACTTTCTAGAAGAAGTCTACACCCAATACGGCATCTTTAAAGAAAGTCAAATTTCGGTAGAATTTTCTCCTGGAAAAGACGGGATGGAATCGATGCAAAAACTCATGAGCTCTTTAAGAACAGCAGCTCCCTCTCAAGTTCTTGGAAAAAAAGTTCTTCTAATAGAGGACTACGCTAAAGGGCTCCATGGACTTCCTCCTTCTGACATGCTTATTTTAAAGCTTGAAGGAGAAGTCAAATTGATCATCCGTCCTTCTGGAACAGAGCCAAAGATCAAAATCTATGGTGGGATCCGTATCGCTCGCAGCAATGGAAGTGATTTAGATACAGAAATTAAAAGAGCTGATGCTCAACTTCAAACACTTCTTAAACAATTTAAAGCAGAGTTGACGTGACACCAAAGCTTGCCTTTATAACAGGCGCGGGATCAGGTCTTGGCAAAGAGCTAGCCTTTTTGCTTGCCAAAAAAAAGATCCCTTTGTTTTTAACATCGAAAGATCCTCATAAACTAGAAGATGTCAAAAAGCAGTTAGAGAGTCAGACATCTATTTTTACTCTTGCTGCAGACCTCACACTCCAAAAAGATCTCGACCATCTTCTTCAAGTGCTTAGAGAAAAGGAGCCTGATCTTGTCATCAATAATGCTGGATTTGGACTCTATGGAGAAGTTTTGTCTTTCTCTCTTGATCAGCAGATGAAAATGTTAAAGATCAATGTAGATGCTCTCACTGCAATCTCCATTGAATCTGCTCGCATTTTAAAAGAGAAAAAAAGCAGCGGAACCATTATGAACATAGCTTCTGCTGCAAGCTTTTTCACCTATCCTTCTTTTGCTCTCTACGCCGCATCCAAACGATTTGTAAAAGAGTTTTCTCTTTCGTTTGATGAGGAGCTTTTACCCTATGGGATTCGAGTTCTTACTTGTCTTCCTGGTAGATTTCAAAGCGATTTTAGATATAAGGCCTCTTCTCATAAAAGCTCTTCTTCCCCTTCATGGGATACGATGAGTTTAAGAAGTACTGCAGAAAAAGTTCTTTTGCAAATCGAGCAAAAAAAACGATGCAAGACAATTGACTGGCGTTATCAGATTTTTTGCCACTTAGCTCTTTTACTACCAAGAAGATGGATCTCTAAGCTTCTCAAAAAAGGCGTGGATGCGATGATTTAAGGTTTAGCTGGATACTTTACACGCAAGTGGCGTGTAACAAGCAGAGCTTTAACAATCGCTTTTTTTACTGTGCTGAGCTCTTGGAAAGTTATTTGACACTCATCAAATTGCCCTTCTTCCGCTTTTTCAGAAATGAGCCTGTCAACCATCTCAGTCACGGTCTCTTCAGTCACTTCATCAAGACTTCGAGAAGCTGCTTCTACACTATCTGCAATCATGACAAGAGCTGATTCTTTCGTATGAGGTTTGGGACCTGGGTATCTGAAAAGTTTACCATTCACCTTCGAAACATCTCCTCCCATCTGCTCTATCTGTTTACAGTAGAAAAAGTAGACAAGTGTTGTTCCATGGTGCTCTCGAATGACATCAATAAAACTCTCTGGCAGTCGGTATTTTTTACCGAGAAGCTCTCCTTCTTGCACGTGAGCAATGATCACATGTGCTGACTCTAGAGGGGTCAAAAGCTGGTGGATATTAAATCCTCCGAGCTGATTTTCTGTAAAATAGTGAGGATTGAATAACTTGCCGACATCATGATACAGCGTTGCTACGCGGCAGAAAAGGTGATTGGCTCCAATGGAGCGCGCAGCAATCTCTGCAAAGTTCCCAACGACAAGAGAGTGTTGATAGGTTCCTGGAGCTTCTACACTCAGACGTCTTAGAAGTTCATTATTCGGATCCATGAACTCCATAAGGGTCATGTCCGTCATGATCTTAAAAAGAGTTTCAAAAAGGGGTAAGAGCCCCACGACAATGATCGCTGTCACAGTTAAAAATCCAAAAGTCGACATCAAATCTGAAGCTTGGGTAATGTTCCCTAGATCATTTTCCATAAGATGGAAAGAAAGCAGAACTGGTAAACAGCATAGCCACACCTTTCCACACACTTCAAAGACATCTTTTCTCTTATGCAAACTTCTGGAAAACATGATCGTGCACATGGCAGCAATCAAATTCAAAACCAAGAAAGGCTCAAACTCGATAGAGAGACCAAGGCTTATAATGATCCCTAGAAAAATAGAGATGAAAAGTGCGATACGAGGCCCCAAGAGCACGCAAAGTAAAAGCGCAGCAAAAGGAACGACAAGAGGATAGCGAATGACTTCAATCAAGTTATACCCCTTATGAAGGAGTAAATACTCTGTCACTTTCGCTAAAGCGAGGGTCATAACCGCAATGACTACGAGGAGTGAAAGCTTCCGTAAAGAGAAGAAGATCTCCTTATGGTACATTTTCAAGTAAACTCCCGTTAGGAACACAAAAATTAAGCTTAAGGCAAAGCAGCCCATCGCAGAAAAAGGGGTTCCTAAGTGATGAGGATTAGCTAGTGCATTTTTCATGCTCTGAAGCATCATCACATGTCTAGAAGTGATCTTCTCTGAAGGCTCTAAAATAAGCGTTCCAGCTTTCACAAGCGTGTATTGCTGAGCAACGCTATCTTGAGCTACTTGCTTAAGCCGTTTTTCTAGTCCTAAATCCCTTTGGAAAGACCACTGTTTTTTATCAAAAAAATCTACGATATATACAGCAAGTTTAGTGTCTCTGACCTCTGGTTTAAATACATGCTCTTTGGCTGATTGCCAGTAAGGATCAGGAACTGAATCTAATGATTGATTTTCTGGAATTTGAAAGAAAAAATTAGGCTCAGAAGCAATGTCTGCCTCTTTTAATTTATGAAGGGTTCTTTCATCTGAAAACCGAGTTTCTACTAAAAAATCTTCAAACGATTCGGTATACTCATAGAACTCTTCGAACGTCGTTTCTGGCATCTGTTTCCGCCAGCCTTGATTTCCGGCTAGAAACTCTTCAAACTCATGGCTTGCTTTTTCAATTTCCTTTGGCTCAAAACGGTAAATAGGACCAATGTCTTGCATCGCTTGCTGCTGCAAAAATTCCGTTTTAGCGCTATCTGGAAATTCGAAGTCGGCTTGGGCTACAACATATTGCTTAGACAGGGAATCAGTCTCAATAACACCAACCCTGACTTCTCTCATTTGCAGGAAAATAGAAATAGACACTGTAAACAAAACAGCTATAACTAGGCGCCACCCCCAGCCTTTAGCTCCCAGCCAGTTACTTTGCTTTTCCGGAAGTAAAGAATCCTTTTCTGCCGGATCTTTGCTTTGTGACATCAGCCCTACCTCTATTTCTGCATCATCCCCCTCAGTGTGCTCTGTCTTTTCTTTAAAAACAAGCTCCCCCCTCTTAAAAATTCTTCAAAGTTCAAGAAAATAAGACCTTCCTCTCGTATTTTTCTTTTGGATTTTGCTCTTTTTTCCTATACTTTGCAGCGAGGATCACTTTTCTACAAAGGGCCATTATGTCAAAAGATTCACCGAGCGCGGTTTCCTATCAAGGACTATCTAGAGCCTACAGACCTCAGACATTTGCGAGTGTCATGGGACAAGATGCGATTGTCACAACACTTAAAAATGCCATCCGCCTAAAAAAGACGGCTCAAGCCTACCTCTTTTGTGGAACAAGAGGAACTGGGAAAACGACTCTTGCTAGAGTCCTTGCTAAAGCTCTGAACTGCCACAACTTATCACCAGAGTGCGAACCTTGTAACGAATGCCCCTCTTGCCAAGAGATCTCTCAAGGAAAAAGTTTAAACATCTTCGAAATCGATGGAGCTTCTCACCGCGGGATTGACGACATAAGACAGCTCAATGAAACGGTTGTATACGCCCCTACCTCTTCCGGCTGCAAGATCTTCATCATCGACGAAGCCCACATGCTGACAAAAGAAGCGTTTAATGCCCTTTTGAAAACACTTGAAGAGCCTCCTCCTAATGTAAAATTTTTCTTAGCGACAACAGAGCCTCATAAAATCCCTCCAACGATCTTAAGCCGCTGCCAAAGGTTTGATTTGCAAAGGATCCCTTCTTCCCAAATCGTACAAAAGCTCCAAAACATTACTGCCGATCAGTCGATTGTTTCTGAAGAAGCTGCTCTTTACAAACTTGCAAGTCTCTCTGACGGATCGATGCGCGTAGCGGAGTCCCTCTTAGATCAAATTCTTTGTTTTTCTAAAGGTCCTTTAACAGAAGATCTCATTGCAACATCGCTCGCTATTCTTCCAAACGATCCTTTTTTTGAATTTGACGAAGCGTTTGGGAAGTATGACTTAACCTGCGCCTTCAAATGGGCCTCTACTATTTTTTCTTCAGGCAAAGATCTCTCCTACTTTTTAGACTGCCTTTTAGAGCACTACCGCAACATTTTAGCTGTGCAGCTAAAACTTCCGATGCAAGAGATCCACTCCTCACTACTTACTAAATATAAGCACTCAGCTACTCTTTATACTGAAGAGCAAACTCTCTACATCTTAGATTATCTCATTCAGTGGCACGGACAAAGCAGTAAAACGCCTTTTAAAAGAGTGTCTCTTGAGATGATTCTACTTCATCTTTTAAAAAGCAAAAATAGAGTCTCTGCAGCAGATCTAATCTGCCGCATAGAAGAGCTGCAAAGTGCATCGCCAAAAGTAGAGAATTTTACTCCAGCTCCTGCGCAGATACATCAGTCTCCTATAGTCACCCCCTCTAAAAAAGCAGAAGAGCCACCTCCAGCTCCTATAGAAGAGAAAAAAGTTATAAAAGAAGAGGTTATCAAAGCGCCGACAGCTCAAGTTCCTGCTCCCCCTAAAACTGTGGAAACACAGGTTAGCACTCCTGCTGCTTTGAGGGAAGAGCCGACGCTTACAGAAGAACAAGATTTTTTATCAACACCAATAGCAGCACCTCAGGCTCCCGTTGTTTCAGCCCCTAAAAAAGCAGAAGCACATGTAGCTCCCAAACAACCAATCAATCCAGCCAATCAAGCTAAATACGACACTCTTATGCGCTTTGCTTCCGTCGAACTTGAAGGCTTACTCAATCTAAACAAAGAATAGGAGATCTATCATCATGGGTAGTGGTTTTTTACAAATGAAAAAACAAAGACGTCAAATGGAAGAGCAGCTACAGCTTTTACAAGACACGCTTAAAAACAAGTCCATTGAAGGACAAAGCGGCAATGGCCTTGTCACTGTAACAGTTTCTGGAGACAAAACGCTTAAATCAATCAAGATTAAGCCAGAGTGCGTAGATCCAAGTGATGTTGAAGGGCTTGAAGATCTTATCTTAGCAGCGTTCCAAGATGCAGAGAAAAAGGCAGAACAAGATGCTCCTTCTTTACCCGGCATGCCAGCTGGATTTTCTCTCCCCTTCTAACCTCTTATTTAAGGACAAAGTTCTATGACGATTATCGAAAAAATCAACGACGGCATCAAAGAAGCCATGAGAAGTCGAGATCAACTCAGACTTGATACTCTACGCATGCTCAAAGCAAAAATATTAGCTGTTGATGCTAGATGTACGCTCCCTGATGCAGATGTTTTAAAGCTCTTTAAAACCTACTTTGGCAATCTTCAAGAAGCTCTTGATCATGCCAAGACTGCAAACCGTCCTGAGCTGATCACACAGCTAACGGGTGAAATGGCTATTGTTCAAGAGTTTTTACCTAAAGCACCTTCTCTTGATGAAACAAAAAAAATCGTAGAGCAAGCTATTGTAGATTCTGGAGCTAAAACGAAAAAAGATTTCGGACTTGTGATGAAAAGCATCATGAAGATCAACTCTGCAGTCGATGGGAAAGTAGCTAAAGAATTAGCTAATCAGCTACTAGCTGATTAATTAAAGCCTTCAAAATCTACCTATTTGAATTATGTAGGTAGGTTTTGAAAAAAATTCGCCTCCACTACCTTACCAGCATTCTTAATACAATCATTCACCGAAACCCCATCTAGATAATTGCCTACCAGATGCAAGTCCTCAGTCTCTTCTTTTAGAGCTTTCAAAAGAGCTTCTTTTTTCTGTGGATGCCCTATTACATATTGAGGAATCGCACGAGCCATTTTCTTATAGGAAAAAAGATCAGGTTCTTGAGAAATTTTCAAGTGATGGGTAGCTACTCTTTTAGCTATATTTTTTAGTTCTTCTCGTGAATGAAAAGCACCTCTGACCATGACTGTGATCAGTGTGTCTTTCTTTCCAAACATCTTTGTATCAAAAAGAACACCTAAGACAGGCTCTTTTTCTAGCGTTGGAACTAAATAGCCAAAAGCAGAAAAAGGCAATACATCTCCCTTCCATCCTAAATGAAGCGTTGTGATGTCTTCATAAGGGATCGACTGTAATAGCTCGGAAGTTTTGGGAGCTTCTGTTTGCAGGAGTTTTGCAGCTGAAGCTGCTGGAATTGCAAGGATTACTTCATCTGCTTCCCATGTTTGATTTTGGGACTGAGCTTTCCAAATGCCGTTTTCTTTGCGCAAGGAGGTGATTTCTTGATCGTAATGAATAGGGAATGGGATCTTTTCTTGCCACTTCTGAATAAACGATCCTGTCCCTTCCTGGAAGGAAAACAAAGGAGCCCTAAAGGTAGATTTTTTCTTTTTCTTTTTTCGTAAAGAAAAGATCCCTTTAATGACACTTCCATGCTCTTTTTCTAAGGTTTTTAAAAAGGGAAAACAAGCTTCCACAGAAAGTGTTTTGCTATCTCCTGCATAGATCCCCAAAACCATAGGATCAACGAGCTTTTCTGCAATGTCTTTTCCAAAGCGTCTAGCTGCAAAATCCCAAATGGTTTCATCTTCAAAAACAGGTGGGATTTTTCTCTCTTTCCATAAAGAATGAAGAAGAGAAAACGAAAGTTTGGGAACCTTTTGAAATTTCCCATCCGTCCAGAGGAAACGAGCCTTAGCGGTAGGAGAAGAGGGAAGTAGTGAAGAAGCAAAATCTATCTCATCCACAATTTGTAAAAGCTCTGCATTTCTTGAAGTTTTAAAAACACGGGGGCCCCCTTCTATCAGAAAATCTTGCTCTTTGTGTGAACCCATCCATCCACCAGGAGTTTTAGATTTCTCTAAGAGGATACAATCATACTCGTTGGATTTTTTAGCTAAGTGCCAAGCTGAGGAGAGACCCGATATTCCGGAGCCTAAAATTAAGATGCGTTTTTTTGCCATGAAGAGTAACCTCTGATTCCAATTATTTTACATCAGGAGATAAGCCATGCAAAGAGAAGAAATCGTCTCTTTTTTAAAAAATCTCAGAGACACAATCATAGAAGGATTCCAAACATTTGAACAGGAAAAAAAGTTTGAAAGAACTAGTTGGAATCATGCAACGGGTGGCGGTGGAGAAATGTCAGTCCTTCGTGGTGATGTCTTTGAAAAGGCCGCAGTAAATTGGTCGGGGGTCGAAGGCCCCAATTTTCCTATGCAAGATGCATCAGGTCCCTTTTTTGCAACGGGCGTAAGTCTTATCACTCACATGAAAAATCCCCATGCACCAACCGTTCATATGAACATAAGATACATTGAAACAACGGACAGGGTGTGGCTTGGTGGAGGATATGATCTAACTCCGATGGGATATCCGTATGAAGAAGACACTCTTCACTTTCATAAGACGGCCAAGGACACGCTTGATCCTTTTGGGGAAGAGCTCTATCCCCTCTTTTCTAAACAAGCGAAAGAATACTTTTTTATTCCCCATAGAAAAAGAGAAAGAGGCGTTGGCGGCATCTTCTTTGATCACTACCAAAAAGAGCCCTTTGAAGAGGCTTTAAACATGTGGAAAGAAGTGGGAAATTCTCTTCTTCCAGCTATCCTTCCGATCTATCAAAAAAGGACAAAAATGCCGTTTTCAGATAGCGAAAGACTCTTACAGCTTGAAAGAAGAGCTCACTACGCAGAGTTTAACCTTGTCTACGATAAAGGAACGAGGTTTGGTTTTCTCTCTGGAGGCAATCCTGATGCGATTCTTTGTTCAATGCCGCCACTTGCTAAGTGGTAGATAGTATACTCTAAGCATATATACTCTTTTTTTATTTGTAAAAACCACTTTAGTTTTTTCGTTTGAAGTTGCTATTCTCTATCCCCCACGCATATTGGGCGAAGGAAAAAACACAATTTCACTTAAGATAAGGATTAAAAAAAATGGCCATTTCAACAGCTGACGTGAGAACCATTACTATTTTATCTAATTGCTCTCCAGGAAGCCCCTGCTGTGAGCACCCAACTTTCATTGCCTTATCAAATGGGTCACCAATCGCAGCGCGAGTACAAGCAGATGATCTTAGATCATTGGTAAACGAAATAGCTCTAGAGAAATTTACACTAATGCAGAGTCATACTTGTCTTAGCCCTAAAGGGGAAATTACACTTGGACGTCCTGAAAAAGTAGATACTGCAGAGGCTAAACAATTTCTATTAACGCACTTTAAAGAAATCTGTGAAAATTGCGGCATAAATAGTATATCAACCGCCGATTGCGCTTTAAGAAAAATCCTTAATGCAGCGCAGCCAAAAGAGTCTCCACATTCTCTAAAGGAGTCTTAGGGAGTATCCCATGACCTAAGTTCCAGATGATTCCGTTTTCTGAAGCAACGGAATTCGCCATTTTTAGAGCTGCTTCTTTTACTTCTAAGACACTTCCATTAAGAAGTAACTCTTGAGGAAAATTTCCTTGCACTGCGATATGAGAAGGGACTTTGACTCTTAACTCTGCTAAGGGCCTTCCTTCATCAAAGCTAATGCAGTGGGGAGAAAAAGAAGAAATAAGCTCTGGATAAGAGCTATTGGCTCTACTAAAAAAGATCACTGGAATGTTTAAGTGTGAAAGAGCTTCTTTCATCCGCTTCCAATAGGGAATCACATAGAGCTCAAATTCTTCCTTAGAAAGAAGACTTGCCCAAGAGTCAAACACTTGAAACGCATTAACTCCTGCTTCCATCTGCAAAGTCGCAAATAAGATACAGGTGCCGCATACAATGTCTAGAGCTTTTAAAAACTCTTCTTTTCTATGATCAATCCAATTTCTCACTTCTGAAAAACCGCTTCCACTTTTCCCCTGCAAAAGATAACAAAGAAGCGTAAAGGGAGCGCCACAAAAGCCAATAAGTGGGATATTCAGCTTTGGAAGTAGTAAGGCGATTGTATCAAACACATAAGAGAGCTTTTCTTTTACCTCTTGCTTGCTTGGGATGTAGAGCTCTTGAGCACTTTTTAAAGCGGGCTCTATGCAAGGGCCTCCCACTTCAGGATATAAAAGACTTTTACCCCACACTTCTACTAGGACTAGTAGATCGGAAAAGAGGATCGCAGCATCTAGATCAAATCGTTTGAGTGGCATGTGAGTGATATGAGCTGCTAGATCTGGCTCATGAAAACAAGAAAGGAGTGAATGCTTCTTCCTAAACTCTAAATATTCGGGGAGATAACGCCCTGCTTGGCGCATAAGCCAAACAGGGCGTTTAATCACAGGTTCACAAGAAAGAGCTTTTAAAAAAGAGGAGCTCAAGAAAGCAACCGGCTTAAAATCGAGTCAACTGTAAATCCAAACTCAGATGCTAGATCGCTTTGAGGAGCAGACTCTCCAAAGGTATCAATGGCAATTGAGATACCATCAAAACCAATCCATTTTGCCCATCCAAAAGATACTCCAGCTTCAATACTGACCCTTGTTCCAAGATCTCCACCCATGATCGAGTGTTTGTACTCTTCTGGTTGCTGTTCAAACAGCTCCCAGCACGGCATAGACACAACTCGAACAGCTCTTCCTGTCTTTTCTAAGGCAGCTGCAGTATCAAGTGCTAAAGACACTTCAGAACCTGTAGCAAATAATGTAAAATCAGGTTTTTTATCTGCGCCTTTTAGAATGTAAGCGCCTCTTCCCATCCCTTTATCATAAGGGACATTAGCTTCTGCAAGTTCTGGCAGGTTCTGTCTTGAAAGGATAATCGCAGTAGGTCCTCTATAAGAAATCGCTGCGAGCCATGCCATCTTCACTTCCCAGTTATCACCTGGTCTAATGACACGAAGATTAGGCATCGCTCTTAAAGCCGCTAAATGCTCAACCGGTTGGTGTGTAGGCCCATCTTCCCCAAGGAAAATGGAGTCATGTGTGAACTGATAGATCACTTGTACTTTGGAAAGGGCCGCTAGGCGTATTGCGTTTCTCATGTAGTCAGAGAAAGTTAAAAACGTGCCCACATAAGGAAGGATCATGTCAGTCTGGTTTAAGCCCGCAGCCATAGCTGCCATTGCAAACTCACGAATACCATACTTAATGTTACGCCCTTCAAAATGCCCTGGGAGTACTATAGGGAACTTTGTCATCATCGTCATATCAGAAGAAGATAGATCTGCAGAACCACCATAGAGTTGTGGCAAGAGCTCTCCAAGTGTATTTAAAACAACTTGAGAAGCACTTCGTGTTGCAATCGGAGATTTGATTTGAACCTTTCTAAGCTCTTGTTCCAAATGCTCTGGAACTTTTTTCTCTGACATCTGCATGAATACTTTATAAAGATCTGGCTTTGCTTGCGACCAAAGCTTGAACATGTCTTTCCATTTCTTTTCAAGCTCTGCATCTTTTATAAGGCGCTGCTCAAAGTATTTATAGACAGATTGTGGTACATAAAAATCTTCTTCAGGAAGCCCCAATGCTTTTTTAGTAGCAGCGACTTCTTCAACTCCGAGTGGAGATCCGTGTACTTTATGCGTACCAGCTTTATTTGGAGATCCTTTACCGATGATGGTTCTCATTTGAATAAATACAGGTCTTTGCTGCGTTTGTCTGATTTGAGTGAATACATCATTCATCTCCTCAAAATTGTATCCATCGACTTCGTATACATCCCATCCATACGCTTGGTAGCGCATTTTGACATCTTCAGAACTAGAATCTTTTAAAAAGCCATCAAGAGTCACCAAATTCGCATCATGGATCAAAACGAGGTTATTAAGCTGTAGATGTCCTGCTAAAGAAGACGCTTCTGAAGAAACCCCTTCCATCAAGCATCCATCTCCTGCTAGGCAATACACCTTGCTATTGAAAAGAGAAAATTCAGGAGTATTAAACTTAGCTCCTAAAATTTTTAGACCAAGAGCCTGCCCTACTGCGTTTGCAACACCTTGCCCTAAAGGACCTGTTGTTGCCTCAACGCCATCTGTCATATGGAACTCTGGATGTCCAGGAGTTTTAGAATGCAACTGTCTAAAGTTCTTAATGTCATCCATGGAAAGATTAAAACCCGATAGATGAAGAAGAGAATAAAGCCACATGGAGCCGTGACCGGCAGATAAGACAAAACGATCTCTATTAAGCCATTTAGGGTTTTTCGGATTGTGTCTTAAAACAATGCCATAAAGAAAAGCTCCGAATTCAGCGCATCCCATGGGAAGCCCCGGATGTCCAGAATTTGCCTTTTGTACAGCTTCCATCGAAAGCTCTCTTACTGTATTTGCAATCTTCTCAAGCTGCTTTTTTAGCTCTGCGTCCATGTCTTCTCCTCAAAATATTCATTTTTTCGTCACATTGTCTTCTCTATTAAGGGAAAAATCAAGAAAAAAACACTCTTTTTCAATTAAGAAGAAGATCTGAGAAGCAGGGCTTCCATTGCTTTGCATATTCCTCAAAAACTTGTTGATTTATGTGAGATTCTGGAAGTAACCTTCCTAAAAAGGGAACCTGTGAAATTCCTAAGATGGCCGTTTCTTTATCAGGGCGAGGTCTACCATTAAAAATGACACCTCGAATCGGAATTTGGCGCTGCTTTAAGGCTTCTATGATAAGCAAGGTATGACTAATACTTCCCGAGTAATGTTTTGAAACAATGACCCATTCACAGTTCCAAGACTTAAACAGATCGAAACTTAAAATTTTCATCGTTAATGGCAAACACATTCCATTTATACTTTCGATGATTAATGAGCGATTTGTTTTTTGTGGTACAACGGTATTGAGTCTGATTAATGTGTTTTCTAAATGAGTCACGTGCTGAAAATATAAAGGAGTTTTTAGCAAATGGATGGGCGGATAATTAGAATGGTTACCTGTCTCAATCCATTTTTTCATATTAGCCCTATCAGAAGCTTCTTTATCTCTAAATTGAACCGGTTTCCAATAATCGCCACCAAAAAGATTGGCTAGAATGGCACTTACAATTGTTTTGCCTACACCTTGACCTATTCCCGCTACCATAATTCTATGCACGGAAGAAATTTCCATGAACTTAGAATCATTAAAATTCATCACTACCTCCTCAATTTCAACCCATTTCATATTAGAAAAAGGAATTTTAATCCGACTTTCGATGAGCTTCAATCAAAAACCATTGATGAATTACCCCTCTTCAACCTAAAAAAGGTTTACGAAAAACAAAAAAAGGTTTAACAATTGATCCTTAATTTCGTTTTCTGGAGATAATTATACGATTCCGCAAAAACTAAAAATTGGTTTATAAAAACATAAATGAGGTTTAATTTTTTATGCTTGAAGTCTTATGTGGCAACAAAAACGTACAAAGAATTCTCATTTTTCTGTTTGTAAATGGAAAATGCTACGGGACCCAACTGCATCGATCTCTAGAAACCCCGCTCACTCCTCTTCAAAACGCCTTGAATCGGCTAGAAAAGGGAGGACTTATTATAAGTTACTATGAGGGCAAAACTCGGCTCTATCAATTTAACCCTGCCTATCCGTTAATGGGCGAACTAGAACACATGCTCAAAAAAGCGTATACTCTGCTTCCTGCTAACAAAAAGAAAGAATACTACCTCTCAAAAGAAGATCCTAAAACACTTTCGACCGATCTAGGAAATAAATTACTAGTTCTTGAGACTTTTTGGAAAAAGCTCGGGAGGGTTACTCATGTCACCTTTCATGCACGGACAAAATCCAAAGAAGAAAAAGGATGGAACGGCAAAGGACAAGGAGAGGTGATCGTAGTCAAGGAAAGTGTCAATACGTTACTTTTTAATGAAAAAGGAACTTGGCAAGATAAACAGGGAACAGAAGTTAGTTTCAATAACACATTTAGATGGACTTTGGATCGCAACGCCTGCGTAATTTCTTTAGAACATTTACGTCGAGGTCCGGAGAACCCTGTCTTTCTTTTTTACTTAGCCCCTTCTAGCAACCACTCCCTGTCATCTATTGACTCCCATCTTTGCGAGGGAGATACCTATTTTGGACAGGTTCGCTTTGATCACCGCAGCCTTCGCTTGAATTGGAGGGTCATCGGTCCCAAGAAAAATGAGGAAATCGATTATTATTATTCGTGAAGATATAGATAATCCATGACAGATCCCGTAGAGAAAACCATTAAAATTCTTAATTTAAAAGATCTTGTGAAATTCTTCCTAAAACGCCAAACCTTTCCTCATTAAGACAGAAACAAAGCCGATTGAGAGCATACCAATTAGCAATCCTGCTGCTGTATAGATCATAGGGCCCTTGTTTGGCTTTAAGGAAAGAAGAGATGGCTTTTTATTCAGACATAGTAGTAGTGCAATCCCCAAAATAGAGGAAAAGAATATGAGAAACGACCAAGTTGGCATTCTGTGAGAAGCAAATAAAAGAGCGTTCTCATCTACCGGTTTACAGATGCAAAGAGCGATCTGCCTTAAAGAACAAGAAACACCTAAAAGGGCCCAGATGAGAGCAAAACCATAGTGTCTGGACTGGATCCCTAGCAAAAGATTTAAGTACAAACTAAACCCGAGGCTCAGCATGCAAATTCTTTGCAAAAAACACAGCTTGCAAGGGATCTGGTTCATTCCAAATTCCATAAAAAAGCCGATTCCCATACAGGCGCAAAGAAGAGAAATCCCTACAAAATTCAGCTCTCTTTCTTGAAAACGGCTAAAGAAATTTTTCATAAATTTAACCCTACATGTATTGTGATGTTACGAATAAAAATCCAGACGATCAATACAAAATCCATCCATAAAATAGAGTACACTAGACGATGCTTTACGTAAAAAGAGAGAACTAAAGCTAGTATTAGAAGAAGATATGCTAAAGCCATAGATGTTCCTTACAGTAAATATTTTCTTTTGTCGCATAGAAAACACCTTCGAAGCAAGATTTTTCTTTTTTTCTCTAGACGAGTTTTGACTTTTGCGGGGGGTTTTGTTAGACTCCCCTCTTTTATCCCTGAATCAGGAGACATTTTATCATGCTTTCTCAAACGATCCGTCGGAATTTCTTGCAATTTTTTAAAGAAAATGGACATGCGGTCCTACCCTCTTCTTCCGTTGTTCCCCACGAAGATCCAACTCTTCTTTTTACAAATGCGGGCATGAACCAGTTTAAAGACGTTTTTCTAGGAAAAAGCCAAAGAGATTACGTGAAAGCCGCGACTTCTCAAAAATGCATCCGCGTTGGAGGCAAGCACAACGACCTAGACAACGTAGGGCACACAACGCGTCACTTGACCTTTTTCGAGATGCTCGGGAATTTTTCCTTTGGAGACTATTTTAAGGAAAAGGCCATCGAGTACGCTTGGAAGATGTCGACAGAAGTCTTTGGTCTCCCTGATGATAAAATCTGGATTACAGTCTTTGAAGATGATGATGAAGCGTATGAGCTTTGGAAAAAAATTGTTCCCGTCTCCCGCATTGTACATATGGGAGAAAAGGACAACTTCTGGGCTATGGGAGATACGGGACCTTGTGGACCTTGCTCTGAGCTTCTCTTTGACAGAGGCGATAAATATGGGCCAGCAAGAGGTCCTAAAGAAGATGCATCTGGGGAGCGCTATTTTGAATTTTGGAACCTAGTATTTATGCAGTTCAACAGAAATGCAGAAGGACAGTTCCTAAAACTGCCTAAACAATCCATCGATACAGGAGCTGGCCTTGAAAGGGTCGTCTCACTTAAGATGAACGTCGATAACGTCTTTGCAACTGACACCTTTAGAAGCTTAATTGCGCAGATAGAAAACACCTTTGGGATCCCTTATGATGCAAAAGATCTTTCCCTAGCACCAGCTTTCCATGTCATCGCAGACCATATACGCTCTTTATCTTTTGCCATCGCCGATGGCGCGCAGCCAAGCAACATCGAAAGAGGCTACGTCCTTCGCAAGATCTTAAGACGCGCTGTGCGCTATGGAAAACATTTAGGTGTGCAAGAGCCGTTTTTAGCAAAAATCCTTCCCCGTCTTGTCGAAATCATGGGCCCTGATTATCCTGAACTTGTTACTTCGCAAGGAAAGATTGCAGAGATCCTTACACTTGAAGAAGAAAACTTTTTTAGGACTCTAAAAAGAGGTGGAAACATCTTAAGTCAAGTCGTTGAAAAAGCTGAAAAATCCCCTCTTAAACAAATCAGTGGCGAAGACGCTTTTAAACTTAAAGACACCTATGGATTTCCTTTAGAAGAAGTTTTACTTATTGCCAAAGACACAGGATTGCAAGTCAATTTAGATGCTTATCAACTCTTAGAAGAGCAAGCGAAAGAAAGATCAAGAGCGGCTTCCTCTCAAACCTCCGAACAAGCTGAAGAAGCTCTTTTTAAAGACTTCGTAGGAACTCATGGCAAGTGTGAATTCAAAGGCTATGAATTAGCAGAGCTTGAAGGAACCATTTTAGCCATCTTCCATGATGGAAAAGCTGTAGACTCTTTGTCTGAGGGACAAGAAGGGATGATCATGCTCAGCAAGACTCCTTTTTACGCAGAAAAAGGAGGTCAAGTTGCCGATACAGGAATGCTGTCTCATCATAAAGCGCGCTTTGTTGTTAAAGACTGCCAAAATCCATATCCTGGAGTGATTGCGCACATAGGCATTTTAGAAAGTGGTATCATGATCCCAGGAGAGCCTATTTTAGCATCCATTGACCGCACAAGACGCACTAAAGTTTGCAACAACCATACAGCGACTCACCTTCTACACTACGCTCTACAAAAAGTCATAGGGCCTCATATCCGTCAGGCAGGATCTCTTGTCGAAGAAGGAAAACTACGTTTTGACTTCAACCACCACAAAGCGCTTTCTCGTGAAGAGATCAGGGCTGTTGAAAAGCTTGTAAACGATAAGATTAGAGAAAATGAACCTGTCAAGTCTTACGAACTAAGCTATGAAGAAGCTATGAATAAAAAAGAGATCAAGCAGTTTTTTGGAGACAAATACGGGTCTACCGTACGCGTTGTCGACATTGACTTTTCTAAAGAACTGTGCGGTGGAACCCATACGAAGCATGTTGGAACTATCGGGCTTTTCCGGATTATGAAAGAGGGAAGCGTGGCTTCCGGTGTTCGTCGTATTGAAGCAGTGACAGGCCTTGACGCTGAAGAGTACATTTATAGCCAAGAAGAGATTTTGGATGTTTGTGCGGGCAAATTAAAAACAACGCCTACTCTTCTTGAAGAAAAACTGATCGCTCTTTTAGAAGAGAACAAATCTCAAGCTGAAGCTCTTAAATCTTTAAAAAAACAAGAGATCAAATCGCTTGCTAAAACATTGAAACAAGATGCGATCAAAAAAATTAAGAGCGCAAATTTTATTGCAGAACTCGTACCTTTATCCATAGAAGACATGCAACTTCTTGCTGAAGAGCTCGGACGTGGGGAGGAAAACCTTATCATTGCTCTTGCTGCGCAGCTAGATAAACAAAAGTGTCAGCTCCTTGTCAAGATCAGTCCAGATCTTCAAAAGAAAGGCTTTTCTGCAGGTAGCTTCATTAAACAAATGGCTCCATCTATTGAAGGCAATGGCGGTGGAAAAGCAGATCTTGCACAAGCTGGAGGAAAAAATCCAGAAGGTGTCTTTGCTGCTTTTGAAATCGCAAAAGGACTCATTGAGTCTCTATGCTAGATTTAGACTTGAGAAAAATCTTAAAAAGCGCCTCGCTACAGGCTTTTATAGAAGAGTTTGGTAAAACAAACTCTCTTTTATTAGAGCACCTTTGGGACACCCCAAAGGCGCTCCTTTGCCTTCTCATCCAAAAGAAGCTTGGCAAGAACGTTTTAATTGTTTCAGGAAAAAAAGAAGACCGCTTTTTAGATAATTTTCTTTTTCTGCAAGGAAAGGAAATCTTGGATTTCCCTCCTTGGGAAGTCTTGTCATCTGTTGGACTTCCTACAAGTCCTGATATCACAGGAAGTCGCTTTGAAACCCTTTATAAATTAGCTAAAAAGAAAGAAACTTTTATTGTGCATGCAGAAGTAAGCGCTCTCATGCAAAAGACAATCTCTCCCAAAACCTTGCTTCCTCTTTGCTCTTCTTTGAAAAAAGGACAAGAGATCGATTTTGATGCAATGCCATCTCTTCTTTCTAGCTTAGGCTACCAAAGAAAACCTGTTGCAAGAGATAAGGGAGACTTTGCTTTAAGAGGTGGAATTTTAGATATTTTCCCTATCAGCTCTTCTGCTCCTTGCCGTATCGATTTTCTAGGCGATACCATTGATTCCATTCGGATCTATGATCCCGTAGGACAAAAGACCATTAAAAAAGTAGAAGAAGTTTTCCTCTGTCCAGCTAGTGAATGGGCTTTGATCAAGGACGAAAAAAAGCCGGCAACACTCCTTGACTATCTAGGATCTGAAACAGTGATCATTTTAGATGATTTGCTAGCGATAGAAGATCAATACGTTGCTCTAAAATCACTCGCTGGCATCCCTTCTCATCTGCTATTTTCTCTTGATGATTTTTTAAAAGCTTTACCAAAATTCTCTCACATGTTTTGGCTGCAGCAGCAAGCAGAAGAGCTTTCGGATGTCTCGATTTCTAAAAAACAAGGAAGACAATTTTATAGTAGAGAAACGCCCTTCCAGCCTCTTTCGTTCCAATTCTTCAATTTAGACTTCAAAACGACAAGATTCAACCATCCGTTTGAAGAAGTTAGTAGCTTTTTTTGCCGCTTTGAAAATAAGCAAGCAGCAACAATGGACGAAATTTTGCAAGGGATCTCTTTGCATGGCAAAGAGATCTTGGATCTTAAATTTGTAGTGAGTGCCGCCTCTGAAGAGAGCATGATCCAAACGAAACTCCAAGAGAGTAAAACCATCCTTCCTGAAAATACTACCTTTGAAACAGGATATCTCTCCTCTGGTTTTGTACTCCAAGATCTAGCTCTTGCCTACATTCCTACAGCAGAGCTGACACAAAGAAGAAAGGTTAGACGCCAAAAATGGAGAAACAACTACCACAACTCCCCTTCTGACTATCTTCCCTTAGTGCAAGGTGATGTTGTTGTCCATTTTCACCATGGTATTGGCAAATTTTTAGGAACAGAAAAACTTCCCAATCATCAAGGGACCCCAACAGAATATTTGCAAATTGAATATGCAGACCAAGGAAAGCTCTACGTTCCTGTTACGCAGTCTCACCTCATCAATCGATATGTTGGATCTAAAGAAGAATCTGTGTCCTTTAGCACGCTAGGCTCTAACAAATGGCAAAAGACTTGCATGAAGACACAAGCCTCTATTTTAGGGTATGCGAAAGACCTTTTAGAACAGGCTGCTCAAAGAGCGGTTCATCCCGGATTTGCTTATAGTGAAGATTCTTTAGATCTCAAGATGTTCGAAGAAGAATTTCCCTTCGTAGAAACAGAAGACCAAATCAAAGCAATCGAAGCCTTAAAACAAGATATGATTGAGTCTAAAGCGATGGACAGGCTCATCTGCGGCGATGTCGGGTATGGAAAGACAGAAGTTGCAATGCGGGCCGCTTTTAAAGCTGTCGTTGATGGGAAAAAGCAAGTAGCTGTCTTAGTGCCGACAACCGTCTTAGCAATGCAACACTACGATACTTTTGTTTCTAGAATGGCGAATTTCCCCATCAACATTGCAGTTATCTCTAGGTTTTGCTCTGCAAAAGAAGCCAAAGAGATTTTGCAAAAAGTAGCCAAAGGCGCTGTTGATATTTTGATTGGAACACACAGACTGATCAGCAAGGACGTTTCTTTTAAAGATTTGGGCCTTTTGATTATCGATGAAGAGCAGCGCTTTGGAGTAAGGGCCAAAGAGCATTTAAAGGCATTAAAATGCGGCATTGATTGTTTGACCCTTTCAGCCACTCCTATTCCTCGCACTCTCTACATGTCTTTAATCGGCATTAAAGAAGTATCAGTTATCAGCACGCCCCCTCAAGATAGGCTCCCCATTCAAACAATCATTGCAGAGAAAAGCTCCGAGCTCATTAAAAACGCCCTCTTAAGAGAATTTTCAAGGGATGGACAAGCCTTTTTCATTCATAACCGTGTAGAATCTCTTCCTAAAGTTCAATCAGAGATCTCCAAAATGTTACCCCAGGCTCGAATTCTTTCAGGGCACGGGCAAATGGACCCTGAAGAAATCGATGCCGTCTTCCACGCTTTCAAGCAAGGTGATGCCGATCTTCTCATTTCAACAACAATTGTTGAAAATGGGATCGACATCTCAAACGCCAATACGATCCTGATTGATAGAGCCGATCAATTCGGCATGGCGGACCTCTATCAGCTACGAGGCAGAGTCGGAAGATGGAATAGACCCGCTTATGCGTATTTCCTCGTTAACAACTTACAAACTCTTCCAGAGATTGCAAGAAAAAGACTCCAAGGCCTTGCTAATGCCTCCGGATACGGAGGAGGACTCAAGATCGCGATGCGAGATCTTGAGATCAGAGGCGCTGGCGATATTTTAGGAGAGCAGCAGTCCGGACAAGTAGCAGCTGTTGGATTCCATCTGTATTGTAAACTGCTTAAAAGAGCCATTGACGCCTTAAAAAGACAAGTCCCTATCCAATTCATAGAGACAAAGATCGAATACTCCTTTGACGCGAAGATCCCAGAAACCTACATCGATGAGTCCGAGATTCGGATGGAGCTCTACTATAGACTTGGAAATGTTTCATCTTTTGAAGAAACTCATGAAATTTTAGCTGAAATGGTTGATCGATTTGGCCCCGCCCCTCAAAGCGTCATCCTTCTTTGCCTTTTAACAAGGCTTCGGCTCTACGCTTCTCAGTTGAGTATTTTGAGTATTAAATTTGATAAAACAACGTTTAGACTTGAAAAACAGCAAGGGCTTAAAACGGTCACAGAAACCATCCGCCAGCCTCCCATGAAACATCTCCCCTCTTTTGAAGAAGAGATGCTAAAACTTTTAAAAGACTTTTCCTCTAAACGGATTTGTTAAGCCCGATATTGCGATGGTACGCTCCTTTTACATGGCGCGCTTGTAAAAGTTTGGATTGTTTGAGGATCGCAATCCCTTTCTCTACATGGTCTGGCATGTAGTTTTCATATACAAATTTAGAGCTTTTTTTCGTTTTGATCCCATCGTTGTTTAAAGGGAGATCTGAAACGAGTAAAAGAGCGCCTAAAGTGAATTTTCTCTTGTAGCTTGCAGAAAATAAAGTTGCGCACTCCATTTCAATGGCTTGAGCTTTTGTGTTTTTAAGCTTCGTCTTAAACTCTTCATTAAACTCCCAAAAACGCATGTTGGTCGTATAGGTGATTCCAATATGGTACAAAGACTTGGTTTCTTCCATGACATCAGTCACTGCCTTTTGCATTAAAAAATTCGCAAGAGCTGGAACATCTGCTGGGAAATAAAAATCAGAGGTTCCCTCTCCTCGAATACTAGCAACCGGCACAAGATAATCTCCGACTTCGTATCTTCTGCGAAGCCCTCCGCACATTCCTAGGAACAGACTGGATTTAAAGGGTAAAAAAGAACAAAGGTCTACAACAAGCGCTGCAGCTGGAGATCCAATTTTAAAGTCTAAAATGCTCACGCCTTCTTTAGGGCAGTGTGCGACTTTAAAGACAGAGCCCTCTCCAATAGGCACTCCCCTTGTCTCTGAGAAATATTCCACATAGCGTGGAAAGTTTGTTAACAGCAAATTAGGTTGAAACTCTGAAGCATCACATCCCGAATATCTCTCTAGAGTTTCTTTAGCAAAAAGTTCTTCGTGCATCTCAGTCATGTATTCCCCTTTATTTCAAAAATCATTATGCCTGTTTAAAGGTAGCGCTATCAAGAAAATTTCTTACTGATGAGGTGTGTCTTTCTATAAAAACCTTATGGGTGCTTATAAATTTTATACAAAGCAAAAAGGATAGACTGCATTTTCGTCCAATCAAGAGTGTTATTCTCTGCATTAATCCTTTCAAGGGTCTCTATAAGATCATTTAGACGAATAGTGAAATCATCAACCGGGGCCCCTTGGATAGTTTCTGTCAAATATTCAAGCACCAACTCCTTCTTTTCTGAATCGAGTTCTACTCTGCTCCCTTCTCCTGCTTGAACATACCTAATTAATCTATCTACAATCGCTGCGCTATTTCTTGAAATTATCGAGCTTACGCTAGCTGATATTCTCTCATCTAAATCACTTATTGATATAGACTCAGAGTTGCTCTGAAAGACTCTTCCTATAGCGCGGATCGCGCGTCCGATGAGAGTACGTCTTGGAGGATGATCCTCTCTCTGTCGAGTTATCGGATTTAAAACGTCTTCTACAGCAGTTACAACTCCTTCCACTTTTCGAGCAAAGATATTCATAGGGGCATCTTGAGCTTGCTGTAATGCAACTGAAGCTCTATTCAAACGCTCAAAACTAGGTGGATTCATAAAAAAAACCTCACAAAAAATAAAAAAATCACATACCCACTAAAAACAATAAATATTGTTTTTCAACAATAATAACAAACACAAAAAATTCTAATTAAGATTGCTTAAAGGCAAAGAATTAATTTCGAAAGATCGCCTTTGCATCTTATCAAAATCAGAAAAAAGACCATTCACGATCTTCCAATCGATCCTATTGTTCTCTAAATTACTAGCGTTAAACACCTCTATAAGATGATCTATTTTTTTCTTATCTACCAATTTGGAGTCTGGAATAACAGGATAGACTTTAATGCGCCCTAAATACTTCACGACATTATCTCGAGTCCTTCCATGGAAAGAGGCCTTACCCTCTTCCTTTTGCATGACATAGTTATACAATCTTAAAATCATCCTCTCATTCGTTCGCAAAACAGCTCTTGTTATTATTTTCTGATTTTCAAGAGTTAGAGGTGTTTCTCTAGCAAAGGAAAGAACATCCTCTACAATCTGACCTATCTGCTCCGCCTTCTTTTTGAACTCTTCAAGGGATATCTCATTACCGATCCCTGCTAAATAAAAAGACTCGTACACTGCTGTATCAACTAAAGACTGAATATTCATAAAAACCTTCTTTTGAGATAAAAAAAGCTGAGATTTTAACACAAAACACTAAAAAAAACCAATAATGCAATACAAAAAAAATAAATTTGTAATTTTATATATTTTATTATATTTTTAGATAAAACACCTTTGAATGGACACCCCTGTGAAACTAAGAGAATTCCTATACAATCACGTCTTGACTGGTTCTGGATACGCAAAAAAGCATTTAGCGAAAAGTCGAGATTCAACCATCACTCTCTCTGAAAGACGTTTTCACAAGATGATTGGGACTTTAGAGGGAGTTCCTGTATTGGGTTCTGCAATCGGACTCGCTGAAGGTTTGTATAATGGAGCTCGAAATTTAGTTGGCCGAGCAAAAAAGTCACCTCCTGATAAACGAACTAAGGATGTGGAGCTTGTAAGAAAGCGCATATTACCCATAGATACTACGAGTAGCTCCGACGATGAGTCCACAGACACCGTCGAGACTTCCATCTCAGAGAAAAGCTTAAGTCCTACAAATTCTGATAAGAATTCTGCAGAAGAAGTGGAGACAATCCCAGAATTTCCTCCAAGTCTCAAAGCTCCTATAGAGATCCACCCGAAATTAATAAACCTGATACTAAAGCTATATCCACAAGCTGATCTAGGAGGGATTTGTCTTGGGTTTGCAATGATGGGCATGCAAGCTGTTTTTCTAGGTCAAGTGGACAAATTCAATAGACGCCTTGAAAAAATCGAACAGATCCTTGAAGCCACTTCCGTTGAAATCTCTACAGGAAATGAAACAAAAGATCTATTTGGTACCGTTACTAGAAAACTGCAACAAAGCAAAGACTTCGATCTTTTAGCATTTCTTGAAGGACTCCACGTTTGTACGATGGGAAGTAAATATCCGATGTTAACAGCGTATACAACTGAGCCTAGAGGTCACTTTAGCTTAAATTTCATTAAAACTCATCTTTCCCTAGTTGCCTCTAAAGAGTTAGAAGACAAGGGAAAAATCATCAAAATAAATGAGATAGTCAGGACCTCTGCGTATACAGAGCCGGAGTTATTTGCCTATTTTAAAAATCTGAAGGAAAACTTCGAGACTCCCCCTCTTCTTCAAAATCCTATATCTATTGTTCTAAAAACAATACGCTCGCCTCACGCAATGACTCTTGGCTATGATCCTAAAGAAAAGACTTGGATTTTCATAGATGCAAATAGTGGACTTGCTGAAAAAGTTACAAACGACGAACTCTTAGCAAAAAAAGTCATCGATGGGTTTAAGAAGAGCATGAAATTTGATGCTCTAGCTATCTCTTCTGAAATCTACGCCATCAGTTCTGATCCACAGGAAATAGAGTCTTTAAAAACAAAAGAAAAAAGCGCTCACTCCTTTTTGTGCGAGAATCAAGATGAAGAGAAAATATCGCCCTTTTTTAATGAATATACTGATTGGCTACTACTTGCTGCAATCAATAACGATCTTGCAAGTGTCGAAATACTTTTAAAGCATGGAGTCAGTCCCAATTTATCAGTAAACGGAGAGCTTCCTCTCCATATAGCCTCTTATTTTGGTCATACTGAAATAGCACTATCTTTAATCAAGGCCCCACACATTGATCTAAATGTAAAGGATCTAAATGCAGCGACTGCTTTACACAAGGCTAGCGCCTGTGGACGTCAAGAAATCATCAGAGCCTTGATAAGCAATCCTAAGGTCAAACTGGCAGAACCTGATAAAGTTGGGAACACCCCCCTTGATATAGCCATCCTAGTGAACAATCCAGCAACTGTAAAACTACTTTTATCTAAAAAAGAACGCTTAGGCAACTACATGAGAAATTCTCTTTTGCTCGCAAGCAAAAGAGGAAATCTTGCCATTGTACAACTGCTTTTAGAAAGCGGTGAAGCTTCTCCAGAAGATAGAGATATAGCAAAAAAAGAGGCTCTAGGACCTAACAAAGATAAGATTATTGAATTATTGAAATAGCCTACCGTTTTTCAAGACCGCCACAAAACCATTGCAATCAATAGAAAATTCTTCCAAAATGTCCCCTTTGAACATTATTTATCTTTATTTAGGACTTCCTATGGCACAAGTCAGCACAAACGAATTCAAATCCGGGCTCAAAGTAGAAATCGAGGGAGAGCCTTACACCATTATCTCCAACGAATTTGTAAAGCCGGGAAAAGGGCAACCTTTTAACCGCGTCAAAATCAAAAATCTTCTTACAGGAAGAGTTGTAGAAAAGACCTTCAAATCAGGTGATAAGTTAGATCTTGCAGATATCGAAGAATCTAAAATGAGAATGCTCTACAGAGAAGCTGATGGAGTTGTTTTCATGGATGACAAGTCTTTCGATCAAATCACTGTGCCATCCTCTATTTTAGATGATAAAGATCAATGGCTTATGGAAGAAGTTGTGTATGACATTGTCTTTTATAAAGGAGTTCCAATCGACGTCCAACCTCCTACATTCATGGAAATGAAGATCACAGAAACCATGCCAGGAGTACGCGGCGATACGTCAGGAAGAGTTCTTAAAGCTGGAACCACAGAAACAGGCGCTAAAGTACAAATCCCTATCTTCATCGAAGAAGGAGAGAGAATTAAGATCGATACAAGAACCGGAGAGTATGTCTCCCGCGTCTAAAACTGAAAAAATAGCTTACCTTAAAGATCGCGCTTTTTTACTTGAAAAAGTGCGGTCTTTTTTTTCTTCCAAAAACATCTTAGAAGTCGACACTCCCCTTTTAAGTCATAGTAGCCCTATTGATGAACACATCGATATCATGCAAGTTGATCTGAATGGATCAACTGGCTATTTACATACATCCCCCGAATACGCCATGAAACGACTGTTAGCTCTTGGAATCGGCGATATTTATCAGCTTGGACATGTCTTTAGGCTTGGGGAAATTGGACGGCGCCACAACCCAGAATTTACTATGATCGAGTGGTATAGAGTAGGAATGTCCTTTCCTGCTTTCATAGAAGAAACACTCGATCTTATGAAACTTTTTTTAGGCCCTCTTCCCTCTTCTTATATCTCTTATAGAGAAGCTTTAAAAACCTATGCTGGAATCGATTACGTAAAGGCGTCCGCTCAAGATCTTTTAGAGTGCGCCTCTTCTCATGGCATCGACCTTTCTTCTTCCTCGGATTGGAGTAAAGAATCTCTTCTAGATCTTTTAGTTGGGACTCTTGTAGAGCCCCATTTAGGCAAAGATAACCTTCTTGTTTTGATGGACTATCCCGCTTCGCAAGCAGCGCTTGCGAAAACAGAAGTAAAAGACGATGAAGTCGTTGCAAAACGGTTTGAAGTCTACTACCAAGGTGTTGAACTTGCCAATGGATACTTGGAGCTCACAGACAGCGAAGAGCAAAGAAGACGCTTTGTAGAGTCGAATGAAAAAAGAAAAAAACTCGGCAAAGAGTCTCTCCCCATCGATGAACATCTTCTTTTAGCTCTAAAGCAAGGAATCCCCGAATGCTGCGGTGTTGCAGTTGGGTTTGATAGGCTTGTGATGCTTAGAAACAAAACAAAAGACATCTCAGAAATATTATCTTTCGGATGGAGCGAAATTTAATTTTACTTTAATTACTTATTTTATTAAAAAGAAATCAAAGTTAATAATAATCGGTAATTATGCGTCTAGAGCTCATCCACCCCATGCTTGTCCACTTCCCGATCGCTCTTTTATCAACTGGGGTTTTAGTGAGATTTGCAGCTCTTATCACCCCAAAACGATTTAAAAATTCCTTCCTACTGCCAGCTAGCTGGCTCATTTTAGGGTTTGGTGTCTTAGCCGCTTGGCTCACTGTCATTGCAGGCGAAATGGCAGCTGACATTGTAGCACCGACACTTAACAACATGGAAACACTTCACGAGCATGCTGTACATGCATATAGAACTGCGATCGGATTCACCGCAGCTCTAGCAATTGATCTTTTTAGGGGTTTTCTTCAACAAAAAAAGGGCTGGGTCGTCAAACAAGGCCTAGCTCTTATTTTTTGCACTCTTTACCTTATAAGCCTTGGTAATTTAATCATTACAGGAGCATATGGGGCCACTTTAGTCTATGAAGAAGGCGCTGCTGTCAAAAAGTCATCTTGATAGCTCAAAAAAATCTCACACTTTCGGAGAGAAAGTTGAATTTCGGTTAATTCGACACCGTTGTTGATATGGATCTTTGTCAATACGACTTTCGAGGCTATATAGATAGTTTCTTATTTGATCATCTTTGAAAGGATTTAGCAAACCCTCTTTGGCCAGAGTTTCTTTAAAGATACGTAGAACTTTTCCTGCAGTCCGTGCTTGCGGATTGTCATCAAGAACCTCGTGAAGCTTTGACATTAGAGAATGCTTTTTTACGTGAGCATGAGGCTTTTTCTGACAAGCCCCTAAAACGCCATTTTTACTTTCTTGGGCGGGAATCTTTTTAGTGGTTATCCGTTTATTCTCTGATGTTAACCAGGGCTCATTAGCGAATATTTCGCTAAAATCAAGACCGTTCGAGCCTAATTTCAACAATAGTTCGTCCATTTCTTTCTCAGTTGCCAGCTCCTTTGAGAAGTTTTGGTTATCTAAGGAGTTTTGGTTGTTTGGTAAAGAATTGGAAGGTTCCTGTTTTTTTTTCTGCAATCTTTTGCCTAAAATGGGAAATGATTCGATCTTCATATAGGGAGGAGCATTTTCTTTTTCCAAGCGGAAATTGATTCTCAATGTGATCAAAAAATTTAATATCAACGTTCAGTCTTTCCCCAAGAGGGAATAGCCTTTCAATGTTCTTCAAAAATGGGACATTCATGAGCATCCTCTTCTCTTTTCAAGGTTATTGCATCATTTTTTGAAAAATCAAAAAAAACACACAGAATCTAATAATTTAATTAACGATTCGTATTACTATATTGATTCTGCTGTTTTTTATCCTCTTTTTTATGATTTCTTCGGCCTTGTTGCACAAATAGCCGTGGATAAGACTCTATGATGTCAACTTAACAGCTCCTCTGAGAGTGATTTCTCGAAAGACTCCAGAAATATCAACTTTTTGTTTCAGCTTTGGTCTATGAAGAAGGCACGGCTGCAGGGAAGTCAAATTAATCACTATAAGCAAAAACCTTCTTCTTATATAATCGAGTTTTTCAATCAAATTTGATTAAAATGCGACATTTATTTCTATCGATTATCTTAGCATCTAGTCCTCTTGCCGCTTATAACAATACGGCTCATCTTTCTTCTTTGTACCACTCTCTAGATCCCCTTTCCATCGTACAAAACCTTTCTTTTTACGAGCTCTACCCAGAAACAAAAGAAGGGAAAGAGGCTCTAAAAAGAGCGCAGCAGCTTTTATGCACAGAAGAATCCACCGAGGCTTTGACTCTTCCAAAGCTCGATCTACAAGCTGTCATCTCTCTTGTGACAAAACAACCTTCTGATACACCCACCCTTCTTTCTGAAGAGCAGCTCAAGGTCATGGACAGGATTGGTGCCAAACTAAAGAACCGCTCTTTAAAAGGTTTTGGGGTATGGACAGAAGAAGAGGTCTTAGCTCTTCCTCCGAATGAAATCGATCTGGCAAGAGCTCTTTTGATCTGCCAGTTCGAAGCAGATCAAGATGCCAAAAGAAAAATCTTGCAGTATGAAGCAAGCCTTGACCTTATGGCGCTGCAAATTCAAACAAGACTTTCTTCTTCCGCTTCACATGAAGAAACGATCCGGCAGATCAACACCTTTATCTTCCAAGAAATGGGCTTTCGCTTCCCCCCTCACTCTGTACACGCCAAAGACATCGACCTCTATACCTTTCTCCCATCTGTAATGGACAGCCGTTTAGGCGTTTGCCTTGGGGTGTCCATTTTATATCTTTGCTTAGCACAAAGGATCGATCTACCCCTAGAGATAGTCACCCCTCCAGGTCACATTTATCTCCGCTATCCGGCTAAGGAAGGATCTCTTAATATCGAAACAACGGCAAGAGGCATTCATTTGCCCTCTGAAGTGTATTTGGGGATCAACACAAGACGTTTAGACAGCCGCAACATCAAACAAGTGATCGGATGGTCTTTTATGAACAGCGCCTCTGTAAGCTGGGGTAAAAAAGATTACGAGACAACTGTTAAAATCTACGAAAAAGCTCTTAAATATCTTCCAGAAGACCCTCTACTTCAAATGCTTTTAGGGATGAACTATCTTTTTGTTGGGAAAAAAGCAGAAGGAAAACGCCTGCTTGAAACTTTGAATCCGCTCTTTGATCATGCGGTATCGCCAGAGACGCTTCCTATAGACTATTTAAAAGGGAATGTAAACATTGAAGGATTAAAGACCATCTTTGCCCATGTCGATGAAAACAGAGCATCCATCTTAGAAAAGCAAGTAGAACTACAAAAGATCGTCAAAAAGTTCCCCAAGTTTAGAGCGGGGCTCATGCAACTCGCAACGACCCACCTTCAACTAGGAAAAGCAGGTGATGCTTTGGACATACTTACTCGCTATCACAATATAGATCCTAATGATGCAACAGTTGAATACTACCTTTCAGCACTTAGTTTAGAGCGTCTTGATTACTTAAAAGCATGGCAATATTTGAAAAGAGCAGAAGATCTTACAGGGAAAAGAGACCACAATCCCAAAGCTCTTAAAGCTCTTAAAGCGCAGTTAAGAAAAACCTGCCCAGATCCCACTACCTAACCAAAGGAATTTTATCATGAACAAAAAACTTTTGATCTCACTCTTTAGCTTCTGCTCTATCTCTTGTATGGCAATGGATTTGGGTTCTGATATGACACCAGAAGAGCAACAAAAGACAGGATACAATTCCTTAACAAAAGAGCAGAAAAAAGAGCTCAACCTCTGGCTGACGAAGAATGCAACTCTTGTTAAAAAAAATGCAGAGCAAGCAGCTCTATCTTTGAACATCAATATCGATGAGGGAAGAAAGCTTATTCTTAGTGATGGTACCAAGTGGGAAGTAGCTCCTGAAGATCGCAGCATCAGCAGCGTATGGCTTACTCCTATCCCCCTCAAAATCCTTCCAGGTGGTTCTCAAGAGTACCCTAACGTAATCATGAATAGCGATTCAGAAAAAGAAAAAGTAAAGGCAAAGCAGATTCACTAAGGATCTTGAATTTAAGAAGAAGTTCCGCTAAAAATAAGGCGGAACTTCTTCACAAAGGATCTAAAAAATGGCTCCTCAATTCACAGACTCTGTCATGGAGGCTTTTCAAGCAGCTCTTTTGCTTGCCCAAAGCAAAAAAAACACAGAAGTAACAGAAAGTCATTTAACTTTGACTTTACTCCAAGATCCAGAAAACTATTTTTCTACGCTCCTGCGATCTTTAGATCTTCCTATAGACACTCTTTTAAAGGCCGCTGAAAAAAATGTTGAATCCTGCGCAACTTTCTCTGGAAGCAGCGAAATGCCCGCTTTTTCCAGATCTTTACAAGGTCATATTTTAGAAGCTGAAATCCTATCTAAAAAGTGGAACGATGCTTACATAAGCGTCGACCACCTCTTTTACGTATTTTGGGGTGCTTCAGCTAAACCTTTTGATGCTTTAAAAAAATCGCATCCCCTATCTCTAACTCAAATTGAAACACAAATCAAAAAACTTCGAGGAGGCGCTTCTATGGACTCAGCTCAAGCAGAAGGCAATCTACAAGCCCTTGAAAAATACTGCAAAAACTTAACACAACTTGCAAAGCAAGGAAAACTTGATCCTGTGATCGGACGCGATGAAGAAATCCGTAGAACGATGCAAGTTTTAAGCCGTAGAACCAAAAACAATCCGCTTCTTATTGGAGAGCCTGGTGTTGGAAAAACAGCCATTGCAGAAGGGCTTGCGATTCGCATCTCACAAGGAGATGTGCCAGATTCTTTAAAAGGAAAAGAGCTTCTAGTTCTCGACATGGGAAGCCTCGTTGCCGGAACCAAATACCGAGGAGAGTTTGAAGAGCGGATCAAAGGTATTTTGAAAGAAGTTGAAAAAAGCGATGGAAACATCCTCCTTTTCATTGATGAAGTACATACTCTTGTCGGAGCCGGCGCTACAGAGGGTGCTATGGATGCCGCGAACCTTTTAAAGCCAGCACTCGCAAGAGGAACCCTCCACTGTATAGGAGCTACCACAATCAATGAATATAAAAAGTACATTGAAAAAGATCCAGCTTTGGAGCGGCGCTTCCAAACAGTCCTTGTTGACGAACCTTCTTTAGAAGATGCGATCTACATTTTAAGGGGCCTTAAAGAGCGCTACGAGATCTATCATGGAGTGCATATCAAAGAAGAAGCTCTGCATGCTGCTGTCTTTTTATCTAACCGATACATCACAGACCGCAATCTTCCCGATAAAGCAATCGATCTCATTGATGAAGCAGCCAGCATGATCCGTCTACAGATCGGAAGCCTACCGCTCCCCATTGAGCTCAAAGAAAAAGAGCTCAGCTACGCTATTGTCAAACAAGAAGCTCTTCGAAAAGAAGAAGTAGAATCTTCTAAAGGAGAAATGGCAGGTCTTACTGGACAGATTGCAAAGTTAAAAGAAGAGCTCGCAGTTTTAAGAGAAAAATGGAACCAAGAAAAGAAATGGATCCAAATCGTCAAAGAAAAGAAAAACAAACTTGAGCAGCTCAAATTCCAAGAAGAAGAGGCTGAGCGCTCCTTAGACTACAATAAAGTGGCAGAAATCAGATATAGCACCCTTCCTAAGATGAAAAAAGAGATCGAAGAAGCTCAAAACTCCTTAGAGAAACTACCTAGCAGACTTTTAAAGGAAGAAGTCGATGAAAATCTCATTGCCCACATCGTCTCTAAATGGACAGGCGTTCCCGTTGAAAAGATGTTAGAAGGAGAAGCTCATAAGCTTCTTAAATTAGAAGAAAACCTTTCCCATTTTGTCATAGGCCAGTCGCTAGCTCTTCAGGCTGTGAGTGAGGCGATCCGAAGATCCAGATCAGGATTAAGCGATCCTTCCAAACCTCTTGGAACTTTCCTTTTTGTAGGACCTACGGGCGTTGGAAAAACAGAGCTTGCCAAAGCTCTCGCTACTTTGCTTTTCAATCAAGAAGAGGCGCTTCTTCGCCTTGACATGTCTGAATACATGGAAAAACACTCCGTTTCAAAACTAATCGGCTCTCCTCCTGGTTATGTAGGATATGAAGAAGGAGGAGGGCTCACTGAAGCTCTTCGACGTAGGCCCTACTCTGTAGTGCTACTTGATGAGATTGAAAAGGCTCATCACGATGTACAAAACATCTTGCTACAAGTGTTTGATGATGGAAGATTAACTGATAGTAAAGGACGGACCGTTAACTGTAAAAATGCTCTTTTCATCATGACATCGAATCTTGGCTCTGATCTTCTTTTAGAAAAGCTCAAAGGCAAAGCTTCTAAAATGAATAAGGAAGATGTTTTGCATATCATCGAGCCTGTTTTAAAATCATTTTTCAGACCTGAATTTTTAAACCGTATTGATGACATCCTCCCCTTCTTACCTTTAAACGAAGAAGAGATGGAAAAGATCACAACCATCCAGCTTGAAAAAGTAAAATCTCGCTTAAATGAAAAAAACATTTTGTTAAAGTGGGATTCCTCTGTTACAAGACATCTTGCCGAAAAAGGATATGACCCTCTGTTCGGAGCAAGACCTTTAAAGCGGCTTATAGAACAAGAGGTCGTTAATAAGCTTTCTACGTTGCTGCTTCAAGGGGCTTTAAAATCCGGACAAACGATAGAACTCAAAGAAAAAACGAAAAAGATCGACTACACAATTACTTAAGGACTTTTTATGCACGGACTAGAGATGCAGTGGATAGAGTGGATTCAAGAATTTAGAGGGCCTTTTTTGGATCTGTTTTTTCGTTTTCTTCGCTTTTTTGATCAGCAAGAATTCATGTTTGTCTTGATTCCGATTGTATGGCTCAACTATGGATGGAAAAATGGCCTCCGCCTTTTTTACATCCTCTTTTTTAATACACTTTTAAACCACGCCCTAAAAGACACCTTCACATCTCCTCGGCCCTCTACTTTAAATCCACAATTTGCCCTCATTTCTATTGGAGGCTACGGCTTTCCAAGTGGAGCTGCGCAAACTGTTGCTTTGCTCTCTGCTTTTTTTGTCTATTACCAGAAAAGCTCCCTTAAATGGGTCCTTGTCATCCCCTATTTCTTTCTTGTGTCTTTTTCCAGAGTCTATCTAGGAGTCCACTTCCCCACCGATATTTTAGGAGGTTGGACTGCAGGATTTCTACTCTTTTTAGCACTTATTTATTTGATGCCCCGAGTTGAAAAAAGATTAAGTAAGGCAAGCATCTATAAGCTGCTTCCCTTACATCTTTTTGTCACCATTACTTTGATGTTTTTATCCTCTATGTACCACAATTCTTCCTATATGGGATGTGCTATCGGGATTGCGATTGGACTTTTCCTTTGCCACAAGTTCAAAGTCCAGCTTCTTCCCTCTAAAGGATCCAAAGAATGCGTCCTAAGAAGTGTGATAGGGGTAGTCGGGGTCTTTTCTACTTACATGCTCTTTTCTTTCTCTTCCTTCTTAGGGGCTTTTTTTAGCTCTTTATGGGTGAGTTTTTTCGCCCTTTTGATTCTACGTCAGAAAAGCTTTTTAAGATAACGTAGCAAAACATCGGGTAAAATTGACGCCTATCGAAGTAAAATCACATGGAACAGATTTTGTTCCTCTTCATCCTGTTAGTCATAAAAAATCGAACAAAATTCGCAAAGTTTATGAAAAAAACATAGATCCTAGACTTCAGCTTCCCCAAAAAAGTCCTAAGGAAAAACCGAAATATATAGTGCTTACAAAATCAAGGTTATTGAAACGATTGAAAACGATCACAGAGAATGCCAAACTCAACAGCGTCAAAAAGAACTTAAAAGAACCTATTTCTCAACCAATGCCAAACCCGGACATTACAGATGACTGGGCTAAAGTCGCAATCGACATACGTGATGCACCAGATGAGCTTTTTTACGAGCTGGCCTCAGACTCATCAAGAGAAGCTAAAAGCCTTGTCACTTCACAGTAAGAGCCCATTTGCAACACTTTTTGAGCGAGTTTAAACGAGTCTAAAAGAGTGCATTTACGAACCGCTCTTTTGATGAGTGGAATATGACGGGGTGAGCAAGAAAACTCACTGAGTCCTAGTCCAAGTAGAAGTGGAATGAATACAGGACTTGATGCCATCTCCCCGCAGATTGTAACAGGCTTATTTTGCCTTTTAGCCTCTGTTACGATCATCTTGATCATACGGATGACACTTGGGTGGTTGGGACTAAAAAAGTCCTGAATGACGGGATTGCCGCGGTCCATGCCGAGTGTGTATTGGGTAAGATCGTTTGTTCCAATAGATAAAAAATCTACTTCTTTAGCAATAGCATCACAGAGAAAAGCTGCAGATGGCACTTCGATCATGCAGCCAATAGGAAATATCTTAGTATAACCTTCTTTTTTCAGCTCTTCTTGGACTATATTGATGATTTTTTTCGCTTCTAGGATCTCTTGAGGATCCGAGATCAGAGGAAGTAGTATTTTTGCCTCAGAATCTTGAAAGGCCCTCATGATCGCACGCAGCTGGGTATAAAATATCTCGGGATGCTTTAAGAGAAATCGAATCCCCCTACAACCTAAGATCGGATTTGACTCTTTTGCTTCTTCTAAAAAGCCATCGGGATTTTTATCTCCTCCAAGATCAAAGACTCTCATCACAATAGGAAGTCCCTGCGTTTTTAAAGCAACTTCTCTATAGGACTCAAGCTGCTCTTCTTCTGAAAGAAACACGGTATGCTTTTCTAAAAAGAGATATTCAGAGCGGAAGAGTCCCACACCTTCAGGACGATAGACATGCATCTCTTCTAGATCTGTTACATTCCCTATGTTGGCATAGATGTGGACAGGATACCCATCCATCGTCTCTGTCACAGGAAATACATCTTGCTGGAGGAGTTGATAGGTGGTTTTAAGCCTTGTTTTGATTTCCCGATACTTACTTAACGTCTCAGCTTCTGGATGAAAAATCACTTCTCCTGATTTTCCATCTACGATGATACAAGAAGGGCCTATCTTTTGAAAAATGCTCACATCGATATTCGATACATAGGGAATCCCCTTCGATCGAGCTATGAGGGCTGCATGGGAGCTTCCACCTCCTTGCTGCGTCACAAAAGCGCCAATACGAGAGGCTTGAAGCGTTGCCATATCAGAAGGGCTGATCTCTTTTGTAAAGACAACGGAATCTTGCGGAATATCAGAGAGATTGACTCGTTTTCCTGCTAGGTGATCAAGAACCCTTTTAGAAACATCTAAGACATCCACAATCCTCTGCTGGAAGAACGGATCTTTGATCCTAGAAAACTTCTTCTCATACTCTCGAATGACTGAGCTAAAGACTGACTCTGCATTTTTTTCTGTGCTGCGAATCTTCTCTTCAACATGCACCGTCATCATAGGATCTTCGAGCATTTGAATATGGGTTTCTATGATGTCGGAAGCTTCTTGGGAGTTCTCTTTTTTTAAGCTAAAGCGCAAGAAAAGAAGATCTTCTCGGCTTCTTTCTAGGGCAGTTTGATACCTTTGTACTTCTGCTTCAAGGTGGTGTCTCATCACAGAAAATTCTGCTACAGATTCTTGCAGATACGTTGGCAAGAAAAACAAGTGCCCAATAGCAACGCCTTCGCTAACAGAGGCTCCTTGTAGACGAAATTCTTTTTCTTTAGTTGCGCTCATGATGATAAGGGTTCCCAAAACTGATGTTCAAAGGCTTCAATCAGTTTTTCTATGACCTTTTCTGCATCTGCTCCTTCCGCATCAATAGTGATCAAAGAGTTTTTGGAAGCTGCTAAAGTAAGTAAGCTCATGATGCTCTTGGCATTGACTTTTTCCTTACGGCATGTGAAATGCACAGAACTTGAAGTTCCTTGCAAGAGCTGGACAATGAAACTCGCAGGTCTTGTATGCAGCCCTGCAGAATTTTTTACTTTCACTTTACAAGACATTTTCACGGAGTTTCCTTGCCTGTCCCTGTTTTTTAGAAATTGTTTCCAAAAGTTTTACGTTAAAATCTTTGGCGGAATTAAATCCCATTTCTTTAAGTCTGTGGTTTAAAGCGATTGTTTCTATTAAAAGAACAACATCACGTCCAGGTTTCACCGGAAGGATATGATACGGGATCTTCATTCCAAGCATATCGCAAAACTTCTGATCAAGACCTACTCTGTCATAAAACCGCTTGTCATCCCACTCTTCTAATTTAACAACCATATCAAGCTTCTTATCATCACGCACACAAACAGCTCCATAAAGGTGAGCTACGTTAATGATACCGATGCCTCTGATCTCCATTAAATGGCGCGTGAGCTCAGGACCTGAGCCTTCTAAGTAAGCGCCTTCTCTAACCTTTACCTTAACAACATCATCCGATATGAGCCTATGACCTCTTTCAATCATTCCAAGGGCTGCTTCACTTTTTCCAATGGAAGAATCTCCTTGGATTAAAACTCCTACTCCAAAAGCCTCTACAAGCGTTCCATGACAGGTCATGCTAGGAGAAAAGTCTTCTTTTAAAAGGAAAGTAATTCGGGTCAAACACTCCATCGTCTTCATCTTTGTGCGAAGAAGGGGCAATGAGTTCTCTTCGCAAAAACGAACAATCTCTTGCGGTGGGGAATAACGACCTGCAATTACAACAGCAGGTGTTTTAGGAGTTAAAATTCCTTGGACTCTTTCAAGGCGCGTCTTTGCATCCAAATCTCTTAGATACGAAACTTCTAAAGTTCCTAAGATCAAAACTCTTTGATTGACGTAGTTTTTTAAATAACCAGATAAGCTAAGGCCTGGACGCTGCGCTTCAGAAACTCGAATCGTTTTAGAAAGTCCTTTTTCTCCCGCGACAATCGAAAGACCAAGTGTCTCTTGATACTTTTCGTAAAATTCTTTCACCTGATACATCGCGCTCGCTCCCAAAAGAGAATCTTACTTAAACAAAAAGAAGTACATGCAATAGTCTAATCTTATGTTAAGAGGATGCATTTTGCAAAGAAAAAAAAAGACGCCCTAGAAACCTAGGGCGTCTTTCTACTCATTGTAACTAAAAACGGAAAACTTATTATCCTTGTTGAGGAAGAGGATCTTTGTAGATCTTAGGACCATCTTTAGGAGATGTTTCCTTCGATCCAGGTGGCGGAGGAAGTTTGCGATTCAAACCTTCTAAAACTTTTTCCTTCGCTTTTTTCTTCTCTGCATCCCACTCTCCAGAAATGATCAACTTCACATCTTCACGATCAAGACTTTCAAATTCCATAAGCATGTCAGCCATGAGCTGCACCTTGTCTTTATGCTCAATAACAAGCGTCTTAGCAAGTTCATGAGCAGTATCTAAGATTTTTCTCACTTCCTCATCGATTGCTTTAGCAGTCTCTTGAGAATAGCTCTTCTCCTGGAATCCTTGTCCACCTAAATACTGTCCTTGCTCACTTCTTTCATCGTAAGCAACAGCGCCAAGCTTATCTGTCATTCCCCACTCGCACACCATGCTTCTTACTAAACGCGTTGCTTGCGTAATGTCCATTTGAGCGCCGCTTGACATGTCTCCTAAAAAGACTTCTTCAGCAACGCGTCCGCCCATTAATACAGCGAGCTGATCTAGAATTTCTTTTTTCCAGTAGCTCACTCTATTCTTTGTTGGCATGAAGTGAGTCGCTCCTAAAGAAAGCCCTCTTGGAATGATCGTCACTTTTTCAACAGGATCGGCATATTTAACACATAAAGCAACAACAGCATGACCTGACTCATGGATCGCAGTTGTTTTCTTTTCATTTTGATCGAGCTCAAGGCTTCGTCTTTCTTTTCCGTAGCGAACTTTATCACAAGACTCTAAAACGTCTTGCTCTATCACAGAGGATCTGTTTTTTCGAGCTGCTAAAAGAGCTGCTTCATTCAATATGTTAGCTAAATCAGCACCTGAAGATCCTGGAGTGTTACGAGCAACAAACATCAAATCAACAGAGGCATCTAGCTTAATTTTACGAGCATGTACTTGCAGAATTTCAAAACGCCCTTTAATATCTGGAAGGTCAACAACGATTCTTCGATCAAACCGGCCCGGTCTTAAGAGCGCCTTATCAAGAACGTCTGGACGGTTAGTCGCAGCGATTAGGATAACGCCTTCACTTGTATCAAATCCATCCATCTCTACAAGAAGCTGGTTGAGGGTTTGCTCTCTTTCATCATGTCCCCCTCCAACACCTGCTCCTCTATGACGACCGACTGCATCGATCTCATCCATGAATATGATGCAAGGAGCTTGCTTTTTCGCTTGTTCAAATAGATCTCGAACGCGGCTAGCTCCCACTCCGACAAACATCTCCACAAAGTCAGAACCTGAAATTGAGAAGAACGGACGATCTGCCTCGCCAGCTACTGCTTTGGCGATAAGCGTTTTACCAGTTCCTGGCGCTCCGATACAAAGAACTCCTTTAGGGATTCTTGCTCCGAGAGCTGTAAATCTGGTAGGATCTTTTAAAAAATCCACAATTTCTTGAAGCTCTTCTTTTGCTTCATCACAACCAGCAACATCTTTAAATGTGATCTTGTTCTTTTCTTTTGTCAAAAGCTTTGCAGGAGACTTTCCAAAAGTCATAGCACCTGAGCCTACCCCTTTCATCTGACGAGAAAAGACGAAGTAAAGAAGCAATACGACTAAAATAACTGGCATGAGCGTTAACAAAAAACTCAAATAATTTGGTGGTGGTTGCTCACTTTTAAACATCTTATCTAAAACAACATTACGTGGCTGATCAGGAGCTTTAAAGTCTGCGCCTTTATTCGCTGCAAAATGGTCCCACTCTTGTTTTGCTTGAGCATACCACTGAGAATAACTCTCTGTGTCTTGTTTTTCTAAAGCTCTAGTTGAAAGCTCTTTATTGTTAAAGAACCAAACCACTTGGCTGACCGACTGCCGAGCTTTATCAAGCTGCGCTTCATTTTTTTCAAGCTCATCTGAGAAAGTCACACTTTGCTCTAGAGCTGTTTTGTAGCTGCGCACGCTGCGAAGCTGCGTCAATCGGATATTATTTTGAACAGTATTAAGCTCGGCCACAATCGCATTAAGCGAATCGAGAGTGTGTTTGTAGGCCGCGATCTTCTTCTCTGGCGTAGTAGCCAAAGAGAGCTCTTGATCTAGAACTCGAAGATTTTGCTTCATTGATTCTTCCCCGATCCCTAAAACAGGAGAGCGGAAACCTTGAAGAAGTCTTGTAAGATCAGCCCCAAAGGAAGTTAAAGCTGCATCGGAAGAAGATGCTGATAAATCCTTAAATTGTCCGTTTAAGCTCGCAAGACTTACAATGCTTCGATCTGATGTCTTAGGAATTGCAATCGCATTGGACTTAAGAGGTGTATCATAGATAGGACCTACTACTTGATATCCGCCAGCAGGAATAGAGAGACCGCTTAACTTTAAAAACCAGTCGGCAGCATCACTGACTGTTGGTTTTAAAGTAGACATCTCGCTTTCTACGTTTGCTAACTCTGAGTGGAGTTCGTGGTTGTTATTCAAAAGCTCAAGGTAACGCTCTCTTGCCTTAGAGTCATTTGAAACACTATCCTTAAACTTCCCACTGAATGTGACTAAGTTGTCATTGAGGGCTACTTTGCGGCTGTCTTGTGGCTGGATCAGATCCAAATTCACAAGATGCTCCACTTGGTGACTGAAAGACACCTTGGCCATCGGTTCGTTATTTGCGCTTTGAACAACCAATATGATTAGTAAACCGGCCAATAGGAGAATAAAAAAACCACCCGGGAAACCTTTTTTCTCGGACTTAGGATTGTTATCATTACTCATTATCACACAACCATTTTTAAAATTAGATGGAAAGCAAACTTCAGCCAAGGAAAGATTCCTTTCCTCATGCCCTCTGATCCGAAGCATAGCAGAAAGGGAATATATTGTCTTTTAATTCGCTACTTTTTTAAAATAATATTTGAAAAAACCAAAGATTCATCATAATTTAAATCTAAATTAAAACAAAAATCACAATCAACCAATCTATTATTATTAGTTAGAAATGGAAATAGTTTCTTCAATTTAGCTGGGACTTTATTTTTTGCTAGGTAGCTGGAAACAGTTTTTTGGTCTTTTTCCGTCAGCAGATCATACGAAGTAAGACAAAAAGAATCAACACCCTCCAAGCGATAAAAGATCTCTCCATTTAAAAAAGAAGAAAGCAAAGACTTGCCAGGTTGCTTTGTCGGTTTAGAAGAGAAAGTCACGTCCAAAAAAGGAAAAGAACCTTCCTTTAAAGGGATTTGTCCTTGAAAGGGTTTGGGCAACTCCTGCTTTAAAAAAACCAAAGTCCCCCGATCAACTAAAAGCTCCCCTTGCGACACATCTAGCTTCTTATCAGGACGAAGTTCATCCAATAAAAACACAGCCTTTTTTAGCACATCGGAGCTCACTTCAACCTGGTTTTTAAACAGGAAACGACGGATAACCTCTTGTTTTTCAAAGGGATCTGAAATGCCAAGACCCTTAAAACAAATTGAACTTCCAAAGGATCCTTCTTCACTTTTCTCCATATGGAGCTTCAGCCTCTCTTCTAGAAAATCCTTCAAAAGAGCCAAATCTTCTCCAACCCGAAAGAGGCTATTTTTTACCTTTTTCCCAAAATACCCTTCAAGAAAAGGGAAAAGCTGCCCGCGCATCCGAGGCCTTAGAAACTTTAAGTCCAAATTCGTTCGGTCCTTAAAAGGAGCCCACGCTTTCCCCCGGTTCCACTCTTCGATCTCTTCTCGAGAGACACTTAAAAGGGGTCGCCAAACGAGCATCCCCTCATAATAAGAAGAGCTGCGCATCCCTCCAAGAGCCAATATATTAGATCCTTCAAAAAGCCTTTTCAAAATCGTTTCGACCTGATCTTCTCTTTGATGAGCTAAGACTAGAGCTTGGGCTCCTATCTTTTGATATACCTTTTGAAAAAATTCAAATCGGAGCTTTCTTGCTTTTTCCTCTAAATTAGAGGTGTCCTCGGGCGAACAAGCCGCTCTTTCTGTATGAAAAGTAGCTCCGCAGACACCCACAAACTCTTGAAGTTGAATGGATTCTTGAAAACTCTCCTCCCTCCAAGCGTGGTCAAAATGCGCCACATGCAAATCAAAGGGGACAAGCGACCGACACTCTATAAGCAGAGAAAAAAGAGCAGAAGAATCCTCCCCACCTGAGAGTCCAAGCAACAGAGGGCCGCTTGGCTTTAAGCGGACAGCTAAAAAATCTCTGAGAGTCTTTAAAAGGTTGTCTTTCATCAAAAAATGGCAATAAAAAATAAAAAGATCTCCAGTTTACACGAACATCTTATTTTAAGAAAAGTTCTGTAAAAAATACCTGATATTTCATATAATCTCGCTCTATAATTAAGAGAGAATATTTATCAGCATGCCGATCCTTTGGAAATACCTGCTCAAGGGCTACTTTCAGCTTTTTTTTCTTTGCGTCTCTGCTTTCGTATCGGTTTTGCTTGTCGTCAGATTCCAAGAAATCGCCCTCTTTGCTTCTTCAGGAGCTAACCTTTACCAGATTGCCCTTTTCTCTTTTTATCAAATCCCCTACATCCTTCCCCTAGCAATCCCTATCTCTTGCCTTCTTGCTGCCATGATCCTCTTTCAAAAGATGAGCACCCATCTGGAAATTACAGCTTTAAGAGCCTCTGGTCTTTCCCTTGGATCTTTGTGCTACCCTCTTCTTTTAGCAGGATGCGTTTTGAGCTTGGTCAATTTCACCATCACCTCCGAAATGACCCCGTTAACAAGGACTCTAGCTAAAAACCTACTCTATCAAATCGCTGGGGACAATCCCCTTATTGTAATGCAAAAAGATTCAGCATTCGCCCTTAAAACGTTCGATTTCGATCTAAAAAACCTGCAGCCTGGTAAAAAAGCAGAGGAAGTCATTGGGATCATGCGTCAAGAGTCTCAAGACAGAATCGCCCTTTTTACCGTAAAAGAGCTATCGATTGATAAAGAGTGGATCCACGGATCCAACCTTTCTTTTGTTTCCAATGTCGATCCTAAATTCACAGGCTACGACCATTTGATCATCGAAAATCAGCAAAGCATGCAGGTAAGCAAACCAACCATCACATCCCACCTTTTCAGCACAGAGTGGTTTGCTAAAGATGACCTTCTCACCTTAAAAGAAGCTCTACAAAAGTATCGTGAAGGAGGCAGCTCCCTCACCTCTAAAATAGGAATAGATCTCATAAGACGCATTTATTTAGGACTTTGTCCCTTTACATTCACAGTGATTGGGCTCGCTTTTGGGATCAACATCAGCCGCCAAAAAAGAAAAGAAGCGTTCTTTTGGACTTTTTTCCTAGCCCTATTGATGCTTGGGTCTTTTATCGCTTCTAAAACCTTATATAAGGTCTCAATACTTGCTATCTTGCTCTATATTATCCCCCATCCGTTTGCATTACTTGTCAGCCTCCGCTCCCTGCGGGGCATCTCCAAAGGAGAATCTTCATGCTAACAAAGATCTGGGAACGCTACATTTTCAAAGACCTGATCAAGTTCTTTGCCTTCTTTCTACTGTCCTTTTTCCTCCTCTACTTCCTTGCGGATTTTTCTACGCACGTTCAGGACTTCATCAAAGAAGGAAAGATCTCACTCACTAAGATCATCACCTATTATGTGCATCAGTTTTTCAAAAGAATGCCCCTACTACTCCCTCTTGCTCTTTTGATTTCGACCATCAAAGTTCTCTCGTCCTTAAATTTACATAGAGAGCTTGTAGCTTTGCAGTCTTGCGGGGTCACTCTCAAAAAGATCTTGCGTCCCTTTTGGCTCCTTGCCTTTCTTTGCTGCGCCATAGGTTACATCAACGAAGAAGTGGTCATCCCCAAAATCGCTACATACCTTGATGAAGCTAAGCAAGCCAGATCGAAAAATCCCTTAAAACAAGCTAAAAAAAGACCTTTTACAATCCTTTACCTAAAAGACTCTTCTAAACTTGTCTATCAAACATTCGATAAGGAAAAAAATGCCTTTTTCGACGTGTACTGGATTAGATCTTTTAATGACATTTGGCGCATGAAGTACTTAAGCGCGGATCCTCAAAAACCTTTAGGCGAGTTCGTAGATCACATCGCGCGCAGCGAATCAGGCCTTTTAGAGAAAAAAGAATCTTATGAGCAATGCATCCTCCCCTCTTTAAAATGGAAGAGCAGTGAACTGTATAAAAAACAAAGCGCCTCAAAGTATCAAAAGATCTCTAAACTTGCCCATTCTGTTATAAAAGGCGAGGGAGATTCTTTTCATGCCAAGGGAGAATCTGCTACTTATCTCTTTTACAAATTGATGATGCCCTTGATGCCTTTTTTAATCCTCATAGGAGTTTCTCCTTATTGCGTCAGCTACTCAAGAAACCCTTCTACATTCCTCCTTTATGGGATCTCCATTTTTTGTTTCGTCGTCTTTTTCACTTTGACAGACTCTTTGATCATCATTGGAGAAAATCAAACAGTGCCCCCTTACGTTGCCATGTGCCTTCCTTTTTTATTGGCATTCGGGGGATTTTACCGAAAATTTCGTTTACTTTTTAAATAATGCAGGTTTTTTATTATGTTACAGAGCCATTCGTCTTGGAAAATCAAAAAACTCATCTTCGCTCATATCCTCGTCATAGGCTTGGTATCGAGTATTTTCTATCCTCCCCTATACAATTTCATTTGGAAGGCTTTAGATGAAGGATGTTTTAAGTTTTTGAGCGAGACGACCTCTCATAGCAGATTTTTACAAAATTTCTGGGCAGTAGCTAATCACCGCATCGGAGATGCGATCGAGGACGTATTCTTCGTTATCTTTTTTGTATGGCTCATCAAAGTAACTCCTCAAGGGGAAAAGCTTAAAAAAGCCTCTGAATTTCTCTTCTTAGCCCTTTTGACAACAGCCGTTGTTCTCTTTGTTAACAATCTCCTCTTCAAGCAAATCGTGCATATCAAAAGATGGAGCCCTTCTTTGATTTTAGAATCTCTTCCAAGACTTGCAGATTCAATCTCTTGGATCAAAGTAAAAGGCGGATCAAAAGCCAGCTTCCCCTCTGATCATGCGACAACTGCCGTTATGTTTGTTGTAGACTTTCTCCTCATCTCAAGAAACCGCCTTCTCACTTGGGCAGTTTGTCTTTATGGAGTCTTCCTCTGCTGCCCAAGAATGGTCGCAGGAGCCCACTGGCTCACAGATATCCTCTGTGGCAGCGTCTCTGTTGTCTTAATCATTTTTGGATGGGCTCTTTTTACTCCCTTTGCTCATGTATGCACAAGAAACATTCATAAGGGACTACTCTGGGCAGCTTCCTTCTTTAAGAAAGACCTGGTTAAGCAGTAGTATGCCTGTTGCAATTGAAAGACCCAGACCTTTAGCAATGATTCATAGCGATAATCCTTTTTGGACATGGCAAAAGGCTGCCTTGGTAGCTGCGGTGGCTTTAGCTGTAATCGGAGTAGCCGGCTTTAAGACTGGTTATTTACCTGCACCCGCCTCTCTTGCTTGTGGGGTTGTTTCTTTAGTCCTCGTTTCCGCTGTTGCCGTAGATGCTTTGATTGAAAGGGCTAGAAAACAACATGTGGAACCTTTAGATCCCAAATTTTTGCATTTTTTAGTAACAAAAGTTTCTTTAGGTCTTCGATGCGTACAAAATGAAGAGCAAGCCGCATATGAACAAGAATCGGGTGTCTTTGGAGACAGTTTAAACCTCGATCCTTCAGCCAGAGAAGTTTGGAAGAAATTTCATCCCGATGATAAGCCCAATGACAGAGGATATACTGATCGCGATCTATTCCTATTGAATCCCAAGTGGGTTCCTCTTGAGAAACAGCAAATGATCTGCTCTAAATGGGAACAAGGCGTCGATGATTTTATTCGCGTACAGATCAGGCGGAAAGACACTCCTACTTTTCTTCTTGCTAACTATCCAGATGACACCCTAGGCCGAGCAGCCCCTTATGATCTTGATGCTTATGGCCTAGGCCTTGGCAAAAAAGGTAAACAGCAGATATCAAAAGATAATATCCTTTCTGTCATTCATGCGCCTTCAGATCCGACTTTAACAGAGGATGAGCGTGTAAGATATTATCGCTCTTCCCTCATTCAACAGATAGCTCTTGCTAGTCAGCTTTATTATTAGCCTCAAGCTTCCTAGCAATATGCTCAGAAAGCATTGGTGTGCGCTGCACTCCAAGTTTAGCAATGGTTAGATTTTCCATCAGACGCGTAAGCTCCCCATCGTCGTAATTATTTATTAATACCTTTTCTGCTGCTTTCATCAGTTTGCCCGGAGTAACACCGATATCGAGATCATCGAGGTATCCATCTTCCGTATAGTCTTCATAGTTGACAGGAAGAGTGACGTCGAATTCATCAGCGGTAGGATCGGTACGGTCAGAGAAAATATGTGTGAAACTGCAAGCATTCAAACCTGCACTGTTGATTTTTTTAGATGAATTCTTAGATTGACCCTTCTCCTCTACACAAGCATATTCTAAGCCGTAGCGGTGATTTGTATCGACAAGATCTCTTTCATAGGCATTTCCTTTAAGCATTGTGGCAGCAGAAAAGTTTGGTTGTCTAACAATTTCTAATGCCTCAAGCGGATGAATGAATCGTTTTTGAGCATCATTAAACCACGGATCTGTACCTGCCCAGTCCTCATATTTAGGGGCCTTATGGGTCCCTTGAGTAGCACCGAGTCTGACATGCATTGCCGTAGCCTCGGTAGCGTATTTTTTTACATAGACAGGGATATAATCATCATTAGGCACAGAAAAAAAGAAGGTGTGATCTGTCCTGATCTTTTTTTGTGCAAGCCAATCAGAAAGAGCCGCCATTTGCTCAAAAGAGGACGCTGTCTCATAATCGAAAATGACTTTATCTGAATTAAACTTTCCAGCTAGTGTAGGTTGCGCATTCAGTTCCCCGATCCGAGCTCGATGCTCATCTGACATGCGGAGTGTATTCAGTAAGTCATTGACTACAGTGGCTTCTGTCCTATCTAGAAGCGTTGCTATCGATTTTTGAACAGCTGCTCCGGGAACAGTTGTATCTCCAGCTCTGAACCTTCTAAAATAGCTGTCCACTCCTCTTGCTACAGGTATTTGAGTAGAAGGAGCAACTTGATAGATTGGGACTGAAGATGCTGGAATCGAAACAATCGGGGCTCTCATCTGCCTAGGCTGAGGAGGTGGAGCAAACGGGATGGATATCGGCATTGCTGCAATTTGAGGGGGCGCTGATTGCTGGGGATTTAAAAAATAAAGAGCATCGGAGCTTGTTACGAGCCTGTGTATTCTATCTGCAGCATTGGGCCATCTATTAAATTCTAAGGGATACGTCGCTATAAAGTTTGTCATCATTTTTGATGGTTTCTGAGTCTGACCATTTAAAAAGCGCGATACACCAGAAGAGTCTACATCAAGCTTTTGTGCAACAGTCCCTTGAGTAATCTTGGGAATTCCATTTTTCCCAGATACATTCATAACTTGCGTTAAATAGTCACGAAATTGCGAATAATTATTTGAGCTAATTGACATATAATCTCCAATTTATAAATAGAAGATTATATCATAGATTCTGATTTATTTCCTTCTGGATTCAAGTCTAAGGAGGAAGCTACATGGAGATTAAAAAAATTAATAATACCCCACCCACTAGATTAGTCGCAGAATGTGGTGATTTTTTGAGAGCTTGAGAGCAATACAACGATTTTGAAAAAATCAGGTACTTACTCAGGGGACAAAAGAAGGATCGGATTTTTAACTAACACCAGCTTCTTTGATCATATCACCAAATCATTTGGTCAATTGTTTTTTAACAAAACTTCTGAGACAATCCGGTCTTTTACAAAAAAACCGGATGGCTCTATGACTACTCAAAAAGACTCCCCCTTTGCTGCCATGCAATCTCTTGGCAAAACGATTTCTCTTTACACTTCCATTTTGCAAGTTCTTGAGTGGGACCAAGAAACCTATATGCCATCGAAATCTATTGATGTGAGATCTGATCAAACGGAGCTACTTTCTGGCTTCATTCACAAACAAAAAACATCTGCTTCGTTTAAAAAGGCGCTTTCCAGGCTTTGCAATCTTGAAACAGGAGAAATCATTCAAAAAGACCTCTCCCTTGCTGAAAAATCCGCAGTTCGTCTCTGGCATAAACATTGGAAGGAAGATTCCAAAATCCCCGCCTCTTTTGTAAAATTGTGGGCAAAGACATCTTCTGCTTCTTTACATGCTTGGGACCAAGCAAAAAAGTCTGCAGACTTTAAGATTTTTGCTCCTCATTTACAAAAAATGGTCACACTCTGTCAAAAAAAAGCAAAACTCTTAGGCTACAAAGAGCATCCTTACGACGCCCTTTTAGATATGTATGAACCTGGCATGACAGTTGCTAAGCTTACTCCCCTTTTTGCAGAGCTGAAAACTTCTTTAATGCACATTCTTCAAAATGTCCAAAAAGCACATAAGGCTCCTTTTGTTGACATAGCAAAATCCTTTGATCCTGAAGTGCAGATGCGTCTTGGAAAAGAGCTTTTGAATGCTCTTGGTTTTTCTGAAGAGATAAGCCGTCTTGATCTTTCTTCTCATCCTTTTTGTATAGGGATCCATCCAACAGATACACGGATGACAACGAGGATCTTTAAAGACAATTTGGTGAGCCACATCTTCTCTGTCCTTCATGAATCAGGTCATGGCCTTTATAACACACAGCTTCCTATAGAATTTTATGGGACTCCTGTTTGTGAACCTCTTTCTTATGGAGTTGATGAAAGCCAGTCCCGCCTTTGGGAAACTTTGATTGGGAGAAACAAACCATTTTGGAAGTTTTTTTATCCAGTTCTTCAAAAGACTTTCCCAGGTGAGCTCGGATCTATACAGCTTCAGGATTTTTATAGATCAGTGAATAAAGTAGAACCTTCCTTCATCCGCGTAGAGGCGGATGAAGTGACCTACTGTCTTCACATCATCCTTCGTTTTGAAATCGAAAAGGGATTGATTGAAGGTTCTTTAAAAGTAAAAGATATCCCATCCGTCTGGAATCAGAAAATGAAAGAATCCTTTGGGATCACGCCATCAAATGATAGTGAAGGATGCTTACAAGACATCCACTGGGCAATGGGAAGCCTTGGCTATTTCCCAACCTACGCCCTTGGCAATTTATTAGCGGCTCAGCTCTATGAGACAATGAAACAGGAAATGCCTGATTTGGAAAAACAAATAGAAGAGGGACGTTTTACAAACATCCGCGCTTGGCTTAAAGAAAACATCCATCAAAAAGGTAAAATCTATGAAACTGAAGAGCTCATTCTAGCTGTAACTAGAAGCCCTCTATCTTCAAAGCCGTACATCCGGTATCTACAAAATAAATACGGAGAGCTATACTCTTAGTGATGACCACCGCCGCCATGTCCTCCATGGTAGCCTCCACCATGGTATCCACCGTCATGGCCGTGCTCATGATTCCACTCTTCATCATGATGCTGCCAGTTGCCATCATGATCGTAATATCCGTGGCCATTATAATAACTGTAATAAGCCTCGGGATACCCAAACCAAATCCCATCATAAATACCGGGGCCCATCCAATAAGGGCCTCCACTATAAGGATCGTTGTCCTCTTCGATAATTACTGTAGGGCCGCTGCCTTGATTATTAGGATTGTTATCCGCGACAAGTCTACCGCCGATCAGACATAATGCTCCAATTCTTACCCACAACTTAGCCACGTCTACCACCCCCTCTATTGTATCCAGCGTCCCCTGCTCTATCATATTCAGGAGCTCTTCGATACCTGGCGTTTCCGTCGTTATTATCATATCGATTGACATTTCGATTCACATTCACATCGTTGTTATACGTATCTTCATCATTATACCAATGTCCATAATACCAGCCAGCCCCTGCCCAAACCATCGGAACAAAAGGATCTACCTCTGGAGGAAATCCAACATTTGATGAACCTGTATTGTTGATTTGATTCACGGCGCTTCTTGTTTTATCAAAGTGAGAGGCCGCAAAAAAAACCAAAAGTCCACCTGCTACAAAACAAAGAATAGAAACTGCCGTTCTATTTAACTCTTTCATATTTGATCTCCCCTAATGGACAGGCATTTGACATTTACCCATTTTTTATCATCATATGATTTGACATGTATTTGTAAATGATTAATTTGCAAAATCAAAAACAAAACACTAATAAAAATTGACCAAAAACAATAATAGGCAATATAATCTAACGCCTTTTCAATCCTTAAAAAGGAAATTAATGAACCCGATCGACTCACAAAGGTCAGAGGTCCCAACAGTCCTCTTAGGCTCACAATCAAGCCTGTTAGATAAAGACTCTCAAATCACAGAGGCAGCTCTAACCGCTTTAGAAGGCCAGGCTTCTCTGAAGCGCTCTCTAAGCTCTACTTCAGAGCTCTCCTCTAATTCCCTTTCCTCTAAACGTGTAAGGATAATGCCTAGCAGAGAAGACTCCGATGAAGAGATCATTGCTTATTTAAAATTGGATACTTGGCGATGTGAAAAAAATAGAGAACAAATAATCGCTGCTCTGATCAGCTGCTTTAAAGAGCAGAAAGTCCATCTAACATTTCCTGATTTAGGAACCTCCCACCTTCCAAACTGTCTTGAAAAGATGACATGGGTCAGGTTTCTTGAAGTCCAAAGCTCAAAACATCTCGACAATTTTTCTGTCCTTGCAAAGCTTTCTAATTTAACAAGCCTACGTTTAGTGGGAGAAACCAAGGACCCCTCCCTTCTGAGGAATATGCCTTTTTTAAAAGAGCTTTCCATTTCTTGTAATCCAGCGCTCAAGAACCTATCCTTCCTTAAAAACTATAAGAACCTAATTGCGCTAAATCTCCATTATAATCCAAGACTCAAAGACCTCTCAGGAATCAAATCTCCAAGCTTAAAAATCCTCTCTTTGTCTGGTAAATGCAGGGATCTGTCTTTTTTAGAGGCGCTACCCTTATTAGAAAGCCTCTCCCTTTCTTCTAATCCTGCACTTAAAAACCTGGCAAGTCTCAAATATGTCCCCGCTTTAATGGAGCTATCTTTGAAAAACAACAAAAACCTTGTCACACTCTCCGGAATCGAACCTCTCATTCGACTTATAAAAATAGATTTAAGTTATACCCCGATTAGAAACCGCTCATTACTTAACGACCTCCCAAAATTAAAGTATCACATTTCTGATACTCACCCTCTTGGGATGCTCATTGAAAAATCAACGCTTGGCTTGCTAAGAATGAATACAGAAGATGAATCTCTTCAAAGGGTCAACCTTCGCCCCTTTATAGACTCTCATAGGAACATTGCAAGCTGGCTCAAAAGACTGACAAACGGGGATCTTTATGTACCTATGCCAGCATGGTGCCTTCTCGAAACCCGCACAGCTTTAAGCAGGCATGTACTCGAAATTTTAACATTCGCCCAGCAAGACCCTGTATTTACAAAAGATATCTTACTTCCTTTAGTCAACGATTCTATGACCTCTTGTATTGACAGAACCATCTACTATCTCAATGAGATCATAAGACAGTTGGAGCTTTATAGAACAAAAGATCTTCCGGTAGAACAAGCTCTTCTTGCATTTGAAAAATACTACAGATTAGCTCTTGTTAAAGAGCTTGCAAGAGAATCTGCTGAAAGAAGAAATATTTTACATGAAGAAATTGAAGTACAGCTAGATTTTTTTCAAAGGCTCGACGTTAAGCTCCCCTTTTTAGATACCACATACACAAATCTGCCCTGGATCAAAGCCCCGGATCAGGAAATTGAGGATGCAGAAACCGAGCTTTCTCAAAAGCTAGAAGACCCGCTAGAGTGGATTCGATCTCTCTGTTTGGATCCCTTTTGGCAACAAAGACTCTTTATAGCAAACCCTGCCCTAAAAGTGGAATTTGATAGAATCGAAGAGAGCAAATATGAAGAGTTAGAAGCAATTCTGGCAAACACCCCAAATCACCCCGCTCCCCTTAGAGAGCTCGAAGTAAGGCATAAGCAAAAAATAGTAGAGACTTTAGGTAGAAAAGGTCTAAGAATTCTTGAAAACAGGACTTTTTAAAAAGAAAAAAGCCACAGGAGAAACCCTGTGGCTTTTTTCATAGATTCTTCTAAAGGGGTAAGATTAACGTTTAGAGAATTGGAATCTCTTACGAGCTCCCGCTCTTCCGTATTTCTTTCTCTCTCTTTTTCTTGAATCACGAGTGAGGTATCCGACTTCTTTGAGGTCAGGCTTACGAGTCTCGTCTTCGCCTACAAGCGCTCTGGAAATTCCAAGTCTTGTCGCGATTGTTTGACCTTCAAGTCCTCCACCTTTTACCTTTACAAGCATATCATACTTGCCAGCTGGTAAGCCGCAGGTTTTAAGAGGAGAAAGGATAGTATTTCTTTGAAGTTCTGTAGGAAAATACTCTTCAAACTTTCTGCCATTAACTGTGATGATCCCTGTCCCCGGTCTCAAACGGACAGCGGCCCCTGCAGTCTTTCTTCTTCCAATGCCAATTTTTTCTTGTAGCATAACTAAATTCTTTCCGTTGATAAAGGGTTATTATAATTGTACTGATACAGGTTGCTGAGCATGCATGTCATGCTGGTCATCACCGAATATGCGCAATTTTTTCATCTGAGCTTCAGAAAGACGTGTCTTAGGCATCATACCCTTGACTGCGCGTCTAATGATGTAATCAGGCTTTCTTGCTTGCATAATACGGTAAGGAATCTCGCGCATACCACCCATAGATCCAGTGTAGTAACGGTAGAGCTTTTGAGCTTCTTTAGCCCCTGTAACTTTAATCTTAGAAGCATTGATAATCACCACTCCATCACCTGTATCTACGTGAGGTGTGAAATGAGCTTTATGTTTACCTCTGAGGATCTTCGCTACTTCAGAAGAAAAACGACCAAGTGTTTTTCCGGTAGCATCTAATAAATACCATTTCCTTGCAGCCAAAGCTGCTTCTTTTGTGAGGAGAACGGTTACATTTTTCTTTGCTTGATTCGTCATGAATTCGCCTTATAAAATTTCTATGTTAAGACAACATTTTTCAATGTAAAGAAGCTAGGATACTTTTTTTCGCCTTTTTTGCCAACTCTTTCTCGAGGTTTGGCGATAAAAAAAGTTTTTTCATCTCAAGCCACTTGCTAATCTTAAGGCTATTTTATATACTCTTTCTCAAAATTTTTCAAAAACAAACGATTCTATGCGCAATTTAAATACATTTTTCATAAGAACTTACGGCTGCCAAATGAACGAGCTCGACACCGAAATCATGGTCGGGCAACTGGAAAAGCGGGGTCTAACCCGTATAGAGGACGAGCAAAAGGCTGATCTTCTCATCTTTAATACCTGCTCTATTAGAGATTTGGCAGAGAGAAAGGTCATGGGGAAACTAGGTCAGCTCGGCAGGTCTAAGACCAAAAGGGCTATTATTGGGGTCACAGGCTGCATGGCCATGGCTAAAAAAGAATCTTTATTCCGCAAACTCCCCCATATAGACTTCATACTAGGTACAAATAATTTGACAGACCTAAACCAAGTCCTCGACGAGGTTTTGGAAACAGGCAAACAAACTCTTCGTACTGATGACCAGTTTGAAGAAAATCTTGATTATCTCGTAGCCAAAAGGGACGATCCGGTCAAAGCCTACGTCTCCATCATCCGCGGCTGTGATAAATACTGCACCTACTGTGTTGTCCCTTATACAAGAGGCCAGGAAGTGTCTAGATCCCCTGAAAGTATCGAAGAAGAGTGCCGCCTCCTCGTTGGAAAGGGTTATAAAGAGATCACCCTTCTTGGACAAAACGTCAATAGCTACGGAAAAGACCGCCCTGAATGGAACTGTCTCTTCCATGACCTTCTCTACAGACTGGATAAAATCCCAGGTCTTGAAAGGGTCAGGTTCATGACAAGCCATCCTACAGACATTACGTTAAGCCTCATGCAAGCGGTCAGAGACCTCCCCTCTCTTTGTGAATTTGTCCACTTCCCGATCCAAGCAGGTTCGGACCGCATCTTGAAAAAGATGCACCGGATCTATACAAAAGAGCAGTATTTGGAAAAAGTGGCTCTTTTAAGGGAAACAGTTCCAAACGTCTGTCTTGGGACTGATATCATTGTAGGATTCCCCACAGAAACAGAAGAAGAGTTCCAAGAAACCTACGATGTCCTTAAACAAGTACGCTATTCTGTAGCCTTTTTGTTTACTTACAGCCCAAGAAAAGGAACTCCCGCCTTCCGCTTTAAAGATGACGTTCCAGAAGCCATCAAAGAAGAAAGACTCCAACGTCTTTTAGCTCTACATGCTGAAATCTGCGCAGAAGAAAGGCAAGCGATGCTTGGAAAAGAGATTGAAGTTTTGATTGAAGCGCAAAATAAAGAAGAGACTCAGCTCAAAGCAAGAACACGCTGCTGGAAAAACGTCATTCTTAAAGGTGACAAAGAGCTCATTGGAACGCTTCAAACAGTCAAGCTTCACAGCTACAGCAATCAGACGCTCATTGGAGAGCTTGTTTCTCACGAAAAGCCTCTTGTTCCAAAGTCTCAACTTATTTTAACACCTGCTGGATGCTGCAGCTAGAAAAACCTACGACACCTAGACCCACATACAACAAAAAAAACTTTGCAACTTTGATTTTTTTGTTATATGTGGGATTGTCATTAGTACCCCTTTGAGCTGGAGTCTGTATGTTCAAGATAGGTGAGTTTATCTGTAACCATGTACTTACCGGTTATGGACATGCAAAGGATCACTTAGAAAAAAGTCATACTGCAGAAAGTAGGGCTCAAAGGATCTTTCACTCTATCATTGGAAATATAGAAAGAGTTCCTCTTATCGGTTCCGTCTTTGGTTTGATTGAAGGAATCTATCATCGAGTTCGAAGCTTATCAGGACGTGCAAGTGCTTCGTTCCCTCAAGAGCCCGTTGATCGCATTAACGAAATGGTTCCGCTGATGCTTTCAACTTCTCTAGCATTAGCCGTTGAAAGAGGAGATCTCAATAGAGTCCGTGATTTAATTGACTCTTGTGCAGATCCAAACTCTATTGAGTTCTCTAGACTTTTTGATCAAGCGCAAGAGTCAGGTCAGCTAGAAATTGCTAAACTGCTTTTAGAGAAACAAGACCCAGGAGAATGGATCTCCCCTTTAAATTCTGCTATTATGCACGGATATGATGAAGTAACGCTAGCTTTCATAAGAGAAGGTGCAGACCTCAATCAACGAAGCGAAGGAGAAGGAAATACTCCTGCGCATTTGACTGCTTTAAGAGGAAATTTTGCCTTACTAGAGGCCTTAATCACTGCCGGAGCTGATCTTACCCTACGAAATAATGATGACGATACCCCCCTTGAATCCTTAATCAGGTTAGGGAAAGAAGACACTGTAGCGTTTCTTTTAACACATAAAGATCGATTAGGAAACTACAAAGAACCTGCTATAAAAAAGGCAATTCAACATAAGCAGTTTTCTATTGCAAGCCTCATAATACAATCTTAAGCTAGAGCATCTTCTTAAACTCTTCTTCTGTCAAAAGATGTATTTTGAGTTTTTTAGCTTTGTCCCATTTAGAACCTGGATCTTCTCCAAAAAGCAAATAATCTACCTTAGCGCTTACTGATGGCGCTACTTTGCCACCTTTTTCTTTAATGAGATTCGAAGCTTGAGATCTTGTGTAATCTTTGAGTGTTCCAGTTAGCACAAAAGTCTTTCCGTAGAAGGGATGAGAGTGATCAAAAGAGTTTTTTGGCGCTTTTGGCTCAACACCTCTTTCCAAAAGCTTCTCTATCTCTTTTTGATTGTGATGGTCATGAAAATATTCATAGACAGACTGAGCGACTTTTTCTCCTACTCCTTCAATTTCTAAAAGCTCTTCTTTTGTCATTTCAAAAAGAGCTTCAATTGTTTGAGCTTTGCTTGCTAGATCCTCCGCTGTTCCTTCTCCTACATACTTGATGCCAAGAGCTAATATGAACCGAGCTAGGGAACATTTTTTAGAAGCTTCGATGCTATCGAGTAGGTTTTGGATGGATTTTTCTTTAAAACCTTCAAGCTCGGATAGTTTTTTTTCCGTTAGGGTATAGATGTCGGAGCAGTTTTTAATGAGTCCTTTTTGAAACAGTTGCTCCGTTACTTTTTCTCCAAAGTGCCCAATGTCCATCGCATCTTTGCTTGCAAAGAAGATAATTTTACGAAGGATTTGTTCGGGACATTCTGGGTTTGGACAGCGAACAGCCACTTCCCCTTCTACATGAACAACTGCAGTTGAGCAGATCGGACAATGATGAGGCATATGCCAAGGGTGAGTTTTAGCAGGTCTTTTACTAAGATCTACCTGTACGACTTTGGGGATCACATCCCCCCCTTTTTCAATCACAACAAAATCACCGATTCTAAAATCTTTGCGAGAGATTTCTTCTTGGTTATGTAGTGTCGCTCTTGCAATGACACTTCCTGCAAGTGGAACCGGATTTAGTTCAGCAACAGGTGTTAAGACACCTGTTCTTCCCACTTGCACAGTGATATCGAGAATTTGGGTAACAGCTTGCTCGGGAGAAAATTTGTAAGCAACAGCCCATCTAGGGCTTCTATCTGTTGCACCAAGAGCTTCTTGCCATTTGAGCTCGTCTACTTTTACAACGATCCCATCAATTTCATAAGAGAGGTGTGGGCGTTTTTTTTCTACATGATCTCCAAAGGCCATCACATCATCAGAGCTTTTGCACACTGTATGAAAACCCTTTTCAAAAATAGGAAGACCAAGATCTTGTATACGATCCAAACACTCTTTTTGTGTTTTACACTCCCCTCCTGAATCTTGCGCAATCCCATAAAACACGATAGAGAGTTTACGCTCTGCTGTTTCTTTAGGATTGAGTAGCTTTAAAGAACCCGCTGCTGCATTGCGGGGATTGGCCCAAGGAGCTTCACCCATTTCTTCTTTTTTCTGATTTAAACTTTCGAAGACGGTTTTGTGCATAAAAACCTCGCCTCGCACTTCTAAAAGATCTGGGATATTTTTTCCGGAAAGTTTTAGGGGAAGAGATCTGATGGTTTTCATGTTTTGTGTGATGTCGTCCCCTTTTCTTCCATCGCCTCTAGTGACGCCTTGGACAAAAACACCTTCTTTAAAAATGGCCGTGACGGCAATGCCGTCCATCTTGAGCTCTGTTGAAAAATGAGGCCTTTTTCCGTCTAGCCACTTTGTGACTCTTTCTATAAAATCTTCTACTTCTTGCTTAGTATACGTGTTGGCAAGAGAGAGCATAGGGACTGCGTGCGTTACTTGTTTGAAGCCCCCTGTCAGCATCTCTCCAACTCTTTGCGTTGGTGAATCGGGATCGATGAGGTCAGGATGCTCTTTTTCAATCGCCTCTAGTTGTTTAAGAAGATGATCGTACTCATAATCGGAGATTTCAGGTTTGCTGTTTTGATAGTAGAGAACGTCGTGTTTACGAATCTGCTCTACCAGCTTTTTGTATTCTTCATGAACCTTCAAAATGCACCTCAAAAATCATTGTGGAAAGAGGAGCGATACTTAAAAGTACTCCCTCTTTATTTCCTTTTATAATATGAGTGTTGAGCTTACCAGATCCGCCGTATTCTTCTCTATCGGTAGAGAACACTTCCTTCATTTTTAAGACGTTTTTAAGACCTAGATGGTACTTCTCAAAATAAGCTGGTGTGAAGTGATGAATGCAAAGAAAAGTAGAATCTTTTCCTTTACGCAGATAGCTAATGATGGAGTTTTTTTCATCGGAGAAATCAACCCATTCAAAACCTTCCAAATCAAAATCCCTTTCCCATAAAGCCCCATGTGCTTGATAGAAGTGATTGATCTCTTTTACACAGGTTTGCATCCCTTGATGGAGTGGATATTGAAGTAAATACCACGGCAGTGGCTCTTTACAAGACCACTCACTGCCCTGCCCGATCTCTCCACCCATGAACCATAGTTTTTTTCCTGGCTGGCAGATCATATAGCTATATAAAAGTCTTAAATTTGCAAATTTCTGCCAATCATCTCCTGGCATTTTTGCAAGAAGACTTCCTTTACCATGCACAACTTCATCATGAGAAAGCGCTAGCATAAATCTCTCTGAAAAAGCGTAGAGAAGTCCAAAGGTAAGTTCATTGCGGTGATAATGTCTAAAAAGGGGATCCACTTTAAAATATTTCAAAGTGTCATTCATCCATCCCATGTTCCACTTAAGATCAAAGCCAAGACCTGCCCACTCAAGGGGTCTGGTGATCCCTGCAAAGGTGCTCGATTCTTCTGCGATCATGAGAACTTTAGGGAACTTTTCATGAACAACCGAGTTCAAATGTTTTAGAAACTCAAGAGCTTCTAAGTTTTCATTGCCTCCATACTCGTTCGGGATCCAATCTCCATTTTCTCTGCCATAGTCTAAGTAAAGCATCGAAGCTACTGCATCGACTCTAAGACCATCGATGTGCATCTTCTCCATCCAAAAAAGAGCATTGGCAAGAAGGAAATTAGACACTTCAAATCTGCCATAGTTAAAAATGCACGTGTTCCAGTGGGGATGGAACCCCCGTCTTGGATCTTGATGTTCATAAAGACTTGTTCCATCAAACCCAGCAAGAGAAAAATCATCTGTTGGAAAGTGCGCCACCACCCAATCCAAGATCACTCCGATCTCGTTTTGGTGCATCAGATCGACAAAATACTGAAAGTCTTCAGGAGAGCCATAGCGACTTGTGACTGCATAAAATCCAGACACTTGATAACCCCAAGACTCATCTAGTGGATGCTCAGAAATGGGAAGAAGTTCCACATGCGTAAATCCCATCTCTTTGCAATAAGCGATTAAAAGAGGCGCGATTTCTCTATAATTTAAAAACTGCCCCTTTTCTCCCTTCCAAGAACCTAAATGAAGCTCATACACAAGAAGTGGGCGATTTACGTCTTTTAAAAGCCGCTCTTTCATCCACTTCGCGTCATTCCACTGATAGCGGTCCACTGTTGTTACAATCGAAGAATTAAAAGGTCTTAGCTCACTTTGATATCCAAAAGGATCTGATTTGACCTTTTTGATCCCCTCTTGTGTTGTGATCACAAATTTATACTTTTGACCTTCACTGATTCCTGGAACAAATAGCTCCCATACACCGTTAGTCCCCATGCTTCGCATCGGAAGGACCCGATCATCCCAGTAGTTGAAATCGGAGACTAGAAAAACAGAGAGGGCAGAAGGGGCCCATACAGCGAACTTGACCCCAACGCATCCTTGATGCGTGCAGATCCTAGCTCCCATTACTTCATACAGCTTATAATGCGTACCTCTAGCAAAAAGATGCCCATCTAGCTCTCCAAATGTTGGCGTAAATGCATAGGGATCGTGAGCCAAAAGACCGTTTACATGATAGATCTTATAATCGAGCGCTTCTATGCCTTTTGGGACTTCAATCTCAAAAAGACCCTCATCGCTGACCTTTTTTGCAGAAACGATCTTCCCTTTTATCTCAAGGTACGTTTCATCGCTTCCAGGACGCCAAAGACGAACGATCTTGCCGGTTGAAGTTTTGTGCAATCCCAAAATCTCATGGGGATTGGCTTGAAGGGATGTTGATAGCATCTGCAGGACCTACAGCTTGTAAAAAAACCTACAATAGCTAAAAGCAACTTCCTACGAAACGAAAATTTGTACCAGATGTGCTTCTTAGACAAGAAAAAATTAGCAAAAAACTTCATCAGGGGTTTAAAATCTTTTTTTCTATTCATCAATCAATCGGAGTTTTTCCTATGTGCTCAAAAAAAAATCCCATGACTCCCCAATCTACTTTGTCCTTTGAGTCCTTTAAACTGCACAATGAGCATGGTGTTGAGTATTGGAGCGCCAGAGATCTTCAGTCTTGTTTAGGCTACTCCCAATGGAGGAGCTTTGAAAATGCGATCCAAAAAACTATCGAGTCCTGTAAGCAATCAGGGAATAATCCGGAGCATCACTTTGCGGGCGCCCGCAAACCGTTCCTTAGAAAGAGGTGTATTAAAGATCCGGTACTTCTAAAATATCAGCAATAGATAGAGATGCCATCATGCTATTCCTTACTCGCTTGTTTTAATTTAGTCACAATCAAATCAACAGCCACGGGATTGTGCGTTTCTCCAAGAATAACGATGTCTGCATATCGTTTGCTTGGCTCTACAAAAATGGTGTGCATCGGCTTGACTGTCTTTTCATATTGCTCTTTGACACCTTGAACGTCTCTAGAGCGCTCTTTGATGTCTCTTTCCAGACGGCGTAAAATGCGAATATCATCTTGTGTATCGACATAGATCTTAAGATCGAAAAGATCTCTGACTTCAGGTGATGCGAGTAGTAAAATCCCTTCTACAATAACAATGTTTGAAGGCTCTATCCATCTTGATCCTTCCACTCGAGAGTGCGTATGAAAGCTGTAGAGAGGCTCTTCGATCGCTACGCCATTTTTGAGATCGATCAATTGATCTCTAAGAAGAGCAAAGTCTAAAGAGTCGGGATGATCAAAATTGGCTTTTTCACGCTCATGCATCGGTAGATGAGCAAGGTCTTTGTAGTATGAGTCTTGGCTAATAAGAACAGACTCTGGAAAGGCTGCATGAATTTTTTCCGCAAGAGTTGTTTTTCCAGATCCAGTCCCTCCTGCAATTCCAATAAAAACAGGCTTTGCAAATACAGTAGTCGATAAACAGCACAAAAGTAGAATCGTTCGAATCATTAGGTCCTGCTAAAAAAAGAAAAGACAGTATTTCAAAAAGGCGTTAGATGTCAATAAGCTTCAAGCACCCACCATTCAAAAGCTTTTGCAAAAAGCACCGCTTCTCTTATGATGAGGAAAAAGGTACTTTTATGCTTTCTCCCCATTTTCCACACCCCTCTTGGATTGAAATCGATCTAACTCAGATCAAAAAAAATATCAGCGTAATAAGACAGCATATTGGAGAGGCTTTATACTGCCTACCGGTAAAGGCTAATGCCTATGGACATGGTCTAAAGACTGTTGCTAAAACAGCAGAAGAAGCGGGGGTAGACTACATTGCCGTAGCGCACCTTTCTGAAGGGATTGTTTTAAGACAGGCGAACATTCGCATCCCTATCTTGGTACTCGGGGCCATCCATGAGGATCAGATTGTCGATCTCATGAATTTTAATCTAGAATTTACAATCAGCTCTGAATTCAAAGCGAACCTCGTTGCTGAGCACTGCAAAAAAAGAAAACAAAAGTGTGCCATCCATTTGGAAGTGGATACTGGGATGCAGCGCACGGGAGTGCGCTCTGCAAGCGCACCAAAGCTTTTTAACCATGTTAAAAATCTTGGGTGCTTTGAGATCAAAGGGATCTATTCCCATTTGGCAACAGCGGATCAGCCAGAAGATCCTTTTGCGCTCAAACAAATAGAGCTTTTTTCTACCTTACTCAAAGATCCTGTTTTTGAAGGCACCTCTTTAATTAGACACATGGCCAACTCTGGAGGCACGGCATTTTTTAAACAGGCGCACTTTGACATGGTAAGACCTACTTTAATGACCTTGGGTTATGTTCCTTCCTCAGCTCCCGACAATTTAAATGCCATAAAGCCTTGTCTCTCTGTCAAAACCAAAGTGTCGTATTTCAAGGTAGTAGAAGAAGGCGTAGGCATTAGCTACGGTCACTCGCATGTAACAAAAAAGAAAACGAGGATAGTGACTATTCCGATTGGTTATGGGGATGGATATAGACGCTCCTTATCTAATAAGGGATCAGTTCTTATCAGAGGTAAAAAATTTCCGATCGTTGGGACGATCTGCATGGACCAGCTGATGGTCGATGTAGGAGATGAGGAAGTCCGCGTTGGAGATGAAGTGGTTTTGATCGGAAAGCAAGGGGGTGAAGAAATTTCTCTACAAGAAATTGCTAAGCTTTGCGATACAAATGCCTACGAAATCCTCTGCGCTTTTAACGATAGACTTCCAAGACGTTACTTTTGAAAGAGATCAAACCAAAGCAGATCCCCTGCTTTGACAGCAATTTGAGATCCTTTTCCAGGTAAAATTTTGCCTCGATCTTTTGAAGATGTCTTTACACGGAAGCTTTCTACGTCACTAGGAAAATGAAGATTTAGAGTTTGGTCCTTTTCTACCTTAATGCTCATTCTTCTTAAGCGATGCTTTGTCCACTCAATGTCAATTAAACAGCCACTTTCAGTTCTGATCTGGATCATCTTACCACAAACAAATAAAGGAATGAGACAAGGCAAAATGTGAAAACCATCTTCTTTTTCCTGAAAAAACAAAGAGCGAATGTAAGATGCGCCTTGTTGTAAAAGACTGCTTGCTATTTCGGTTAAAGACAGAAGTCCTTGCTTTTCTTCATCTTCTTTTCTAGGAACAAGCGCGCAAGAGAAGTGAGCAAGATACGTGTGAAGAAAAAGCTCTTGGACCTTTTTCTTATCTTTACTTGCAATGGCCTCCTCTAAAAGAGGAAAAGGTTTTTGCTCTTTTGATGGGGTGATCTTCCCAAGAAAATACCAAATAGGAAACACTTCTCGCAAATCTTTGCGAAGCCTGATCAAGTCCAAATCCTTTTTCTTGGAAGAGCCTAAAAATAGCCTTTCTTCAAAAGGCTCTTTAGATACAACAATATCCTTTGCAATTTCTAAAGTATCACCTGATACAAAAGTCTTTTTCCCTACCAAAATACCAGAAGATGGAGTCTTTTCAAAGCGAAGGACAAGGGTATTTTCCTCTGCTGCAAGGCTAAGTCTGAAATAACCTTGTTTTGCTTCTCCGTAAATACGCAGCTGCCTTTTTTCTAAATCTTGCTCCACTGTAAAAGGGTCGACAGGACCTTGAAGATCAAGCGTCAGCTCGAGTTCAAATCCGGCTTCATCTGTAAAAAAAAGAGCTGTTGGAAATGCTTTGACGCGAATGCCTGTTCCTGGAATGAAAGCATAGTGTCCGGGTGCATGGGAAAAGAATTTAGGCCTGTCGGCGATTTGAATGTGGTTCATTAAGTAGCTTTTCCTTTGAGGCTTTCAGGTAGGTTTTCAGTGAGTTTAACAAGTACGATTTCATTGGAGCGCAAGGACTCCCCTTCCACCCAAACAGGAAGAAAATTCTCTGTATGTCCGGAGAAAAGATGAGGCTGACCCTTAACAGGGCTTTCTAATAATACTTTCATTTCACGTCCTACGTACTTTTCTCTTAAAGCAAAGGAGGTCTCATCCGCTAAGGCAAGAACCCTTTTCTTTCTCTCTTGTATTACTTCTTGAGAAACTTGGTTCGGATAGGAAAAGGCCCTTGTGCGGCTTCTTGGGCTATACGGGAACATGTGGACTTTAGCAAACTGGGTGGAGCGCATGACTTGCAAAGTGTCCTCAAAGTCCGCTTCAGACTCACCAGGAAAGCCTACGATGACATCGGTTGTGAAAGTAAAATCAGGGGAGGCTTTTCTAAGCTTTTCGATCGCTTCTAAAAACATCTGAGCTGTATATTTTCGATTCATTCTCTTTAAGACGACATTCGATCCTGATTGCAAAACGATGTGAAAAGAAGGGCATGTATTTTTCCCTGAAAGCACGGCGTCCATTAAATCATCATCCACTTCATCCGGATCAATCGAAGAAATTCTCAAGCGCTCAACGCCTTCTATGGCGTCAACAGCTCTTACAAGATCTGCAAGACGCACCGGCTTTTCGTCATCAACCGGAGCTCCATCAAAATCTCCGATGTTGATCCCCGTTAAAACAATCTCTCGATATCCATTGGCAATAAGTCCTTTGACTTCCGCAAGTACATCTTCAAGTCTTCTAGAGCGCGATCTACCCCTTACATACGGTATGATGCAGTAGGTGCAAAAGGAATTGCAGCCATCTTGCACTTTAACAAATGCTCTTGTATGCGCTTCAAAGTTTTGAATCGAAAATTCAGGCCACGACTCTTCTGGAAATGATAGGGGCAGCAAATTTTCTTTCTCTTTATTGGAAATGACCTTGGTGACCCCTTTAATCTGCAAATAGGCGTCTGTTTCTTTTTCTGCAGCGCATCCTGTTACGACAACTTCAGCCAGGGGATTTTGCTTCACAAGCTGTTTTACAGCATGGCGGCTTGAATGGTCAGCAGACTCCGTCACCGTGCATGTGTTTACAATGCATAGCTCCGCCTCTTCCCCTTCCCCAGCTTCTGTATACCCTTGAGCCTTGAGCTGATCCACATAGGCTTGCGACTCATACTGGTTCGTACGACATCCAAGAGTGACGACCTTAAACTTTTTACTCATTTCCAAAAAACCTCTTTTCAAGGCAGCCATTATGCCACGAGAGTAGCTGTGTATGCAAGGAATCTCTCTTGTTCAAAAACAAAATATGGGCGAATTTTTGATTGCAATTACCCTGGGAAAATGGTACAAATTCTCCATAAAGTCATAAAAGGCCAAAGTTTTGAAAGCTCATATGTCTTGCCCTTGCAAGAGTCAAAAAAATTATGAAGAGTGCTGCAAGCCCTACCATATGGGTGAGCTCCAGCCTTCTGATGCCCTCCTTTTGATGAGATCTCGCTATAGTGCCTATGCCCTTGGCCTTGCTGAGTACATCATTGAGACAACCCATCCTACCCACCCAGAAATGGGGAAGAAAATTTGGGATTGGAGAGAGGATATTTTGCGCTTTTCAAGAGACACGGAATTTGTGGATCTTGAGATACTTTCCTTCGAAGAAAGTGAGATGGAAGCTTTTGTGACCTTTACTGCCTCTTTAAAACAACAAGATAAAGATTTTTCTTATACAGAGAAAAGCCTTTTCGAAAAACAAGGAGAGCTCTGGCTCTACAAAGACGCCGAGTTCCTTTAACAAACATGCTACAAGTAGAAAACCTTTCCAAAAGCTATACCGGAAGCCTTCTCTTCCAAAATGTCTCCTTTACGATTCAAAAAGGGGAAAAGTGCGCCATTGTCGGTAGAAACGGCTCTGGAAAAACCACTTTGTTCCGCATTTTAAAAGGAGAAGAGTCTCAAGATGGCGGCACCATTTCCCTCCCAAAAGGTTACAAGATGGGGTTTTTGGATCAGCACACCCATTTTAAGGCCCCGACTGTCTGGGAAGAAGCATTAAGAGAACTGCCCCCTACTAAGCCGGAACATGAAGTAGAGAGCGTTCTTTTTGGTCTTGGATTTGATGACCACCTTTTACATCAAGCCCCAGAGCTCCTCTCCGGTGGATACCACTTAAGACTCAAACTTGCTAAAGTGCTTTGTCAGGAGCCTAACTGCCTGCTTTTAGACGAACCTACAAACTATCTCGACATCTTGAGCCTTCGCTGGCTTGAAAGGCATTTGAAAAATTGGAAGGGAGAATGTCTCATCATCTCCCATGATAGAGACTTTTTAAATGGTCTTGTCAATTACACCATGGGAATCCATCGCAACACGTTAAAACGCGTTGCGGGCGGGCTTGAACAGTTTTATGCAAAGATCGTTGAAGAAGAAGAGCTCCATGAAAAAGCACGTCAAACTATTGAGAAGAAAAAAGAGCATTTAGAAGATTACATTAGGCGCTTTGGAGCCAAAGCAAGTAAAGCAACACAAGCGCAGTCCAAAGCGAAAGCTCTCGACAAACTCCCCTCTCTTTCAAAACTCGCAGCCTTAGACAACCTTTCTTTCCATTTTGAATACACACCGTTTTTTGGAAAGAAACTCATTACACTTGATCATGTGTCGTATGCTTATGATGAAAAGGTCCCCTTGATCCAAGATGTCTCTCTTGAGATTGAACAAGGGAAGAAAATTGCCATCATCGGGAAAAACGGGATGGGAAAATCCACTCTTTTAAAGCTCATTGAAGGAGCTATTACTCCAAACAGTGGAACCTATACGAGATCTGATGCTGTACGCATGGGAACCTTTGGACAAACTCACATTTTGCATCTTGATCTAACAAGAACGATTGAAGAAGAGATTGGAGCTTCGAATACCAACCTTGCTTACGGAGCTGTTAGAGCGATCTGCGGGCAGATGATGTTTTCTCAAGACTCTGCAAAAAAACGAATTTCACTTCTTTCAGGTGGAGAAAAAAGCAGAGTGCTCCTCGGTAAAATCTTAGCAACTAAAACCAATTTACTACTACTTGATGAACCTACGCACCACTTGGACTTAGAATCGATTGAAGGGCTCATGGGAGCCATTGATGAATATGAAGGAAGCGTTGTCTTAGTTACCCACAGTGAGTGGATGCTAGAAAGGTTGAATCCCGACATTCTTGTTGTATTTGAAAATGGCAAACAAAAGATCTTTCTTGGCAACTACTTAGAGTTTTTAGAAAAAGAAGGCTGGAAAGAGACAACTTCTAAAAAGAAGGACAAAAAAGGACCACCTCCTAAAAAACCTTCTTCTAATCCCCTAGAAAAAGAAATTGCCCAGATTGAGAAGTCCATTGAAGAGTCTGAAAACAAATTGACAGAGCTTGAAAACGATCTTGCTAAGGCCTATGAGACTAGCAGCTCTGATCTGATAGCAAAGCTCCCCTCTCAGATTTTAGAGCTCCAAAACAAGATTGATGACCTCTATCATGTCTTAAGTCAAAAGTACCAGAAATTATAACACGCTTATTATCAATCACATAAGAAAATAAACACAATTAAACCATTTAATTAAAAATATAATTTTGATATAACATCTTATTATTATTTGAACATAAATGGAAAATAAATGGCGTTTTACGAAAACAAAACATCTTGTGTTTCAGCCGAATTACAGAACCTGGATTATTCAACCATATATCCAGAACCTCTGGATCAAATAGAGGATACGAAAACCATCGAAAAAACTCAAAAAGCAGCTCTTTTAATCCAGGCTGCTTGGAAAGAACGGAAGCAGAAAAAAAGCACATTCAAGGTCGTATTAAACCCACAAATCAAAATCGGAAAGTTGTATGCAGGCGAGATTCCTTCACTAGAATTTGGCCTCAAAGATGAAAAGGGAAATCAACTAGCGATCTATCAAAATGGGTATCAAACATTAAAGGAAACAGAAAAAGAGTGGTTGAAAGATCCTAATATTAGTTCTGAAAAAAAGATTGAATCTCTTCGTGCAAAAAAGCTTACTTTAACTACCTATTTCTCTGACAAACAACTCCAAGCTCGCCAGTTCACCAGTTTAAAATCTAAAACACTTAACCAATACGGTGAAAACTGCGTTGTGATAAAAGATGGAAACATTTACATATACCCTAAGATTCGAGCTGATTCTTACAGAGGAAAGACCAAAGCATCACGGAATCACTCTTCTGCAAGTAGAGGAAATCCTGTTGTTTTCTCAGGAACGATAAAAAAGGGATCTAACAACAGATGGACACTATCCAATCTTAGTGGTCATTATGGAACTGAGGCTTCTAAATTGGCCTTTTGCCTAAAAGCATTTCAAAAGGCGGGCATCCCCCTTGAAGACATCGATGTACAGCACAACATCTTGGTCGACGCATCTTATGCTAGAAAGTTTTCCAATCCTTCTTTCAGCGTAAAGGATGGCTATAAAAACGATAAGAAATTCCTCGTCAAAACAACTAATGCCATTGAATGGATGAAGCAAACAAGCAATCTCAGCTGTAAGAAGAAAACACAGCCTGAGAAGATTCTTTACGAAGGAATCTACAATAAAAAGAACTCTTGCTGCACGATTTCCTAAAAAAAGCAGGTTGAAAACTTCTGTTTTTGTTTTACAGTATCTAAGACAAAACCCATCTCTTCAAATATTTCCCTGATATCAGACCCTCCCTCAAAAAAACCTTCTTCTAATCCCCTAGAAAAAGAAATTGCCCAGATTGAGAAGTCCATTGAAGAGTCTGAAAACAAATTGACAGAGCTTGAAAA
>CAIJXB010000064.1 GCA_903824495.1 uncultured Chlamydiae bacterium
GAAGGAGAGCAAGAGAGAGATGATTTAACCTACAACCGCCAGGACTTCTGGGCAACGACCTCTAATAAACAGCTCAATTTTGTGCAGCACATTCGGACGATGCTCAAAACAACAGGACGAGCTGCTGTTGTAGTACCTGATAACGTCCTTTTTGAGGGTGGCGCAGGGGAAATCATTCGTAGAAAGCTTCTAGAGAATACCGACTTGCATACCATTTTGCGTTTACCCACTGGAATTTTTTACGCAAATGGGGTTAAAGCTAATGTTCTTTTCTTCGATAACCGCGAAGCCAGCCCATCTCATTGGTCAAAAGAGGTCTGGTACTATGATTATCGAACGAACATCCACCACACGCTGAAGAAGCAGCCAATGCGTTTTAGCGATCTACAAGACTTCGTTCAATGCTACAACCCACAAAATCGTCATGTTCGTAAAGAGTCGTGGGATCCTGAGACTAACCCAGAAGGGCGTTGGCGCAAATACACCTATGAAGAGTTGATCGTCCGAGACAAAACCAGCTTGGATATTTTTTGGCTAAAAGATAAAAGCCTGACCGATCTCGACAATCTCCCCGATCCAGAAATACTGGCATCTGAGATTATTGAAAACCTAGAAGCAGCTCTTGCGAATTTTAAGAACGTATCCGCAACTCTTGGCCAAACCTAACATTCAAAATCCCTACTCCTTAAAGAGTATTACCTTTCTTAACTCCGGCTTAATAGCCTCGGTAATGGTTCTGATCTTCTCAGGGCCATCGGAAACAATAAATTGCCAAGATTTTGCTTTTTCCGGTCCCTTTTCTGGCCATGTATCCTCTGAATCATTTAGCTGATGAAACGAGCATAGCTGGTTAGGAAACTTTTGTAGAACCGTCTCTAATTCCATAAATTTTTCATCTAAACGCTGATTTTCAAGATGAGAAGCCCGATTTTTTGCTCGAAAAAAATCCCTCATCATCTCCTTAAGGCTTTGACAATGATTACGCAATTCATACGGATCGGTCTCGTACATTTTATTCAATTCTTGTCTTTTCTCTTCGGAAGCTTCCTGCCACTGGCGTTTGTTTCCTTTAGAGTGCTTGCTATAAAGAAACCAGGTTGAAGATCTTGAGATCCAATCTGTTAGTTGAAAAATAAAATGCTCTAATCCAATTAGAGACTCTTCTGCAATACTACTTCTCTTTTCTATTCTTTTCTCTTTCCTAAACCAAAAAAAATAAAAAACCGCAGAGACTAAAGTCACAAACGACGTGATCCCAAATAGAAATGTCCCAAAATTACTTGCTTCGCTACTAGACATCCAACTTTTACAACACATTGTCGACCTTGAAATGAGAAAGATGATACCAGTATTTGGAGTTTTACCAGTATGGGTTTTCTGGCTAAAATTCCCCTTTTTATTAGCTCCGCAAAACCCTCCCTAAAGCCTCCCCTCTACGCCTTATCGGATAGCTTACAATTTATCACTTTGCAGCCCCCGAACTATCCTTTGGCTTTTCAAAATCTCCTCTCTGGACTTTCGAAAATCTTCCTGTAGGATCTGAAGGGGATGGTTTAGCGTAATTGGCATGAGTTGCCCCTGTTCTAAAATCACCATTCTGTCATTGGGGA
>CAIJXB010000065.1 GCA_903824495.1 uncultured Chlamydiae bacterium
CTTTTCTTGAAGAGCAGCCATTTCAGCCGCATGTAAAACTTCTAGGTCTCGGTGCCGGCTTTCTACTGTAATAAGCGCCGTAGAGAGATCTCGATTTTTAGCAGCTAACTCTCTAATTTGATCTCGCATGGTGTCTATAGAATTTTGATATAGAACTAAGGTCTTATCTTCTTCGTTTACAAGTGTATCCTCAGAACCTTTAAGAACCAAAGATAGCTCCTGCAAATTTAACGTAGTAAGGCTTGTAGTAGTCGTCATCATCTCTCCTAAAAATTAAGAAATTGTACAGCTGCTGTCTTGGTTATCCACTTCCCACTGCAAATCAGAAACTCGATTTCGCAGGTGGCGCATCTCATTATGCATGTTCCTAATCGCCTCTTCTTGCTCTTTACTTTTCTGTGTTGCTACAGAAAGCTGCGAAGTTGCCTTATCGGCTTTTTGAGAAACTTCAGTAATTCGAGAATTTGCTGCCGACATCGCACTTTGATGTGATTGAACAGCAGAATTAAGCCGTCCTTCTAAAGATCTAGCTTCTTGAGTTATTGAATCAACCTGTCTATTAAGGTTTGAAACTGTGCTTTGATGGGTTGTACAGATCTCGGCAAGCTGATCTCTTAACTGCCCTGCTACAGAGCTATTTGTGTGCTCGATGGCAGCAATCTCCGTTTCAAGGTTTGCAACCCTTATGCGGTGAGCGTCTTCCATGAATGTGATTTGTTCATTGATTCCATCGATAGTGCTTTGATAAACCTGCGTGATAGAGTTAAGGCGGCGCTCTAAAGCAGCTTCATGTTCTGCAGTCCTAAGAGCTACATCTCCGAGCGCTTCAGCGTCTTGTCTATAGATTTCAGCCATTAGATGATTGTTACTAGCTATCATTATTTTCATCTTCTCGCGCATCTCTTGCTGTCTTCTTCCTCGAATCGCATTTTGAGCAAGTGTATGGTAAGTAAAGCGACGAGCATCCCCTAAGCTTGGATCATTTCTAAAAAGAGACACTTGATTGTCTGTTTGAGTAGCTGATGGGTTGACACTTCTTGCAAAAACAATCATTGCAAGGGCAAAGAAATGAGGAGCCGGGTTCTCTTCCATCCCTTCTCTATCTAAAGGAGAACCTTCCGGAAAAAGATCTCTACACTCTGTATGTACTGATCTTTCCCATATCCAATTGCGCTCGATGACAGGATCCCTAAGAGGACGATTCAATAAAGGATCTACGAGGATCTCTTCAGTGAGCTCTTTAAGTTTTTCGCTAGCTAGTCTTGAGATGTTTTCTAAGGAGTCTGATGCATGGGTACCTACTAGCTGGAATACTTCCACACCCCAGGTTCTCAATCTTGTAGATAGAAAATCGGTTGAGCCTTCAAAACCTTCTAAAATAGGAACTAATCTTTCAGCGTATTCTAGATAGGTGTTTGGGGATACAAGAGACTGTCTTGTTTCCATAATAGTAGACATAAAACCCTCGCGAAAATAAATTTTTCGTAAAGATTAGCACGAAACATATTACTCGCATAGAGTTAAATTGTTTTATAAATTAACAAACCAAGCACCAGAAATTCAATTTAATATTTAAATTAATGACACCTCCAAAATACCCTCGAATTTAATCATATCCCTTCTGTAAGCTCTAGCAAAATAAAATTAAATCGCCTTACTTTTTTGAGGTAAAGATGTCCTCTGTATCAGCTGACTTATCAACACCAAGCTTCAAAGCTCACATTGACAACACTGTCCAGAAGCTAGAAAAAGAAGCGAAAGAGTATGGACTCTCGTCTGAAGAGCATGAAGCTTATATGAGGAAGATCAATGGGATAGTTAGTGGAATTTTCAAGCAAATAGACCAGCTTCAGCGCATCGGTAATACCGAAAAGCAAATCCTAGAGGCCGCAAATCTTCAAGTAAAGATCCTTAACCAATCAGGGAAAGCTCTTTTGAAGGATAAGAATGCCTATTTGGAAGAAAAAAAGAATACTCTCCAGGAACTTGAAAACTCTAAAGGTGTGATTTCTGGATCAAACCTCCCTCCTCATTCTTTCACCCCTTCTGAGCTCAAGAAAAAACCTAGCTTATCGTCCATCCTACCTAAAACAAATAGCATCAACTTTTTGCATGGAATTAAGCATGAGCCGATTACTCCAACAGTCGTTGTGGGCGCTATCAATGAAATAGCAGCACCTATAAAGTTCGTTGAAGATCTCATTGGTAATATGGTTGAAAAGACCTGCAGAACCACAGTCGGTAAACCTTTTTGCCATTCTGCAAAATACTTAACTGAAGCTATTGTTGATAACGCACCTGATGCCGTCAGGGAAACCTGCAAAACGACTGTCGCTAAGCCCTTTTGCCATTCTGTAGGGTACATAGTTGAAGCTGCTATTGAGGATAAGTGGGTAGAAAGAGGGCTAACTTATTTGGAAGAGAAGCAGGGAATACCTAGAAACCTTATACCTGAAACAGTGCATAGTCTACTAAGTTTAACGCTCACAGCCCCTGCTATAGCTGGACTTACAAAAGCCGCCCTAAAAACAGGAGCTAAAGCTCTTGAAAATCCAACCAAGGCTCTCCGAACTTCCACTGAGGATCATGCAAAAGTACACCAATTGATGAACTCATGGGAACTGAAGGGGCCACCAGCATCACAGGTCTTCATAGACGAAGCCACAGAAGTTTCTGTAAAAGCCGAAACTAAAGTTCTCAAACCGAAACGTCCCAGGACTTACAGAATACCTCCCAAAATAACCGAGAGCAAACTGACCTATCCCGAGGATCATGCAAGAGTGCGTCAATTGGTGAGCTCATGGGAACTGGTGGGGTCTGCATCAGAAAAGCAAATAGTATCTACTAAGCCTGTAGCAGAGATAATTCCTAAAGTTCTTAAAGAAGCCCAAATCCCCCATTCTTGGCTGGGATTTGAAAGCGCTGAATTAAAAGTGGGAACCTACTCTATTGTGCGAGATGGAAAGGGAACTTATCTATCACTTCGTGTCGATGGACTTTACAGTAATGGGGAAGTAGGAACTCTCAGACACCTAATAAACAACATCTCTCAAGAAGCCTCAAAGCATCAAGCGACTCGACTCTTCTTGACGACAGAATTTCGCAATCAAAGACTTGAGCAAGTTCTCTCTTCTAGATATGGTCTTCAATTGATAGAAAAAAATGTAAGAGGGCAAGATAATCTGTACTCTCTATCTGTAGAAAAGATATCTAAAGTTTCAGCTCCAAAAGCGCAAACAGCATCAGTAAAAAGCACAAAAAAGTAGAGCTCCTACTTTGCACCCATAAAAACGGCCCTTCACTAGCAACGTAACGTGCTTATATACAAGAACTAACGAAAGATTCTCAACTGTGAATGCCAAGAGGCTCTTATTTGACTCTTTTTAAAAAAATCTATTAACACCTTAAAACGCATTCAAAAAAATTATATACATCTCACCTTCAAATTCGCTCTACTTTCGCAAACTGTTTTTTTTAATCCATCTAGATCAACACATCAATGACAAATAAAAAATTTAATCACACGCAAAACACTAATCGAAATAGATTATTAATGTGAAATTGTGATATAATACAACTATTAATTTATTAATTATAATAAAAAGAGGATATATGATTACTACTAAAAATTGTGGCGAAAATTATTTACAAACCTACCAAAGGGGCAGCCTATTCAGATACGCTGACCGCTTTGGAAAGATCCCAGCTATTGGATCTGCTATTGGAGCAATCCGAACTGCAGGATCTATATTAGGCATGTTTGGAGCAGGATTTGTATATGGAGGAGCCTATTTCTTCAAAAACGAAGCTCTAAAAGAAAGCTGCCTTTTTGCTCATGAAAGAGCTATCGATGAAACAATTAGAGGTATCTATGAAATATTCGCCTACGGCGCATTCTGTGAAAAATTTGTACGTGTAGGCTTATCTAAGATTTCTTCTAAAGTAAGCGCGGTAGAAAACAGTCACAACTATTTTGCTCACGGGTCCGTATTTACAGTAGACGCCAATAACAGGATTCGTTACTACAAAAAATCAGAGGCACTAAAACCCCATTTAATTAAAACATCCGATAAAGCTATGGAAAAACAAATCCCTAAAGACTATTCAAAAACAGTTACCGATGCATTATTGAAAGATCTTAAAGATACGCGCTCCAACTTTAAATTCGATCCATCTAAGCATACAAATATAGACACAAACATTCACTTAGAAAATATATCCCCGGAAAGAAAAAAATTCCTTGAGGCATTAATCAGAAACCCTCTTTACGCACGCTCCAACTTTGGATGCAATGTAGTCGATCCAATCTACCTTTAATCTAAAGGAAAAAGGCGTCTACTTAAAAAGAGGCGCCTTTTTTATTTTTCCTAGAAATCTTATGAATTTTAAATAAACTCTTCCCTAATTCCTTTCTCAGCTGCTATCATATTGCCCGAATTCACATAATGGTATTTATGCCAACAGTCTTGAGAATCGGACCTTATCGCTTCTATTTTTATAGTCATGAACCGAATTAACCTCCTCATATTCATATAGACAAAGATTCGGCATCTGCAAAATTCTGGTTAAAAAAAGTGGCTCTGGCCCAAAATATCGGTTTTGCAAAAAAAGACCTGAATGAGTTACATAGACTAGTAGAAGAACATCAAAAATTATTTCCGGATACATGGTATGGGTACTTTAGCAGTAAAGACTGACGAGCGTGTTGAAGCTGTATACTTCACAAGAGATTCGATCGTTGTTGACCTTATGGATGGTCGTACCATCTCGGCTCCGTTGGCATGGTATCCAAAGTTGCTAAAAGCTAACTTAAAACAAAAATCTCAATGGGAGCTTTGTGGTGGAGGCTACGGAATCCACTGGCCCGATATCGATGAGGATTTAAGTACCGAGGGACTATTACGAGGAGCCCCGGCGCCAAAGACATCTAAAAAAACTATTCAGTTGAGCCCCGCTAAGAAAAAATCGCGTAAACGGTCTAAAGTCTCATAGAAATACCTCTCCGTAACAGGTCCCTGAAAAGACAGCTTTATCCCTTCCGGGATCTTTCCAAAGATTTTAAAAAAGCCATCGACTGTCGAAGGACTTGTAAAAACGATCTCCTCGATTTCTTCTAAAGAAGGTCTTGGTACAGGCTCTTGATGGACAGTATCGTAAAGATCTAAAAGTTCATGTGGGATGTTTTTTTCTATTAGATATCGACTTAAAAGAGGCCTTGCTAAAGAAGAACGCGGGTAAAAAACGTCTTTAAGCACCTTTCCCTCTAAGGAAGCGATTACCCCTTCTTGAGTCGATTCTAGAGCCTCTAAAAGAGGTTCTACCCCTTTAGAGCGTAAAATAGAGCTTGTACTAGGACCTATAGAAATACACTTACCTTGTAAAGAAACGCTTGGATCAATAGCGAGCTGATGACACATCTCCCACAAAATCTCTACGCTATTTTTACTTGTGAAAAGAACGTGGGAAAAGGAAGAGAGTTTGTTTAAACAAAAAAGCACCCTGTCTTCTTTGACACTTTTTGGGATAAGACGGATGACGGGATAGTGAATCACTTCCTTATCTGATGAAAAAAAGTCTAAAGAAGTGCCTAAATAGAGAAGTTTAGACAAGCAAAAAGCTCCTTCATCTCTTCATCATCTTTTTTAGCAACGATGGCAAGCCTTCCTTGAAGCGGCGAACATTCACCGGAAATTGGGAGGGTGTTTCTGATGAGTTTTAATCTAATTAAAGCAGCATTTGCCATAATTACTCCATCAACCTCTCCTTGGTCTAATAGCCCAAGTCTTGTATCAATAGGACCCCTTATATCTACACAGATAAGATCAGGACGCAGGGCTTTGATGTTTTTTTCTCTTCGAAGTGATGAGGTTCCTATTTTAGCTCCATGTGGTAGACTTTCTAAACTCTCACCTTCTCGAAGGACTAAAACATCAGAAGGATCTACCCCTTGCGTGCAAGCAATGATGCATAAAGGCTCTGGCAGAGGATCCGGTAGATCTTTTGCAGAATGGATTCCAATTCTACAGATCCCCCTAATGACAGCATCATCAATTTCTTTTGTAAAGAAATTGGTTTTTTCAAGGTGAATGAGCGAGGTTTTAAGATCCAGATCTCCACTTGTTTCAAACCATTGAGGTGAAAAACAAACATCTGGCTGATGTTTTTGAAGTAGAGACAACACTTCTTCTACTTGAGCTCTTGAAAGAGGAGAGCTTCTAGCTCCTACTCTAATTTCTTTAACGGATAAGAGCACGAACGGCCTCCTCAACAGTTGAAACGCTACAAAGTTCTATCTTTTGCTTTATGTCTTGAGAAAGCCCTGCAAAGTTCTTCTTCGGCAAGATGCACCGTTTAAATCCAAGATGAGCCGCTTCTTTCACTCGACTTTCAGCTTTAGCCACACTGCGAATCTCTCCGCCAAGGCCAACTTCTCCAAAGACCACAGTATCTGAATCGATCACGCAGTTTGTAAAGGAAGAAAGCACTGCCATCATAAGTCCTAGATCAATAGCCGGCTCGTAGATTTTAATGCCTCCAGCAATGGATACAAACACATCACAGTGATGAAGTTGGTATCCTGCTTTTTTCTCGAGTACAGCAAGTAAGAGTGACAGACGATTAGAATCAACTCCGGTGGATTTACGTGTGGCTGTTGGAAAAGGAGAAGGTGCTACTAAAGACTGCGCTTCAATCAAGACTGCTCTTGAGCCTTCAAGTGATGGGACAATGACAGAGCCTGTGGACTCTCTTTGTCTTTCTTGCAAAAAGAAATGGGAGGGGTTTTCTACTTCAGAAAGCCCTGTCATTCCCATTTGGAACAAAACGATGTCTTCTGTTGGACCGAACCTGTTTTTTACGCCGCGAAGGATCCGATACCCTTGATGTCTGTCCCCTTCAAAGTCAAGCACGACATCCACTAAATGCTCCAAAACTCTAGGACCTGCAATCTCTCCAGACTTCGTGACATGCCCAATTAAAAAGGTAGCGATCTGTAAACGTTTAGAAAGATGCAAGAACTCCATGGCAAGCTCTCTTACTTGAGCAACGCTTCCAGGCGCTGATGTGATCTCTTGCTTATAAAGGATCTGAATGGAGTCTACTATCAAAATGGATGGTTTTAGGGTTTCTATATGGGTCTTGATGCTTGAAAACTGCGTCTCACTTAAAATGTAGAGCTGCTCGCTGCGGATACCTAGTCTTTTAGCTCTAAGAGCCGTCTGCTCTACAGACTCTTCCCCAGATACATAAAGTACTGTCTTATTTTGCTTAGCTAAAGAATCTGCAATTTGCAAAAGAAGGGTCGACTTACCGATGCCTGGATCTCCTGCAATCAAAGAGAGTGAGCCTGGAACAATCCCACCACCAAGTAAACGATCGAGCTCTTTCATGCCGGTTAAAAACCGGCAAATGGGAAGGTCTTGCACTTCAGACACTCTAAGAGGACGCGTTTTTTCAGGGGCTTCTACCGCAAACCGGGAAGGAGTTTCACGAACTTCTACCTCTTCTTCAAAGGTATTCCACTTCTGGCAAGCAGAGCAGCTTCCTGTCCATTTGACTTGCATGTGGCCACATTCTTTGCAGGCCCAAAGAGTCTTTTTCTGAGTCTTACCCATATAGCAACATTCCTCTATTTCTTTTTCTTATTAGATTCTTCCAAAAAGCTCAGAGCTTTTTTAGCAGCTTCTTGCTCCGCTTCTTTTTTAGAGGAACCAAGTCCCTTGCCTAGTTCCAAATCTTCTAGATACACAGCAATTTCAAATTGCTTGTCATGATCAGGACCATGGGCATTCAAAACTTGATAAACAGGCGTTTTCTGATGTTTTTTCTGTGAATAGTCTTGTAGCTCCGCCTTCCAATTACGAACAGGCTCTTTTAATCTGAGCGCTACATCTTCTGTAAAATGGGACCAAAAAAACTTCCTTGCAGCCTCAAGCCCTCCATCTAAGAAAATAGAGGCCAGTAGAGCTTCAAAAAGGTCTGCTTGGATCGACTCTTTGTTCTTCCCTTCGTTCATTTTCTCGCCTTTGCCAAGCAAGATAAACTCAATTAAAGAAAGCTTTTGTAAAAGCTTAGCGCACATAGCAGCTTCAATTAAGTAAGCTCTGATGTGGGATAACTGACCTTCTGAAAGCTCTGGAAAGGTTTTGTAGAGATATTCGGAAATCAAAATGTTTAGAACCGAGTCCCCCAAAAATTCAAGGCGCTCGTTATGCTCTAAGACTTTTTCCCGATTTTCGTTGTAAAAAGAGCGGTGAACAAAGGCTAAAACAAGCAGATCCTTCTTTTGAAAGACGTATCCTATTCTTTCTTCAATCAGATCCATTTGTTCCATAAGGTTTTGATGCGGATCCATAGTCCCCTTTTTTTAAGAAATATAAGACCGCACTATACTCGATTCCCCTCAAAAAAAACATTTTTTATTTTTTCAGCATAGGCTTCTCGATAACTCTACAAACCTTACCCGAGAGTGAAAAAAAGTAAAATTAGATCTTTAACTTTACGCATCAGATTAGCGTTGAAAAGAACGGAAATTTAGCCTATAATTTTCGGCAATTAATTAAAAAAAATTCAGGAAAACTATGAATACAACTTATGATTCTAACGCATCAATACAGAATTCAAGCTTCAATTATAGCGACGACTTTTCTTTTGCGGAAGAGATACCAACTCTAAGCACTCCCCCTTTAAGTAGTTCTTTGAGAAAAAAGATCGCTGAGGCGTTAGATTCTCCCAAGCTACCTACTGTAGACTACACATTTGATGAGAGCAAATTTTCTCCTGGAAAAAGTCGAAGATCAAGCGTTTGTTCCGTTGCCTTTATGCAGTCACACCCTGTTCCCCCTAAGAAAACTCCCGCCGTTTTACTCGAGGGAGCCAAAGAGAAGATACGCCAAATCATTTTAGCCGTAGGCCTTTCTTTTACAGTTAGCGACGCTACTTTGGATAGCAAACTCGCAGATTTAAAAACCTGTATCAATAAAGAATCTAGCGCTCTTTCATTTTCTGACCACGAGCTCAGCAGGATAAAAACGCTACTGACTAAGAAAGTCGACTCTTTACAAGCTCATATGAAGCCGCACCTGAGAACTACCCCTGAGATTCTAGGATTATCTTTAGAGCTGACTAAGCTTCAGAGTCGGTACATCACTCCTCTGACTCGCTAAATAGGAGAATCTACCCATATGAACCCCGCTAGCAATACTCGGCAAATATCATTCTGTTTAGAGCCCATTAAGCTTCTAGAAAAAGCTCAAAATAAGGTACTCGAACTAACCTATTTGGCTACAAACCTTTTATTCTTAAATCGAGAAATTGAGATCTTTCAAACCATAGACTCTAGGCTCTCAGATTTAGAGGAAGACTTCGAAACAGTTTCTAAGAAATTCCAAACTCTTTCTATGAGTGAACGTCGAGAAGAAGGGAACTGCTTGATCTGGAAAATGTGTCAGATAAAGACTTTGATCCAAGAAAAGCTTAGGACCATCTCTAATGCTAGCGAAAGGCTCTCTCTTGAAAATTTTTCCCTGCATTTAACAAGAATCGAAATCGATTATCTTAATCCAGTTGTCATAAGTACAATAGGAGACTAAACTGGCAACAAATACCTAAGATCTTCTATCTTTTCGTTTCGAGACGCGCTGTAGAATGTGTGAGGCAGATCAATCTGTAGATCATTGAATATAGCTCCCTCATAGTGATCTGCAACTTCATCCATTAAATCAGCACTCTCTACCATTGCCTCTTCAATTGAATCAAACGGTGAAACCGTATCTTTATCGGTAGAATCCTCACCTCGATTTATTGTTCTTTTTTCGAGATGGTTAAAATGATTTTTTATTGTATTGCCGGAGTAATACGTCCCCTTAGACTTGCCAGGTAAATCTTGTTCATCAAATTCAGCAAAAACTCTTGCAATCTCCCCCCATCGTCTGCCATATACTTCATATAGCTTTTCAATGATTTGCCTGTGAGATTCTTCTTTGATTGAACTTCCTATGCAGTTATCGCACAGCTCATTCATCCATTTTTCTCTGATTTGCTTTGGACTCCTACCCAATGCAGCCACTTCAGGATACTCAGCAATAATAGAAAAGGCTAAACAGTTGTATATATCAAAACAAGGACCTAAATACGCAAGATTTTTGGGATTTTCAGCGTTATACTTTTTAACAGCTTCTTTTATGACATCTTCTTCATCTGGCAACCATTTTTTTATAGGCTTCCGAGTAAAAACCTTTCTTACCTTATTTTGAAGCACCCTCTCTTCGATTGAAGGGACTTTTAAAGTGATAGATCTAGGGGCTTCGTATTGATCTCTCGTTCTTTTTTTGTTATGTAGGCAATAATTTTTAATTGTATTGGAGGAGTAATATTTCCCCTCGGGCTTACCTTCAAAATCCATTCTAGCAAAAAGCTTTACAATCATCTCCCATTGATTACCATGCTCTTGATGCAGATCTTCAATGATTTTTATGTGAGAGGGTTCTTTGATTGGACTTCCTAAAGAATTAGGACACAGTTCATTCATCCATTTTTCTCTGATTTGCTTTGAGTCCCTATTCCATCCAGAAAAAGCATCTTTAAGATACTTGGCAATAGCAAAAAATGCAAAAGACTTGTGCTTACTCTCACAAGGACCTGAATACGCAGGATTTTCGGGGTTTTCAGCGTTATACTTTTCAAAAGCCGCTTTTACAGCATCCTCCTCTTCTTCCGACCATTTGATCTTAATATTAGGAGCTAATACCTTTTTTGCAACTTTTGTGATTGAGCGCACGTTTAGATCGACATTAAGAGGCTGATCAGATTGATTTTTTTCTCTTTTTTCGAAGCTCTTAAAATAATTTTTTATTGTATTATTCGAGTAATACATCCTCTCAGGCTTGCTCGGTAGAACGGTTTTAGCAAAAACCTTTGCAATCTTCCCCCATTGATTATTGGGATATGCTTCGTTTAGTGCATTAATGATTTGTTTATGGTGTTTATTGATTACAGTTCCTATAGCATTAGGGCAGAGTTCATTCATCCACTTTTCTCTGATTTGCTTTACGCTCTTACCGAGTAAAGCAACTTCTGGATACCCGGCAATAATAGAAACTGAGGAAGGATTGTAGTGATCAATACAAGGACTTGAATACGCAGGCTTATCGGGGTTTTCAGCGTTATACTTTCTAAAAGCCTCTTTTACGATTTCCCCCTCTTCTTTCGACCATCTGGGTGCAATCTTACGAGAAAAAACCTCGCCTACTCTATCTTGAAATTCTTCTCCTAACTCGTTATTTAGGACACCTAGAGAATTCTCTTCCGATGACACAAAACCCTGCCAATTAAGTAAATCACTACCCTCTAACCGCATCATAAATTAAAACCTAAAGCAAAAAAAACAACAGCTACTTTAACAAAAAACAAAACAAAAAATCAATTAAAACCACGGCTTTAAAATTTAAATTAATGTGTTTTATTTGAAATAGATCAAATCTTTAGCGTGATCTGAAAAACAAGGACTCTTAAAAAGCAATTTTAGAGATTGAGCCTTGCCTATTTATCCCTGTTCGAAAAAGAGAAAATCTTTTAAGATTACCCATAAATAATCGCTCCTCATTTCTAATTAAAAAAAGTCTTTCATCTATGGTCAAGGGAAATACGCACTTCAATCACCTCAAACGGGAATATGTATTTCCGATCATTGAGCAAAAGCTAACTGACGTAAAATCCTCGTATCCAGACGCTGAAGTCCTTAATTTAGGAATCGGCGATGTAACCCTTCCACTCGCGCCTTCCGTATCCCAAGCGATACAAGAAGCTGCTTTAAATATGAGTAAACCAGGGCAAATGTATGGATACGGTCCCTCTCAAGGATATGGATTTTTAAGGGAGGCTATTTGCTCTAACAAATACCCCTCTTTTTCCCCTGAAGAGATTTTCATCTCAGATGGCATCAATACCGACATCGTTAACATCTTAGACCTTTTTCACTCCTCTTGCAGCGTTGCGATCCCAAATCCCTCTTATCCCGCTTATCTCGATTCTAATATATTACTGGGCCGCAAGCGAAAAATTGTGTGGATGCCTTGCAATGAAAAAACAGGATTTGTTCCTGAGCTACCTAAGGGCAAAACAGACCTCATTTATCTTTGCTCTCCCCATAATCCAACAGGCGTTGCAATGACAAGAAAGCAGCTTGAGGCTTTTGTCGCCTATGCAAAAGAGCACGACGCCCTTTTGCTTTATGACAATGCCTACGAAGCTTTTGTGACCTCTCCTGATGTCCCAAGAAGCATTTATGAAATTCCAGGAGCTCAAGATGTAGCTATCGAATTTTGCAGCTTTTCTAAATCTGCCGGATTTACAGGGCTTAGGTGTTCCTACACTGTCATCCCTAAAACAGTCACCGCTTTATTTGGAAAAAGCAGGCTTTCTCTTTACAAGCTATGGCTCAAAAGGCAGTCTATGAAATTCAACGGAGTTGCCTATCCGATACAAAAAGGCGCAGAAGCTACTTTTACACCTCAAGGCAAAGCTGAAATAGACAGCCAAATCTCTTATTACCTAAAGCAAGCAAAAACCTTAAAAGATGGCCTTAAAACTTTAGGGTATACTTGTTTTGGAGGGGAAGACGCTCCATACATCTGGTGGAAGACGCCGACTACAGACCTTTCTTCTTGGGACTTTTTTGACATCCTGCTTAAAAAATGCCATCTGATTTCTGTTCCAGGCAGTGGATTTGGGACAGAAGGAGCCGGCTTTATCAGGTTATCTGCCTTCACCTCCCCAGAAGTTGTAGAAAAAGCTCTAAAACAAATCAAAAATCTAAATTTGAGTTAATTAACAAAGGAACACCATGCGATTTTCTCTTCCCGATTCTTACTTTGAGTTCTTTTTAAGGAATCAGATTCTCGAAATTGAAAACCTCATGACCTCTCAAGATGCAGAAACTCTTTCTGAAAAATGCGAAGAGCTTCTTTTAAAACACATGCATCAAAAGCCTTTAAACATCACCTCCAATTTAGAGCTTTGGAAGGCAGGAAAAGACCTGTGGAAAGAAGATGCTGACATCAAAAAGATCCTCTTCCGCCTGCAACTAGGAGAGCTCTCCCACATTCTATTCAAACAAAGACCGATCCGTTTAGCTTATACACAAGCTCTTTTTACAGGCGATAAACAAGACTCTCTTTTCGATGAAACAGAGACTCTGCAAAACATCAGCAGCATGGGACCTTTGCTTGGAGGTGTTTTACTTTGCCTTGACACTCCAAGTGAGCAAGAAGCTGTAGCTCTTCTTCCCGATCTTAAAACACTTGCTAAAGGAAGAGCCTTTTTCTTCTCCGGAGAATACCAAATCCCCTTTGCTGAGCTTTTCAAACAAAAAAGGCTCAAAATGATCCTTCTTTGTTTTGCTCCCGGTAAGATCCGCTACAAGCTAGAACCTAAAGATCCACACACCCACGAGCTAAAAAAATCAGGGTATGCCTTCGGAGATTCTCTCCCAGAAGAAATCTGTCCTTATCTTTATCGTTAACCAAAAAAAATTAGATGAACGTCACTATTTTAGGCCTCACACCCTTAACTTCTGAATTTTATACAGGGGATTTCGAGCCTTTAGAGGAAGACCTTACTTGTAGGAAAGTAGCAGATCTTGTCCCTGGAACCTTTTCAAAAATCCATGTTGTAAAATGCTCAAATGACGAATCTAGAGATTGGGTTCTAAAAATGCCCAACCAAAAAGGACTGGTACTCAATAACAGAGAAGCTAAAATCCTCAAAGTTTTGAATGCACACGAAAAAGAAGAGGGCAAAGAGCATCTCGTTAGGCTCGTAGCTTTTTTTACACTTGGGATAGAAGAGCTTGGGCTTGAACCAGAAGGTCTTGATTCTCCTCATGCACCTGTTATGCTTTTTCCTCGCTATCAATCCGACCTCCATGATTTTTTCAATACAAACAGTACATTTCCTCTTGAGACCGCAGTAGATGCTGCTAAACAGCTTCTCGAAATTGCTGCCTTTTTAGAAAGAAACCATCTCATCCATCGAGACATCAAACCTGAAAATATCTTCATCGAACAAACAAATGGTGCTCTAAAAATTAGACTAGCGGATTTTGGAACTGCTATTTGGGAAAATGAAGACACTGAAATAGCAAAAAAGATCCAAGGAACGGTGGCCTCTTTGAGTCCAGAGGTCCTTAACTGGCTCCTATCAAAGTCAAGACCCCCCCTTCCCCCCTATAGTTTTGCTTCTGATCTCTGGTCTATCGGCATCGTTTTATTTGATAGCATAAGTAGATCCGACTTGTTTATTATCAAACAATCTCTACCTATTGAGGAAAAAGTAAAGAACCTTGTAAAGCTGCACAAAAAATTTCCTGAAGATTTTGAAGGGCGTCTCCTCTCAATTCCAGAACTCGATCAGTTCCCTGTTTTAGAACGCGTTCTTCAAGGAATACTGCAAATGGATCCAAAAGAACGCACGCCTTCAAACGCAGCACTTGAGCTTCTTAGGCATCCTGCCTAACAAAAAGACTCTTCCTTTTTTTCTCCATCTTCACTATAACTGGGAGAAAAAAAAAGACCCTTTATTATGGCAAAATTCCCTATTCCTATTCAAAAGCTGATTATGCAACTCAGAAAGCTCCCAGGCGTTGGAGCTAAGACAGCAGAGCGCTACGCGTTTGAGCTTCTGTCTTGGAATCAAGAAGCTACAGATGCTTTATCTAGCTCATTAAAATCGATTCATGTTGAAATCAGTCCCTGCCCTGAATGCGGATGTTTAAAATCTGATCTCTCCTGCGAATTTTGTGATCCATCTAAACGAGATCCGACAGCTCTTTGCATCGTCTCCTCAGCTAAGGATATTTATCCGATTGAAGAAACGAGGATTTTTAGAGGGATATACCATGTTTTAGGAGGGATGCTCTCTCCTTTACATGGGTACAACACCGACAAATTTGATATTGGTAAAATCAAGACCCGCATCCAGCTACTCGGAGTAAAGGACGTTGTCTTAGCTCTTGATTCAACCTTAGAAGGTGATGCCACTTCTCTTTTTTTAAAAGAAGAGATCCAAGGTTGCGGCGTCAACATCTCAAGACTTGCCTTTGGCATACCCTTAGGAAGCTCTCTTGATTATGTCGATCCCGGAACTCTCACAAGAGCCTTTTTAGGACGCCATATCTTCTAGAGCAACTGGTTGCTAAAGCAATCTGTTTGCAATTATTCCCCCTGTTTTATTATCATCGGCCATCAACCTGCGCGAAGGGTTTTTATTAGGCTTATACTCCCTTCCTTCGCTTGGCAAATACAAAGATCGATCATAGCTTCTAACCCTCGAGTATCAACATATGAGTAAGCGTCTTCTTGTTTTGATGTCTGTGCTTTGTTTTTCCATGATGGATCAACCTTCTCTTAGAGCTGATACTTTTGCATCTACTACCGCTTACGACAAACTCACTGTCGGCAACATAGAAATTTCAGCGGAACATCTTCCTCCGAACATCTCTTTTGACAGCAAAAATGTCTTAAGCAAGTTGAAGACAAAGAAAGGAGATCCTTTTTCTCAAGCCGTTTTTGATGAAGATCTAAAAACGCTTTCAGAAGATTACGACCAGGTTGAACCTGTACTCGAAGTGCAAAATCAAAACCTCTATATCACTCTAAAAGTTTGGATCAGACCAACAATACGTACTATTCATTGGGAAGGCAACTCTCACATCTCAACGAAAAAGCTCCAAAAAGAGCTCGATGTTAAAAATGGTTCTACCTTCAACAGACAAAGTTTTGGTAAGGCCTTTAACAAGGTAAAAGAGTACTACGTAAAAAAGGGATACTTTGAAGCGCAGCTCCAATATAAAACAGTGCAAGATCCCAAGACAAACGAAGTCGATGTACTGATAGACATTAGTGAAGGAAGATCTGGAAAAATCGAAGACATCGTTTTTAATGGTTTTACAAGCTCTGAAAAAAGTCAGATCCTCGATATGATCTACACCAAAAAGTATAACCTTTTCCTTAGCTGGGTCACCGGAGCTGGTATCTATAAGGAAGAAGCCTTAGAACAAGACCAATTGACCATTGTCAATCTCTTGCAAAATAAGGGATATGCGGATGCCAAGGTAAAGATCTCGATTAAAGAATCTGATAAAGCCGGGAAAATTATCATTGAAATCACGGCAGACCGTGGGGTTGTTTACCATTTCGGAAAGATCACATTCCATGGCAATTCCATCTTTTCAGATAAAGAAGTCGAAAGTCAATTCCTCTGCCATCCAGGAGATCTCTACTCTCCAGAAAAATTACGCCTTACCACACAAAACATTAAAGATCTGTGTGGACGGAAAGGACACATCGAAGCAAGCGTTCAGTATGAGACAAAACTTGTAGGCAATAAGCCCATTTATAACGTTGAGTTTTTGATCAGTGAAGGCGATCAATATAAGATCGGCCTGGTGCATGTCATCGGAAACAGCACGACACAATCTTCTGTGATCCTAAGAGAGTCTCTTTTAGTCCCCGGAGAAACATTTGACTCTGCTAAATTGAAAGTCACACAAAGACGCCTTGAAGGGATCGGATATTTTAAAAGCGTCAATGTGTACGCCGTGCGTACACAAGATGATGTTCTTTTAGGAGAAAACTACCGCGATGTTTACATTGAAGTGGAAGAAACAACAACAGGAAACATCAGCCTGTTCTTTGGATTCAGCTCAGCAGATGATCTCTTTGGTGGACTTGATCTCACAGAAACCAATTTTAACTATGCAGGGATCCCCCGCATCTTTAAAGACGGTCTTTCAGCCGTCCGAGGAGGCGGAGAGAATTTGCATGCTAGAGTGAGCGTTGGAGCTAAGCAAAGGGCCTATAGCCTTTCTTGGATGACTCCTTACTTTAGAGACACGCTTTGGAGAATCGGTTTTGATATCAACGCAACTCAAAGCACCCTCCAATCTAAAGACTATAAGATCGATACGGCTGGAGGATCTATCTTCGCTTCGTATCCTTTGAACAACCTCTGGACCTTTGGGACAAAATATAGACTGAAAAACAACTTTACGAGGGTTTCTTCAAGCGTCCCAAGCGAAGAGCAAAAAGATGCAAGCAGCAGCGGCCTTGTCTCCGCAATCAGCACCTCGCTCACCTTTGACTCAACAGATAGTGGCTTCAAACCTCATAGAGGATTCCGCTCCTTTTTAGAAACAGAACTTGCAGGCGTCGGAGCCGACTTTTACTTCTGGCGTATTGGATACGTCAATGCATACTATACTCCTCTATGGAGCCGTGGTATCATGAAATACAGATGCGATGCGCGCTTCATCGATCCCTTCGGCAGCACAGTTAATGCAAATAAAGTTCCTATGAGTGAAAGATTTTTCCTAGGTGGAGAGAACACCGTCCGGGGATATAAAGCTTTTGACTTAGGACCTCACTTTGAAAAGACCGGCGATCCTACAGGAGGGATTTCCTCCTTCCTTCTTTCTGTCGAGTATTTACAAGAAGTGTTCAAATTCCTAGACTTGTTTGTATTCACGGATGCAGGATCCATTTCAATGCAGCGTTTTCAGATCGATACTCTCCGCTTGAGCTATGGATTTGGAGCAAGAGTTGAAATGCTCAACCGAGTCCCTATCGTGCTAGGTATGGGTTTCCCTGTAAATCCGAGCGGTAAGAGTGAAGTCAGGAAGTTCTTCTTCTCTATGGGTGGTCAATTTTAAAACGTAAAGGGTTAATGAATATGTTAAAACAGCAATACAAAAAGTGGCTTTTTTTAAGTTGTCTCGCAGCTGGATCTCTTTCTGCAAGCGAGAGCGTCGGCGTTGTAAACTTTGCAACCTGCGTTGCAGACTCTAAAGTCGGACAAGAAGAGCAAGCAAACTTTGAAAACATTAAAAAGCAACTAGGCGCTCATTTAGAGCAAACAGAAAAAGAGCTTACTACTCTTGCTTCCAAGCTCAACGATCCTGATTATATGGATGGACTTTCTCCTGAAGCAGAAACTGCTTTAAAAGAAAAAATCCAAGGTTTGAACGAAGAGCTTTCCCGTTACCAAAACCAGTACTACCAAGTGCTCAATCAAGCGAACATGAAAGTCGTTCAACTCCTCAGCAGCAAAGTCAATGCCGCTTCAGAAGTTGTTGCTAAAGAAAAAAAATTAGAGCTCGTTGTTCATAAAGACGTATGCTTTTTCTATGCAACAAGCTTAGACATCACTCCTGCAGTGATTGCTACCATGGATAAGATCTACGAAAAAGAAAAGAAAGACGCTGAAAAGGTACAGTAATGCAAAACAAATTAGCTAAAAAATACACTCTTGAAGAACTTGCTAAGCTCACGAACAGCAAACTTGTAGGAGATCCTAAGCACGTCATAACAGGAGTTGAGTCTTTAGAGTCTGCTACTCGTGACGACGCTTCTTTTTTAGCTAATCTTCGTTATAGTCATCTCATGAACCACTCCGCTGCCGGAGTGGTTTTCGTTCCCTCTTCTTACGAACTACAAGAAGGGAAAAATTACTTAGTCACGGATGACCCTTCAGTTGCTTTTCAAAAGGCTATCGAGCTTTTCCTCATAGACCAGTATAACCAAACAGGTTTTACAGGAATTCATGAAACAGCTGTTATCCATCCTTCAGCAACCATTGGCTTAAACGTCCACATTGGACCCCATGTAACCATCGATCAAGGCGTCCTCATCGGAGACCATACCCGCATTTTATCGCATGTATCGATTGGAGCTGGCGTTCATATTGGCTCTCACTGTCTTCTTTATCCCCATGTGACCATACGGGAAAAATGCATTTTGAAAAACCGCGTTGTTATACAACCAGGAGCTGTCATCGGCTCTTGTGGCTTTGGCTTTTCAACAGATGCCTCAGGTGTACACACTAAGCTAGACCAGCTAGGGATTGTGGAAATTGAAGATGATGTAGAAATCGGAGCAAACACAACCATTGACAGAGCTCGTTTTAAAACGACCTTCATAGGAAAAGGCTCCAAAATAGACAACCTTGTCCAAATTGGTCATAATGTACAAATTGGTCCTCATAACATCATTGTTTCTCAAACTGGAATTTCCGGATCCGCTAAGACTGGTAGAAATGTTGTTCTAGGCGGACAAGCTGGAGTTGTAGGCCATTTAGAGATTGCAGCGGGTACTTTTATTTCAGCACGCGGCGGGGTTAGTAAAACCATCTCTAAAGCTGGCAAATATTCAGGAACTCCCGTTCAACCACTTACTGAACACAATAGACAACAAGTTCACTTAAGAAAAATTTCTGAATATGTCAAAAGAATCGAAGATTTGGAAAAAAAACTAAGTCAAATATTGACTAAATAAACAATTATATTGAATTAATTGCAAATAAGAGATAAGTGTAAATTAAATACACTATGGCAAATCCGTGCTCTTATTTTTTAATAAACCGTCAAAAATAGATTCTTTCGTTTCTTTACAAGAGCCCCTTCGCGGGTGCTGGATCCACGTAGATGAAGCGAAACAAGAAGATCTCGACCAGATCTGCTCTTTAGTAGGTCTTGATCCCTCTCTTCTCTCTGACGCTCTTGACCGCTACGAACTCCCAAGACTTGAACGTGCGAGCGATGATCTTTTGCTCTTTGTTAGACATCCTCTTGAAGAAGAAAGAGCTCTTTATACCGGAACTTTGACCCTTTTACTAACTCCTCATTATTTTATCACCATCTCCCCTGTCAAATCGTTTCTCATCCAAAATGTACTACAAAAAAAAGGACTCGTTTCCACTTCATGCCACTCTGATTGGATGCGTCAGGTTCTTCTTTGGATCGAGCAAGAATTCAATGTGTTCATTCGAAAAATCAGACATAGCGTCCTTTCTCAAGAAAAAGACTTAGGATCGGTCACAAGCGAAGACATCTACGCCCTTACAAAGTATGAAGAGACCTTGAACCAATACCTTGCTTCCTTAGAAGCTCTTTTACTAACTTTGGAAAAACTATTTTTAATGGAATCGACCCGAGTGTACAAGCAAAACAAAGAAATGGTAGAGGACATCATAAACCACGTCAAACAATCCCATTCTCTTTGCGAAATCCTCATCAAAAATATCAGATCCCTTAGAGACGCCTATCAGATCATTTTTGCTAACAGCTTAACAAAAACAATCAAGCTCTTAACAGCTTTAACGATTGTCTTTACCATCCCTAACATCGTAGCAAGCGTCTACGGAATGAATGTAAAGCTCCCATTTGCAGAATCGGCTGGCGCCTTTTCCATCATCATGGCCATCATGGTGTTGCTATCAGGTCTATGCGGTTACTGGTTCTATCGCAAGAAACTGATGTAACCTCTGCTTAGATACGCGCCGCTACCTCCTTAGCGATCCCCTCACACTTAGCTAATACATCCTTTATTTCTTCTGGAGTTGGAAAGCCAGATTCAGCTAAAGCTTTTAAAAGAGAGTGTGTCTCATATGGGTTTTTTACTAAGTCTTTAGACCTTTGGTCAGCCCCAAACGTTTTGACAAGAAGATCAAAAACGGGATCTAAAATGAGGAGTTCGATAATAGAATCCTCTAGATCAGAAACTTCAAAATCTTCGCTGTCCCAGTTTCTAATAGAGTCAAAAAACGCTTTCGGAATGTCATTAACCCCTCTTTGATCAAGAGGTTTAGAAAAAAACGACTTCATCTCTTCAGAAAGACTCGGACACATCTCGAGAATTTCATTCTCGATTCTTTCCTGCATCCAGCTTTTTTCTCCAGCCGGCTCTTTTGCAATCCTTTGAAACCTAAGAATTCTATCTTCTTTTTCTTCTGACGAATCATGCGCCTTAAAATCTTCGAGCAAAACTTCTGCCGTGATTAAAACATATCCATACAGATCTGTTTCGGCAGAAACAAAGCCCCAACTCTGGCGAAGGGCGTTCCAAAACGGATACTCTGATGTTTCAAAAAACTGATTCACCTTTTGAGAAAAATCATAATCAAAAATAAGAGCTCGGAGACCCTCCTGCGTTGAAACGATTCCAATATTTCCAACTTTCATATCCCCATGCGAGATTCCCTGATCTCGAAGCAGCTGGATCCCCTCTCCAATGTTTTGCAAAAAGCCGATATAATCAAGTTTGGATAGATAGAGGGGCCCCTCTTTCATCTGTAATACATTCTCTTCCAGGGCCCCATTAAGAGTGTCTGCAAACCGCAAAGAGATAGTCTCTAGTTTCCTTTTATAGTCTACATGATGAGGTGAGTGCTGTCTTGAAAGCCCTAAAAAGTACTTGTCAGCGCCAGGAATTTTTAAAATCTTCTCCTGCATCTTATTGCCTTTGGCAAGCCTGTGCTGCCAATCAAGAGCCCCTCTTTTCATTCGAGAGATAACAATCGGTGTGTATTGAGTGGTTCCGTCTTCTGAAATGTCTACTTGCAGACCCGCCTTTACATTCTTATTCCCCCCTGCTGCTAAGACATCAGGGTGGCTTGGATCAAAAAACTCCAGCCTTAAACTGTCTACTCTCACACATATCCATAAAGAAAAAGGAGCCCTTAAACTTGTATCTTTCCAAGGTTTATATTTATGTATGCGGACTTCAGAACCTATATAGGGAGACTCTTTTAACACGTCATTTATAATGCGAGCTAAAACCTCTATACGCAAATCTCTCTCGGAAATATCTTCATTAAGAAGTGTTCTTACGATTTCACAGGTTTGATCTAGTGATATTTCTGTTATGCTTGAACGCTCTTTTACAACGTGAAGATTTTGCAACTTTTCCTTTCCTGCTAGCAAAACCTCCCCAATCTCCTCAAGACTCGGGATCCTAGGCTCTGCCCCTATAACAGCCGAGCAAAAAACGCCAAGATTCAAAAGGTCCCTATGAGACGCATCTGCTTTCATGGTTTTCAAAAAAAGAAAGCTTATTTCCGGGAAAATCGCCATTTTAAACGCAAATTGTTCCAAAAGGGTACGTTGCAAACCCTCTTCTCCTTCTTTTGCGATCTTGGTTACGTAGTCCAAAAGACCTTGAGAAAATCCCCTTCCAAAACTCTTATGTAACTTTTTTAGCTCCATTACTTTGCTATAATGACGCTCATAGATAATCTGCTTAAGCCTCTTTAGTGCATGGCGCTCACATCCCAATTGATCCAAAGGCAGGCCATCTTCTAAATCAAGAAAAAAGGCTTCGGCAATTGCAATAACTAGCCCATATCGGTGAATCTCGAAGGACACATATCCATTTTGGGCTAAAGCGTTAAGCCTTTTTGTTTTGAATGGAGAGATGTAAGTGTCTGCGAAACAAACTTTCATGCAGAGATCAATCAGTCCGCAAACAGCATCGGCTTCCCTTTTAAATACGATGTTTTCGTTTTTGATATCACCAGAGACATAATTATAGCTTTCTAGCAGTTTCAACCCTCCGAGGACACCTTCATACACGTCTAAAAGCTTCTCCGTAGGTAAAGAATGAGTAAATCGAAGATCTTCTTGAAAGCTTTCATAGCCAGGAGTTTTTACAACATAAGTCTTGTATGTAAGTGGTAAAGGAGCAAAGAATTTCTTTGCTGAAGGCAAGCTTAATATCAGTTCGTGAGTGAATCGCTCTAAATTAAGAGTATTTTCATTGCCTTCCGCATATAAAAATGTCCTAGCTCTTTGAGCTGTAAAAAAATGCTCAGTTGCGGAGGTCACTTTAGGGACGTATACTCCTGTTGCCATAGTTTCATCTAAAAAGTCCTCTCTAGGACGTCGATATACCGGATCTGGGATATAAATAAAATGTACTCCATTTAGAGTCTTATGGGTCCAAATACGCGATTTTCTATAAACCTTTGAGTATCCTCTATCCAAAGCCCCCTCAATCGGAAGATGAAAATCCAATTCATTGCTAGAGTGGTTTTTTTGTAAAACACCTTGAATGGAAAGAAAAATCTTCTTCACATACTGCTGGATCCTTTCAGTAGAAGTTCTTTTAGGGACAACGCTTTGAATGAGCGTCTCAACTGCTAAATAATTCTCCTTTAAATCTGTCTTTTTCTGTTCTATTTCCTTTAGAATACTTATGCATTTTTGGGTGATCTCTTGATACGTTGAGCTCCATCCCTTAAGAAGATGAGGAGCAAGAGACCATCTCACAGCAAGCGTTTCAAACTGCTTTGCCTTTTCAGGATCTCCCCCTTGTCTTAAAACCTCAGCCTCCAATAAAAGCTTATCTCCAAATTCTTGAGAATCATTTCTGGAAGATTGATGACCTTTTAGCAGTAGGTCCTCTGAAAGAAAATCTTGAGCTCTTATGAGCAGTATGTCCTTTATCTCTCTAGAAACTTTTTCTTCTCCTAGACACTCTTTACAAATTGTTTGAAGTGAGTGCTGCCCGGAAAAGAAAGAGATCAAATGCTCGATAAAAGGCTTTGGAGCGCTTTGAAAACAGCTATGATCGTAAGAAGAAATAGGACCTATCAAAAATCACCTCAATTATTTATGAAACCACACACCAAGAAGAGTCTTTAGCGCTAATTCTCTCGTCTACTTCTCTAGCAACTTGTTTGCATGAGTCGAGTATCCCTTGGATTTCTTCATAAGAAGGAAACCCGGCTTCACTTAAGGACTCGCTCGCTGCGCTTTTCAAAAGATCTTGTGTTTGCTGATCTAACGACTCGATATTACGGCGGAGTGCTGCCTCTTCAACTTGGGAATAAATCCCCATTCGCTTTAACTTTTCTTCGATTTTCACACGAGAGGCAAGATCTGCCCCAAGTGTTTTTACAAGTAGATCAAACACACGGTCAAAAATGAGCCACTCTGTGATAAAATGCTTTAACTGAAAACCTACAACCTGAGCATCTTTTTGCAGAGTTTGAATGTAGTAGAAAAAAGAGTCTGGAACTTCTGATACGGGAGTATTCTCTGAAAGCTCTGAAAGAAATGCATACGTATCACGTGCAAAGGCATAGGGATACCGATTTACAATCTGGTTTTTACTCTCTATTTTCAGTCTGAGCTTTTCCTTTCCTCCATTTCTTGCAATGGTTTGAAGCCGAAGGGTTGCATTTTCGTGAGTTTCTCCTGCTTGGTAAGCTCTAAATCCTGTAAGTAACGTTTCTGCTACAATCAAAATATGCCCATAAAGATCTGTTTCTTTTGAAACATATCCATATTTGTAGCGCAGTGCATTCCAGGCGTAGTAGCTTTCAGAAAAAGAAAGCTCCCCACAAGGAGAGGCCAAGTCAAAATCAAAGATAAGAGCTTTTAAACGTCCTTCTTTTAAAATAAGTGCAATATTCCCAGTTTTGATGTCTTGATGAGACAGTTCTTTATCTGCAATCCTTTTGATTCCCTCTCCTATGCTCTCCAAAAAAGAAATCTCCTCAAGTTTGGATAGGTAAAAATTCCTTTCTTTTATCTTGATGGCATGATTTTTAAGTGTCTCATAAAGAGTTGTCTGAAATCGAATAGACACAGCTTCAAGCTTACCTTTACGGCCCACTTCATGAGGTGCGTGTTTTCTAAGAGGAGCTGCAAAGTATTCTGCAGATCCGGGCTCTAACATGAGCTTATCTAAAAGCTCATTACCTCTTGCTAGCTTGCTATCCCATACCGATCCATCTTTTAATCGGGAGATCGCTATAGGGGAACACGTAAGGGTCCCACCTGCATGAATGACTGCCTGCACACCTGCTTTTACTTTCTTATAAGAACCAGATCCTAGTGGATCCAAGACTCTTTGATCAAAGATCTCTAAAACCAGCCTATCCCTTTCAACACGGAGCCAAAAAGAAAAAGGAGAAATTACACCCTTATCACTGAAAAAAACATCTCGATGGACGCGAACTTCTGAACCAACAGAAGGAAAACAGTCCAAGCACTCATTTAGGACCTGCCAAAAAGCGTCTATGCACGCATGAGCTTCATGGTAGCGCTCTTCCGGCAAAACTTTATATGCAATCTTTTCTGCAACGGATATCGTGATCAAAGAAACGTTCGTGGATTCTTTCTCAACTCGAAGATTTTCTAGTTTAGATTTACAGGGCTGCAAGGTTTTATAAATTTCTTCAATCGTTGGAATTTTAAATTCGGATGCTAACACCTCTTCATAAGAGTTGCCTTGAGTAAGAAGAGCCCTATGCTCAAGATCTACTTCCACCGTCCTCATCAGTAGAGCAGTAACTTCTGGAAAAAGGGCCATATTGTGAGCAAATTGATCTAAAAGGGAGCATTGAAAGCTCTCTTCCCCTTCCCTCCTAATCCTTTCTACATAATTTAAAAGATCTTGGGAAAACCCGCCTTGAAATCCCTCATACTGAAGTTTCAACTGTAAAACTTCTTGATAGTGAATATCGGAAACAAAGTTTTTAATCCTCTTTAAAGCATGCTTTTCAAACCCATCCATCCCCCAATCTAAATGAGCTTCTAGATCAAGAAAAACTCTTTCTGCAATAAGAACAACCAACGCATACCGAGCTGTTTCAGTGCAGGCATATCCGCTTTGAGCTAAGACATTTTGTCTTCTATTCGTAAGTTGACTTATTTTAGAGCCTACTTTAGTAAGACCCCCAAAATAATCGATCTTCCCCTCAATCATTCCCCCATTTCCTCTTTTAACTGCGATATTGTCAGGGGTGATATCTAAAGAGACAAAGCCTGCATCTTCAAAGACCTTTAATCCTCCAAAGACGCCATCTAAAACTTTTAAAAACTCTAGAGCAGATAAAAAGCTTGTCAATCTTTCATATTCTGGACATTTAACAGCAAAACCATCCACAGCAAGCTCTAAAGGAGTAAAATATTGAGTCCCAAAAGGCAGATTTAATGCTATCTTGCGATTTGCCATCTCTTGATTGAGAGAGCCATCTCTCTTCTCGCTATAATCAAGAGCAATAGCTTTTGTTACTTGAAAGGCGGCTGGATTGAATCTAGAGACAAAAACCCTCGTAACAATTGTTTCTAAGATCCCATCCTCTCGAAGATTTGCATCTACAAGATCTGGAATATACACCAAATGAACCCCATTAAGATCTTTATGGGTCCAAATGCGAGGATGTCTCTTATCTTCTGGATTCGTATTTAAAGGCACTCCGTCAAGAATCAAAACAAAATCTGACCCTTGCATTTTTAAAAAAGATTCGATCGTGGGGAAGAGCTCTAGTGCATAGATACGAACTTTCTCAGCAAACGTCTTTTTAGGAAGAGCCGCTTGAATCAATGCTGTAAAAGAATAAAAAGGGATCTTTTCATAAGGAGAAATCACCGTCTACTCCAGTCGATTCAAGAGTAAAGTCATCTTAGCCTTCCCCTCTTCGAGTATGTCCCTGATCTCGCCTAAAGAAGGCATCAGCTGAGGCTCTATGAGAAGTACTTCTTCAGGGGACCAACTATTGGGTATTTCTTTACGCGCTAAGTCTACCTTCAAAGCTTCAGTTAAGAGCTTTGTCAAAAAAGGAAACAGGACAAAACTGACAGCAAATTGCTTTAAAGCTTCTCCATCTAAATCTTCTTTTCCACCTTTACTTTTGTTGATTTTCCTCGATTTGTATAGGGTTACAATCTCTTGCAAAAACTCTTCTCCAAGTTCATCCCAAGCATCTCTTAACTCATAAACAGCATCGTAAATCTTTGGAGATGCTCCAGCTTTAAATCTTTCTAAACAGTCTTGTTCCCAATAGAAAATGCCTTTTATGCGAGGAACCTCATTGATATTGAGAAAAAACATCTCACAAATCAACAGAATAAGGGTATATCGCCCTGTATCTAAGGAAATAAATCCTTTTTCTCTAGCTAAAAGATCAAGCCGTTTTTTATCTAGACTTTCATGGCATTCATATCTACCTTCTGCTGAAATGGACTTAAGATGAAACAAGCTATCTAGCTTTGCTTTTCCATCTTTTGAGATCATGATGTCTTTTGCTGTCAAAGCAGGACATACAAAACCACCTTTTTCAAGAATTTCTACTGCGCTAAGTACATTTAAGCAAATCTTCGCGCGCTCTAAAGGCTTTAGTGTTTTAAGAGATTTTTCAAGACTTATAAAACCCTCCTCTTTTTTAAGAAGGCATGGAGTGCCAAGATGGATCAGCGGAGTCGAAGAAATATAGAATTCGGATAGAGGTAAAGATGCTACTAACCTATGATTCTCTACTTCTTTCAAGCAATGCTCTTCATCTGTTTTGATCGCTTCAGAAACCATATAATTAGAGAATTCAATAGGTTTAGCAGTTTCAGCTGGAGCAAATACCGCAACCGCTGATGGGACATTTTCAAATCTCTCTTGATTTATTGAATAACACACTAGATGAGAGCTTTTGTCCTCATTTAGATGCATCCAAACACCAAAAAACTGCTTTTCTAAAACGAAATCTGACTGAGGATTGAACATTTGCTCCTCTAAAAATACATTCAAAACCAACTTCACATCGGAGATCTCCTTGCCGAGCCAAGAAACTGGAATACTTGAAAGCATAGGAGTGATTACACTGCTGACCCAATGATCGTAGATTTTTTGAGGCTTAAAAGAGATAAGCTCTTTTTTACAGGAGTACAATGCATCTAGTGTATCAAGGAAAGCTTTCTTTACATCGCTTTGAGACTTTTCAAAAACGGATAGTAATGAGCTTTGGAGAGTCCATTCAGCGATGGCTTCCGCAGATTTGCTATTTCCTTTACGCTGTAGATATTCAACATATCCCAAAAGGTTTTTACTAACCGCTTCTGAAATGGGAGTATTCGGACAAATACTTTGGATTTGTCCATATAGAGCTGGCCCGATCTTATAGAATAACTCTTCCAATAGCGCTTTTTGTCGTGACGGGACAAAACTAGAATCACATACACTCAAGAATTCGAGAATAAAAAGCTTTATAGAATCACCTTGTGATATGACACTCGCAACCTCTAAGAACCAATCGGATATGGGATCGCTAATGCCTGGATCTGACGTGTACAAGTTAGTAATGTTAGTGAGATTGCTCCGAGAAGTGGCCCTTGTTATAGCGGGAGTATTGGCATAGGAAGTCGATACAGGGGTAACGGAAAGAGAAAGAGAAGAAGAATCATTCATTTTTTTAAACCGCCAAATTTGAAGGTTAAAGCGCAAGAGTATAGAAACTTTTACGCTTTAATATCAACGGTTTAAATTAGAAGAAGTGAGGGATTTTCGATAAAATTTTGTAAGGATTTCATGAACTTAGCGCCGTCTGCACCATCAATGACTCTATGGTCTGCTGAAAGTGTAAATGTCATAGTTTTGCCAGGAACTACTTTCCCTTGTTTAACGACAGCTTTTTCTTCGATACCACCCACACAGAGGATCGCAGCCTGAGGAGGATTGATGATCCCTTTGAACTCAGAGATACCAAACATTCCAAGATTAGAAATGGTGAAAGATCCACCTACGTATTCTTCTCTTTGAAGTTTGTTAAGCTTTGCTTTTTCAGCTAAGGATCTTACTTCAACAGAAATCTGACCTACGTTTTTATAATCGGCATGTCTTACAATCGGAGTGATAAGTCCCGCTTCGACACTGACTGCAATAGAAATATCAACTGTTTTGAAGCGAATGATAGAGTTAGTAACGCTATTAAAACCGCTATTGACCTCTGGGTGCTCTTTGAGCGCTAAAGCAGCCGCTCTGATCACGAGGTCGTTGAATGTGACTTTAACACCACCTGCTTTCAACTGCTCACGCACAGCGATCATTCCAGTAGCGTCCATCTCTTGTGTGACATAAAAGTGTGGAATCCATGTTTTAGACTGTTGAAGCCTTGAAGCAATCACCTTTCTCATCGGAGAAAGAGCTTCTTCTTCATAAGATCCTGGAGGAAATGTTGGAACTTCTCGACTTCCAAATGTAATCGATCCGCCTGGCTGACCTAACGAGATGTCACGAGCCAAAATTCTTTGATGAGGACCTGATCCTTTTACTGTTGAAAGATCAATCCCTTTTTCCTCAGCTAATTTTTTAGCATAAGGAGAAGCTTTGATGTGAGAGCTGCCAGGTCCCATAGGGAACGGGTATTCGAAATCTTTGAGAGGTGCTTCTGGAACAAAGTTAGGTCCTGCAACAGCCACCGTAGGAGCCGGGGCTGCTACTTTCTTCTCTTCAGAGGCCGCTTGCTTTGCAACTGGGGCTGCTTCTTTTTCTACGATCATGAGTCCCTCCGGTTTATAAGAGGAAATGTCTTCCTCTTTGGTAGCGCTAAGTACTGCAATCGCTTGATTGACTTTCGCTTCCTTTCCTTCTCCGACCAAAATCACTCTTAAAAACCCGTCATCCAAAGCGGTGTGCTCAACAGTAGCTTTATCGGTCGCTACTTCGAAGATTACATCATCGGCTTTTATGAACTCACCAATATTTTTTTTCCATTTTACAATCGTACCCTCTTCCATAGTAGGCGAGAGTTTAGGCATTGTCAGAGTAAACGGCATAGAAAGTCAGCTCCCGGTATTTTTACATTACGTTACGATAACACATCTAAAATGCACTGCTCTATTCTTTGAACGGTCGGCATCGTTTCTTTTTCTAAAGGTTTAGAGTACGGCATTGGAGTCTCTCTTTGAGTGACTCTCATCACAGGAGCATCTAAATCGTCAAAGCAATGCTGCATCACTTCAAAGCCAACTTCAGAACAAATCCCTGCAAACATATGTCCTTCTTCCACGACCACACAGTGGTGCGTCTTGCGGACAGAGTTTGCAACTGTTGCGATATCCAAAGGTTTGATCGTTCTTAGGTCGATCACTTCTACTTGGATCCCTTTTTTAGCCAAGTTTTCTGCTGCAGTTTTGCAAAGAAGGACCATACGGCTATGAGAAACAAGAGTTACGTGTTTGCCTTCTCTAACAACTGCCGCTTTTCCAATAGGAACTAGATATTCTCCTGTTGGGATCTCCATCTTATCTGCATAAGAAAGTTCACTTTCTAAGAATAAAACTGGGTTGTTGTTGCGAATGGCAGACTTTAAAAGTCCTTTAGCATCGTAAGGATTGCTCGGAGCTACAATAATAAGGCCCGGCAGATTGCCATAAAGCGCTTCCACGCAGTGGGAGTGTTGAGAGGACACTTGCGCTGCTGCTCCATTAGGTCCCCTAAAAACAATAGGCACTGAAAAGCGATTGCCCGACATGTAATACATCTTGATTGCATTTGAGATGATCTGATCGATCGCTACAAAGGAAAAGTTAAAGCTCATGAACTCAACAACAGGACGAAGTCCTGTCATAGCAGCACCAATAGCAAGACCTGCGAATCCAAGTTCCGAAATAGGAGTGTCCAAAATTCTTTGATCTCCCCACTTAGCAAGCATCCCTTTAGTTACTTTATAAGCTCCGTTGTACTCGCCAACTTCTTCACCCAAAACAAAGACAGCCGCATCTCTTTGCATTTCTTCATCTAGAGCTTGTCTGATCGCTTCTCTCATTTCTACAGTTTGCATTGACATATCCTACAAATCATCCTTTATTCTACATTATTAGGGTGCAAAAACATCTTCTTCCAGATGAATCGGGTCCGGCCATGGACTTTCATCTGCAAACTTCATAGAAGCTACTACTATCTCTTTCTGCTTATGATCGATCTCATCACACTGCTCTGCAGTCAAAATCTTATAATCGATCAGCATCTTTTTCATAGATTTTATAGGATCGCGCTCAACACACTCTTGAAGGTTTTCTTTGCTGCGATAAAGAGCTGGATCTGAAATGGAGTGGCCTCTAAATCTGGCAGTAACAACTTCGATAAGCACAGGTTTAGAGTCAGCCTTCATCTCCTCAAATACATGCAAGAACCCTGCATAACACTGAAAAAAGTCCATTCCATCAAAGGTATAGCCTTTCATGCCATATCCAGGAGCTTTATTCTCAGCAATCGGCTCAACACTGACAGCGCGATTTACGTGAGTTCCCATGCCCCATTCATTGTTCTCAATGACATAGATGCAAGGAAGGTTCCAAAGGGCTGCTAAATTTAAAGATTCGTGAAAAGCTCCTTGAACAACAGCTCCATCTCCCATGAAACACACAGCAACGTCCGCTTTTTGAGTGCCTTTTACAGCCGGAACATTTTTAGCATATTTTATGGTAAAGCCAGCGCCTGTTGCAATCGGCACTTGTCCGCCTACAATTCCGAAACCACCGAGTAATCTTTCAGAGAAAAAGTGCATCGAGCCACCTCTACCCATGGCGTTGCCTGTAGATTTTCCGTAGAGCTCGGCCATCAGTTCATCGGGATTAACTTTTAAAAGAAGGGCTAGGGCGTGGCATCGATAAGAAGTTGCCCACCACTGATCTACACCCATCGCAGCAATCGCGGCTGTCTGGATCGCTTCTTGTCCTATATAGGCATGGAAAAAGCCACCTACTTTCCCTTGTTGGTAAGCAGATTCGGCTCTCACCTCAAAATTACGGATCAAACACATGTTCGTATAGCATTCGATGAGCTTGTCTTTTCCCATCTTTTGAATGACCTTTTCCGGGTCAGAAGGGAAAAAATGGTACTTAGGTCTAGAATTGGTCATTCAGTAGGTCGTCCTTTTTAGGGTAAATCTATTCTAATAATAGTACAAAACAAACATTACAAGCAACCTAAGGCAGGCCCTCTAGGGTTGCATCGCTGTAAATTGGCTCATTACGTTACGGGTTGGGACCACATTGGGGTTATTTGTGACAGGGACCCCTCTTAAATCGTCATCAGAGCTCATTTGATAGCAGCTGGAAAGACCTAAAAGGACAATTCCTAGTAAAAAGCGGATCATAGATCGAAACCCTCGTGAAAAATATCTTGGCCACAAAGATACACACCCTAGGGAAAATTGAGAAGGAAAAACTCTTCTTTAAGAGCTAACCCCCTTTTGCTCAACATATAAGGAAAATGGCATAGAGTGCCTCTTTTTGATCTCTTCAAACTCCGCTAAAAAACCTTTAGAAATCTTTTCATCCTGCACAAGAAGAGCCTGCTCAAAGTGGTGGAATCTAGATTTTAAAGAAAAACTATACGATACTTGTCAAAATTGAAATCAACGTGTCTTTGTATCTCCTAAGGGCTCAATTTTCTTCGTTTTTTAGAATTCACCCCCTCCCCAAGACATCTTCAGTTCGATGCTGTGTGAGTTTTGCTTCAATTTCAGCAGCAGTTGGTAAAGTTCCACAAAGTTCTTTGGGTAGTGCATCAACAATATTCACAGCGTATTCCGATACCCCCATCGGCATCGTGCTTCTTTCTAAAGAATATTCGACCTTCAGGTCATTTTTAGTACGACAGATAATCATACCAATAGAAGGATTATCCGATGGATGCTTCAACTGCCTGTCTACGGCTGCAAGATAGAAATTAAGCTTGCCGGCATACTCTGGCTTGAAGTCGGTTGTCTTGAGCTCCACTACACAAAAACATCGAAGCTTGATGTGATAGAAGAGCATATCAAGATAATAGTCATCCCCGGCAATTTCTATGTGATACTGTCTACCAACAAAAGCAAATCCCTGTCCTAGCTCGAGAATTAGCTTTTCAAGATTATCCACTAACCCTCTTTCCAACTCTTGCTCTATGTAATCATCTTCTAGGGTCAAAAAACTGAAATTGTAAGGGCTTTTTAGAATGTCCTTTGCAAGCTGAGAGTGGGGAACAGGAAGGCGTTCCTGGAAATTTGTGATCGCTTTCCCCTTTCTCCCATAAAGATTGGATCGGATTGCCTCTTCTAAAGCCCTACCACTCCAACCATTTTTTATCACCTCTTGAGCATACCATTCTCTCATTGAGGAGTCCTTTAACTTCTCTAATAAGAGCATGTTATGCCACCAAGGCAATTGTGCAAGCAGTGCCTGCACAATTTGAGAATCAGGATAAACCTCTGCGAATTTCCGCATATATTTTAGGTTGCGCACCGAAAACCCAGATACTCCTGGGAAATCCGAGGTCAAATCCTTAGCCATCCGTTCAATAATCTTTGAGCCCCATCCTTCCAAAGCTTGTTTATCAAGAATAGATTTACCAATAGACCAGTAGAGGTAGACAAGCTCTTTGTTTACAGACAAACTAGCTCTAATCTGAGCTGTTCGAATCCTTCCCTTGATTTCCTCTAAAAATTCCTTGTATCCGTTGGGAAGGATAGAAGGTAAAAGCTCAGAATCTACAAGATTGTTTGTTGACATAAGTATCTAATTTTGTAATGAATTAGTTTGCGCTGATTTTTTGCTCAACATATAAGAAAAAGGGGGTCGTATGCTTCTTTTTGATCTCTTCAAACTCCGCTAGAAAACCTTTAGAAATCTTTTCATCCTGAAGAAGTAGAGCCTGCTCAAAGTGGTGGAATCTAGATTTTAAAGAAAAACTATACGATCCTGTCCAAGACGTATCGGATCCGAAAACGCAAAAGCCGTGGTGCATACGCCTTGGAGCCTCGTTTTTCTTCTTAGGAAAGCTTTCTGAGCTCCAAACAAATACGGGGATCCCTTCTTTAACAAGAAGGGTAAGCGGGGTTTGCTTGGTGACAGATAGAGAATCAACAATCACTTCAACCGACACATCCCTACGATGGGCGTCAATAAGTGATCTAATCACCTCAAGCTCAGAAAGTCTATGAGAGGCCATCCGAATGCTCTTTTTTTCTGCTTTGACCTTTTCTATAAACTTTTCAGAGACATCTACTTGTGAGGTGAAATAAAGACAGGGCTCCCCTGCTTCTGCACTTAAAAAAAGCAGGATGAAAACGATAAGAAATCTCATAAAAAATCCTCCCCTATTTTTTATAAAGGGCGAAATGAGACCATAAAATCTTTTTTTAATCTACACGTTTTCTTTAACGAAATATTTTCTCATAGGTTTTTTGAAGAGCTTTTGCTAAAGTTTAGAAAATTTGATCTTAAGGAGCTTTTTCTATGGCACTTTACCCTATCTACTACGACACAGAGACCACCGGAATCCGCTCAGCCCAAGACAGGATCGTGGAAATTGCAGCCTTTGATCCGACGCAGAACCGCACCTTTTGTGAGTTTGTCAATCCGGGCATGCCAATCCCTCCTGAAGCTTCCGCTATCCATCATATTACCGATGAAATGGTCGCAAATAGCCCTTCCTTTAAAGAAGTGGGTCAAGCGTTCATTGATTTTTGTGGACCAGGGGCGGTCCTGATAGCTCACAACAATGATGCATTTGATCGCCACTTTTTAGATAATGAGTGCAAAAGACACGACCTTATCCTTCCCGCTTGGCCTCAAGTGGACTCTTTAAAATGGGCAAGGAAATATAGATCAGATCTTCCCCGCCACGCTTTGCAAGTGTTAAGAGAAGTATATGGAATCCCTGCCAATCAAGCCCATAGAGCTCTAGATGACGTCATAGTCCTTCATGAGATCTTTTCACAGATGATTGATGATCTTTCTATTGAAACTGTGATTCAGCTTCTTTCAGCCCCAAGTGTTATTTCTAAAATGCCCTTTGGAAAGCACCAAGGAGTGCCTCTTTCTAAAATCCCCAAAACCTATGTCAGATGGCTCAGTCAATCAGGAGCCTTTGATAAGCCTGATAATAAAGAGCTTTATGAAAGCTTTGAGAAGCTAGGCTTTTTCTCAGCAAGTAAGACCTAATTTCAATTAGCTCAAAATACTCCACTGCAAACCAACTCAACTTTTTTGCGAAAAATCGCATAAATCACTATCCATCAACTACTTAAGTTTGTAATTCAGTTTGACACAATAAAAATCCCGTTCATTCAAAAAGCAAATAAATCAAACATTGAATTTAAACGTTTTTTGTGATATAATATTATTTAATTTAATTAAAAAAGAGAATTAAATGATTAACAGCACAAATAACAAAGAAGAAGTTCCTATCTGCGCTATTTGCTTGGACCCTTTCAATCCTACGAGCGGTACTGTTTCTTGCGACAACAAAACCTCTCACATCTTTCACAGACATTGCACAAAAAGGTACGCCGCAACTATTCAAATGGACATTGACGTAAGCTGTCCTATATGTCGGGATTGGAATTTGATCGATATAAAAGGATCCAAGATTACCAGACTACAAGCAATGAGTTTTGGCAATACAAGAGTAACAATTGAGCGCGGAGAAAGGCCTGGAGCTAGATTTCCTGGAGAAGGATCTTTTACTGTAATAGATTTTCCACAATGGGAACTAGGGAACGAACCTATGATCAGGAGAAGAGCGCCCTATCAGCAAAGATCCATGGATGCCATGATAGAACGCCTACTAAGGTCTTCTGCCGAAGAAAGGCTTGAAAGAAATGAAAACGGCGTCATAGCTAGAGTGTATACATTCGGACTGCAAATAGCTGACGCTATATTAGACATCCTCATTGGGATAGCAAAAAAGGCATTGGGTGTATAATGGATCCTATCACAAACAACCAAGAAATTCAAACCTGCGCTATTTGTTTGTATGATTTGAATCCTAACGATAACACATCCACCTGTCCGAGCACACCAATCTCTCACATCTTTCATCAACATTGCATCCAAAATTGGGCTACGCGATGCCGTCAACAAGATCAAAACACAAGATGTCCTATATGTCGTATTTCCTTAGAGACGGAAACCGATCGTCCCGTCACCCCCACAGAAGTAGTTTGGCGTAGATTAAATCTAAGGGAACCTATCCCTATTGGACCAAGGAGAGAAAGGAATTCTTCGCGTTCTCCCCTATTTTTTCAAGGTTCAACCTACAATTCAGAATAGACAAAGAAGATTCAATCTTCTTGCTCAGGCTCAAAATCCTCTAACGTCTTAGACTTTTTACCAGCAACGAGTCTAATGATCGATAAAACCCATCCAAGAAAGATGTACCCCCATGTAATGACCATCAAAATGACTGGGAAGAAGTAAAAGATCCCATATAGGACAAAAAGAGCAAGCAGTACTGTAAAGAAGACTAAGTAGAAAGAAGCGAGTCTAAAGTGCAAAACTTTTAGACTTGGAAACTTCCAACGACTCACCATAAAAAAGCCCAAGATCATCATGACTATCGTTAAAGTGATCGCCTTGCCTTCCCCTGTCATCGGATAAAGCCTTTCCATTAAAGGAGAGACCAAGAATAGATTGGCAGAAACAGCGGCAAGAGCTGCTGCAGGAATTGGAAGGCCAGTAAAATGCTTTTTCTGATCAGCCATGAGCTGAGCGTTGCCTTTGGCTTGCGATGTTCTCACATTGAAGCGAACAAGTCTTAAAATACCGCAGAGAGAAAAGAGCATCGCACCGATGACGGCAAAAAAAGAAAGTCCCGTCCCTGGCTCTAAGGATAGATTTTTGAGCATTAGAACAGAGGGTGCTACACCAAAAGAAACAGAGTCTGCTAAAGAATCAAAGACAACACCAAATTCACTTTCTGCATGCATTGCACGTGCTACAGCGCCGTCTAAAAGATCTGCAAGAGCAGCAAGTAGAAGTAGCACAACAGATGAATGCAAGATCTGATACGTGCCTTCTCCGGGCTCTACCATGTTCAGTTTGAAAATAACAAAAAGACCACAAGCCAAAGCAAAAGCGGTGATCATGTTCGGAACTATGTTGATTTTCTTCATAATTTTTTTCTTCCGTTGATCATTGATTTTTTCTTCAAGTTAACATATGCTCCATTAAAGAAACCAGTCCAAAAATCTGCGAGGGATCCTCCATTTTTCTTACAATGGAAATCTTTCTTTTTTGGGCTCTAGATACCTTCTCGAGGCATTATATTTTTTTTGTAGACTAAAACAAGCTTGCTACTATATATGGTGTATATAAGCAGAGAAGCTACTAGATGTGGTACCTCGAGACAAGAAAAATAAAGCACCTAGTAGACTGATTTTCTGCCTCTTATCAGTTAAAAAACATAAAAGACCATGTAGGAGTTTGATCATGACAGACGTTCCCCAAGCCTTAAAACCAGACCTTTCTCTACTTAAAAAAAAGGGAGCGGAAAGCACAACCTCACAACAAAACTCTTTTACTGTTGTCAAACGAAACGGATCTTTAGTTCCTTTTAGAAGGGAGCGTATTTTTAAAGCTCTAGACATGGCCTTTCGCGATACAAAGAAATTAGAAAAAGAAGCGCAGCTTCCATCTGATGTACTAGAAGCTGTGAACCAAGTTTCTGATACTGTCGTAAATAAGCTTGTGGAACTTGCAAGTAAGGGAACCTCTTTATCTGTCGAGGGGATCCAAGACCTTGTAGAAGTCACTTTAATGGAGCTCGACCATCACGATGTAGCTAAAGACTATATTATCTACCGCGACCAACATAAAGCCCTTAGAGAAGACTCCCCTCAAAACGTCAAAGTTCTTCGTAAAGATGGAAGCGTTGTACGCTTCAATCCTATGAAAATCGCCTCTACAGTTGAAGAGTCTTTCCGCCGCTGCAAAAACGTAGAGGGGCCTTCCGGTGATTCTATCGTTGATTCCGTAAACTTGATCATGCAAAAAGTGGTTGCCAAGGTCGTAGCGATTTCTAAAACAGTAGAAAACGTTCCTGTAGACACCATCCAAGATGAGATCGAGCAGCAATTGATGTTAGAAGGCTATTTTTCTGCTGCCAAAGATTTCATCCTAAGTAGAGCTCAAGCTGGAGAGCAATCAACAGCGCCTTTAGAAGAGCAGCCTAAAGAAAGCATCCATCAAAGACAATTTATTACCATCAATCAAGGTGGACAAAAGACATTCATTACAGAATCTAGACTCTATCAACGGATTAAATTCGCTTGTAGAGGTCTTGAAGACTTTGCTTCTGCTGAAGAGCTTTTGGAAGAGTCTGTAAAGAACTTCTACGAAGAAATGAAAGAGAGCGAAGTAGACCAAGCCAATATAATGGCAGCAAGAGCTCGCATTGAAAGAGAGCCTGCTTACTCTAAAATCGCCTCTCGTCTTCTTCTTGATGTTCTCTACAGAGAAACAATGAATATTTCTGCAGATTCTCCAGATCTTGAGTCCGCTCACCGCACCTACTTTAAAGAGTACTTGAAAAAAGGAGTCTCTTTAGACCGCGTCTCAGCTGAGCTTTTGACCTTTGATCTTGATAAATTAGCCCAGGCCATACAAATCCAAAGAGATGATCAGTTCTCCTATCTAGGCCTTCAAACTCTTTATGACCGCTATTTCATTCACGATAACGATCAAAGAATGGAAACTCCTCAAATCTTCTGGATGCGCGTTGCCATGGGCCTTGCGATCCAGGAAGAGAAAAAGAACCAAAAAGCGATCGAGTTTTATAACCTGCTCTCTTCTTTTGTCTTTACATCCAGTACTCCAACACTGTTCAACTCAGGGACCTGCCACTCACAGCTAAGCTCCTGCTACCTATCAACTGTAATGGACGACCTATCCCACATTTTTAAAATCGTGGCAGATGATGCTCAGCTCTCTAAATGGGCCGGCGGCATTGGAAACGATTGGACAAATGTTCGTGCAACAGGCGCCCAAATCAAGGGAACTAACGGCAGAAGCCAAGGCGTGATTCCCTTCTTAAAAGTAGCTAATGACACAGCAGTAGCCGTAAACCAGTGCTTTGCACCAAGCACACTTGTCTACACAAATAACGGGATCAAGTCCATTAGCGACATCTCCACTAAGGACCTCGTACTCGGCTCTAGCGGAACTTATAGACAAGTTCTAGACAAATTCGTCTACAACCAAAAAGACGCAATGGTTGAGATCTCTGTAAAACATTCCATCGATCCTATCCATGTAACGGCCGGACACCCTCTTTATGCGATCAGAGGCGTTCCTATGGAACAATCTATCGAGCGTACGATGCAATGGCTTGAAAAAGGGAAGGTCTCTTGCGAGTGGGTAGATGCAGCAGAGCTTCAAAAAGGTGATTATGTCGCACAAACAATCCCTAAAGAAGTAGTTCCAGTTGCTAATTTTGATGTAGATGATGCCAGACTTTATGGAATCCTCTTAGGTGATGGTCATCTTTCCAAAGACGGTCTTGAATGGGGAGTGTCCGGTAATCCCGCAAATGATGAACACTTGGAATTTGTTCGCAGCTATTTAGAAAACAAAGGGATCCACTACTGGGAAACAGGTAGAGGGGAAAGCTACGTTCAAATCCATTGGGCATCAGGCAAAGGCGTAGTGAGAAACGGATCAACAGGGCGCTTTGAAGAAAGCGGAGCTCCTACTCTTCCTTTCACCTACGATGATATCTATACAGCAAAACATGAAAAACATATTGCTCCAGCATTCAGCCATTTGCCTAAACCTCAAGCTCTTGCTATGATCAAGGGACTTATTGAGACTGATGGTAATATCTCTAGAGGCAAAGAAGTCACCTTTACCAATACTTCCAAACCTTTGGTAGAAGGACTTCGCTATCAACTCCTCCGTATGGAGATCCCTACAGCTGGAAACTTCCGTATCCGCAAAAATGGCCATACAGGCAAAAGATCCGATGGATCCTTGGCTCATTTCTCTAAAGAAACTCATTGCTACGATCTCCGCATTCCTGCGACAGATGACATTGCAAAGATGCTCGGCTGTGAAAAGCTTACCAAGAAAAACTGGCTTAAAGTTGGTAACCACCTCTTTTCTAGAGTTGTTGAAAAGAAAACAGCGGAAGTATCTCCTCTTGTTGTGGACCTCAAAGTGGAAGATGATGAGTCTTACATGACAGCAGGCGCTCTTGCTCATAATGGTGGAAAAAGAAAAGGCGCAATGTGCGCCTATCTTGAAACTTGGCACCTTGATATCGAAGACTTCTTAGAGCTCCGTAAAAATACGGGAGATGAAAGAAGAAGAACACACGATATGAATACAGCCAATTGGATTCCTGATCTTTTCATGAAAAGAGTTCAAGAAAATGGCCATTGGACACTCTTTAGCCCAAGCGATGTTCCTGATCTTCACGATCTTTATGGAAAAGCGTTTGAAACAAGGTACTGCGAGTATGAAAAGCTAGCAGAAGAAGGCAAGATCAAGCTTCATAAAAAGATCGAAGCGATCCAACTATGGCGTAAAATGCTCAGCATGCTCTTTGAAACAGGCCATCCTTGGATCACCTTTAAAGATCCATCGAACATCAGATCCCCTCAAGACCATGTAGGCGTTGTCCACAGCTCTAACCTCTGCACAGAGATCTTGCTCAACACGTCTAAGACTGAAACAGCGGTATGTAACCTAGGTTCGATCAACTTGCCTATGCACATGACTCCAAATGGGCTTGATGAGAAAAAACTCGCAAATACAGTCCGCACAGCTGTTCGAATGCTTGATAACGTCATCGACATCAACTTCTACCCTATTGACGAAGCACAAAATGCCAACTTAAAACATAGACCGATCGGTCTTGGCATCATGGGCTTCCAAGACGCCCTTTATATGCAAAACATCAGCTACGCAAGCCATGAAGCTGTAGAGTTTGCAGATAAGAGTATGGAGATGATCTCCTACTATGCGATCTTGGCATCTTCAGAGCTTGCCGCAGAAAAAGGGACCTACTCTACTTATAAAGGTTCTAAGTGGGATCGAGGACTTCTTCCAATCGATACCATCGATCTTTTAGAAAAAGAAAGAGGCCTTCCTGTTCAAATGGACAAGAGCTCTACGATGGATTGGGAAGTCGTAAGAAAAGCAGTTCGCAAACATGGTATGCGCAATAGCAACACCATGGCGATTGCTCCAACGGCAACGATCTCTAACATCACAGGGGTTTCTCAGTCGATTGAGCCGATGTACAAGCATCTTTTTGTCAAATCCAACCTGTCCGGAGAGTTTACAATCCCGAACATCTACTTGGTAGACAAGCTCAAAGAGCTCGATTTATGGGACGCTCACATGCTCGATGACCTCAAATACTTTGACGGATCGATTGCTGAAATCGAAAGAATTCCAGCTGAGATCAAAAAGATCTTCTTGACCGCTTTTGAAATCGATCCAGAGTGGATGATCGAATGCGCAAGCAGACGCCAAAAATGGATTGATATGGGGCAATCATTGAACCTCTATCTCTTCGAACCAAGCGGCAAAAAACTGCACCAAATGTACCTCCTTTCTTGGAATAAAGGACTCAAGACCAACTACTACTTAAGAAGCTTAGCCGCGACTCAAGTTGAAAAGTCTACAACTGACATCAACAAACGAGGGCTCCAACCGAGATGGATGAAGAACAAGTCAGCCTCTAGTAATGTACAAGTAGATAGAACTGAGGACGCGCCTAAGGCTTGTCCTTTAGATGGCAGTTGTGAAAGTTGTCAGTAGTAAAAAACCTTAATTTTAAAAAAAAGAGAGAACGTTATGTTGGATTTTGAAGAGAAAGAAGAAACCTCGGCGAAAAAAGCGCTAGGGGCAGAGAAGCGAGTAAATGCCGGACAAAAGCGGCTGATCAATTGCTCTAAAGTAGATGTGAACCAGCTCATGCCTCTTAAATACAAATGGGCGTGGGAGCATTACCTCAACGGCTGCGCTAACCACTGGATGCCAACAGAAGTTCCGATGTCCAAAGACATCGAACTTTGGAAGTCAGACCAGCTCAGCGCCGATGAAAGACTTGTGATCATGAGAAACCTTGGGTTCTTTAGCACAGCTGAAAGTTTAGTTGGCAATAACATCGTACTTGCGATCTTCAAACATGTAACAAATCCAGAAGCTCGTCAGTATCTTTTAAGACAAGGTTTTGAAGAAGCGATCCATACACACACGTTCCACTACATCGTAGAGTCCCTCTCCTTGGATCAAGGAGAAGTCTTTAACATGTACAACGAGATCAAATCGATCCATGCTAAAGATCAGTTTGAAATGAAGATGACAGAAGCTATTTTGGATCCTCATTTCACAACAGAAACTCAAGAAGGGATGCAAAAGTTCCTAGAGAACTTGATCGGCTACTACATCATCATGGAAGGGATCTTCTTCTATAGTGGATTTGTGATGATCCTCTCCTTCCACCGTCAAAACAAAATGACAGGGATCGGAGAGCAGTTCCAATACATCCTACGTGATGAAACTGTTCACTTGAACTTTGGTATCGATCTGATCAACGGGATCAAAGAAGAGAATCCAGAAATTTGGACTTCTGAGTTCCAAGAGCACATTATCGACCTTATCAAGGAAGCTGTGGAGCTCGAGATCGATTATGCAAAAGAGTGCCTCCCTAAAGGGATCTTGGGCCTCTCAGCTCCAATGTTCAGAGAATACGTACAGCACATTGCAGATAGACGCCTTGAAAGAATCGGCCTCAAGCCAATCTTCAAGTCCAAAAATCCATTCCCATGGATGAGTGAGACCATCGACCTCGGTAAAGAAAAGAACTTCTTTGAAAGCCGAGTGAACGAGTATCAATCCTCTGCAAGTCTTAGCTGGAATTAATTCTTATCTTAATACAGGCAGAAGATACCTCTTCTGCCTTTTTTATTTAGATATCAAAATTATTTTTTTAAATTGAAAAAAACGAAAACTTAATTTATAATCTAAAAAAATTCAAATAAACACACCTAAAATGATCAAATACTTTTCCGAATATTTATCGTCAACAATTGATGAATTTAATTACATATTTCAACCGAATGACACTCCAATCCTACCACCAGAAGTGCCTAGTAACTGTTCTTCTACAGAAAAAATTAATGCTTTGGCCGTTAAAGAGCTCCACGATCGGATCGAAGAAGTCGCCTATCAAGCCTTAGTAGCAGGGGTTAAAAAGCTTAAAATTAGAGAAGATGTTCTCACTAAAGAACAATCCGGAGAGCTGCTTGGAATGGTCAAAGATGCGGCTCATCTTGAATTATTTAAAGACAATGGATACATGAACTCTAGAGGAAAGATTCTCCTATCGTCCCAAGTACAAACCCTCTTTAGGCATATCGGGAAAATCGTCCATGACCGTGATACCAAATTAACAAATGCCCGCTATTACACACTTTCGGATCTATTACTTGGACTTGATGACCACAACACCCTTGTAAAAGACATCCTATTATCCTCTTGGTTCATAAAACAACTCTCCTATGACGAGGAACATACTCACTTAAACGAGATCAAAGAAAAGGTCAAATTCTATCCTCAGATGAAGAAGCTATTGAATTTTGATTTAGAAAGCGCTCTTAAAGCACAAAAAGTCTTTTGGAATACTTATTTTCCAGGGAAACGAGAAAGCAAGACAAATGAAGATGCCCAAACATTCATCAATGTTTTAGAGGTTCGACACTATTTTGGAGCTCCAACCCTTAAAGAGCCAGATTCCATTGAATTTAATACCCCCGATGGGACTCTTTTTATAGATCTAAAAAATCTCGATGATCTCATAGTCCCTTCAACCAGTCCTTGCGCAGTAGTTTTTACTGGGATCGTAGAATACAACCGCATACAGTCCAAAAGGGCGCGTATTTTACCTCTTTTAGATAATAGAAACATGACCGTCAGAGAATTTCTAAAGAGCTACTACCCTGAAATTAAGCTTTAGATCGAAACTATCGTTTTTGAGCCGCAATCACAAGAATCTCAGAGCCGAATATTTTCTGGCCCTTTTTTCTCATGTCTGAAAAAACAGCTTCATCGTTGAAATGCTTAGGCAATTTAGGCCCTTTTTTAGACCAACCTTCTACTATATCAGATTCTGTTAAAGGAACTGCTCTTAGATTCCCCACCTCAGTTACAGGCTTGTACACAAATCTTTGTTCAGTAGGAACATCAAGACCATTTGGAACAGCGCCTCTAGTAAACGATGCATGATAATAAGCATCTACGTCATAGTCCACTTCGTCTAGTTCCCTTTTCATGTTCTCTACAAAAAAGTCTTCAAGGACAATTATTTTAAGATTTTGCTCACTTTGCATTTTCTGCAATTCAAGCTGTCTTTTTTGACCCTCTTCTCCCCCTGAGTTTCTCATAGATGCAACGAACTCTAATATACTAGGTCTACGGCTTACTTTTTCTAGAGAAACAAGCACAACTTGAGCTTTGGCACTCCCACTTCCTGGAGGGACATAATAAACAGGAACATGCTCTGGATATAAAGTCTCTATTTGCTTAATTGTTGATCCTATTTCTGGGCTTGCATCAAGCATGAATAAAAGATGATCACCTGAATTTTGAAGTTGAGAAAGTTGCACTAAACTCGCTTTTCGATCTGAGGAAGAAAGAACATCAAAAACATTTAATGCAAAGACAAGTGGAATCTTCCTGTTTAGTCTCTCTAAGCGACTATGCAGCTCTTCAATATTCATCTGATATAGAGGACCTGTGCTAGATTGACTTAAGTGGTAGCAATCGATAGCATTTGGTTGCGTTCTGATTACCCTTTGAGATAGACTTTCTGGAATCTTATACCCCTTTGCTGCCCCAATTTCTAAAATAGCACTAGGTCCATTAGTATACCTAGAAAGGATCTCTGACAATCCTTGATCTAATGACTCTAAGACAAACACTCTGTTACGGTTAACACCTAACCATCTGTCTTCAGCCGCATCCCCTTCTCTTCTATTATAAATTTTACTCCCTAACAATTTCACAAGCTCTTTTACTTCAAAATATTTTATAGAGATTGGAGTCTTAAGTGTCCGACTAAAGAACTCTGGCATCTTATACGGCACAATCGTGAAGGCAAATTGACCATTAACTTGACTACTAGAAACTATGGGACAAAATCCAATAGACAGAACCACTCTTCGGATTTTTAGATCTAGGCAGTTTACTGAGAAATGATCCGCTTCCACCGTTAGAGAGTCTAAGGCAAAAGCCTGCTGAATCCTTCCTTGTATATCGCTTGTTAAAAATGCCACTCAGAACCACCTAAATTTAATTTAATAAAAAGAAAATTATACAAATTAATGCAATTAAACTAAACGAAAATAAAAACTTTACAATTAACAAACGATGTATATTTAAAATGCAGATCTAAGTCGTTAACCCAAGGTTAAAACCTGCCCTATCCTAAATATATCCTTACTGATATAATCGACAAAAAAACACGGGACTTATAATCGATGAAAAACGACTTTTTACAAAATGTTGGAGAGACCTATTTAGACTTCAAGGTACTGAGCTGCACAAAAATTGAAGAACTCGACTGTTATTTTAAAGAGTTGGTACATGAGCCGACAGGCGCTCATGTGATCCATATTGAAAATGAAGACCCTGAAAACTTGTTTTGTCTTTCGTTCCGCACTTTACCTAAAAACAACCGCGGCACGCCCCATATTTTGGAACACGTGACCCTTTGTGGATCCGATAAATTCCCCATTAAAGACCCCTTTTTCTCGATGACAAGAAGAAGCCTTAACACTTTCATGAACGCTTTGACAGGCTCTGATTTCACATGCTATCCAGCAGCTTCCCAGGTAGAAAAAGACTTTTATAACTTGCTCAATGTCTATCTCGATGCTGTTTTCCATCCTCAAATCAAACATTTGAGCTTTTTACAAGAAGGGTGCCGACTCGAATTCAAAAACCCTAAGGATCCTAAATCTCCTCTTACCTTCAAGGGAATCGTTTATAATGAAATGAAAGGAAGCATCACGCCTGACTCTAAGCTATGGCATGCATGTCTTGAAGACCTGTTCCCTGATCTTCCCTACGCGTATAACTCAGGTGGTGAGCCGCGTGACATCCCCGATTTAACCTTTGAAGAACTTTTAGAGTTCCACCGCACGTATTACCACCCTAGCAGATGTCTTTTCTTCTTCTATGGCTCTTTCCCTTTAAAAAACCATTTAGATTACATTCAAGAAAACGCCCTTAAAGGAGTAAAACCTCTTCCCCCTCTTCCTTTATTGCCTAAACAAGCGCGTTTTTCTGAAAGCAAAAAAAGACACCTCACCTACGCAGTAAACGAAGAGCAGCAAGCTGCTCCTAAAACGTTTGTGTCCTTTGGATGGCTCACCTGCTCCATTACAGAGCAGGCAGAAGTTTTAGCTCTATCACTTCTAGACTGTATCTTGATGGACTGCGATGCTTCCCCTTTAAAAAAGGCCCTTTTAGATTCAGGTCTCTGCGCCCAAGTCGATGCTCAAGTCGATACGGAAATCAGTGAAGTCCCTTACATTTTGACATTCAAGGGATGCAAAGAAGAAGACGTAGAAAAATTAGAGGCGTTTTTATTCAAAACTCTCGAGGAATTAAGTGAAAAACCGTTTGCACAGCATCTAATCGATGCAGCGATCCATCAAATCGAATTCTCTCGCATGGAAATTACCGGTGATCAAGGCCCTTTTGGCTTAAATCTGTTCTTTAGATCAGCTCTTGCTATGCAGCATGGTGGAGATCCTCTTTACATGCTCAAAATACATTCTCTTTTTAAAGAACTTTTGGAGAAGACAAAAAACCCCCTTTATCTACCAAGACTTTTGAAGCATTATCTCATCGATAATCATCATAGAGTTCAAATCATCATGTCTCCAGATAGTGAACTTGAAAAAAAAGAGATCGAAGAAGAAACAGCAAAACTTGAAACCATTGCTCAAGGCCTCTCTGAAGAGCAAAAAAAACGGATCATTTTGCAAGCTCAAGAGCTAAAGGTGATGCAAAAAAACATCGAAGAGCAAGACCTTGAATGTCTTCCTAAAGTGACACTCGATGATGTTTCTTTGCTACCAAGAGATTTTCCTTTAAAACATCATGAACTAGACTCTTCGCTAAAAATCTTCCATCATGAGTGTTTTACAAACTTTATCCTATATGCAGATCTTGTCTTCGATCTTCCTCATGTAGAAAAAGAAGAAATCCCCTACTTGCAACTGCTGCTTTCAATCCTCCCCTCTCTTGGATCCGGAGGAAGAACGTATGTAGAAAATCTCGAGTATACGATGTCGTATACAGGCGGAGTCTCTACTTCGAGCTCTTTGCATGTGCAAGCCAAAGATCATAAAGCCTTAAGCCCTTCTCTTACTGTCAGAGGAAAAGCTTTAGAAAGAAATGCTGAAAAGCTCTTTATTTTGATGAGAGACACTCTTCAAACACCTGATTTAACAGATGAAAAAAGGCTAAAAGAGCTGATCGAACAGATCCATTCCTCCCTTCAAAATCGCGTTTCTAAAAACGCTCTGCGTTACGCTGTCCAACTCTCTTTAAGTGGCTATAACGAGGCTTCTTATTTTGGCTATGAAAGCTCAGGCCTTCCCTACTTCCACTTCATAGAAAGTTTGGCCTCTCAGCTTCCAAAGATCCTTCCCTCTTTAGCCCAAAAGTTGAAAGATCTCCATAGCAAACTCTTTTCCTTTCATAATGTTCATCTCGTTTTATCTTGTGATCAGGCTCTCTATGAAAAGGTATTGAATATGGACCTCAAGGGTCTTTTTGCCTTTAAGCAAAAACCTTTCACTCCTTGGAAGTATAACTACCCTCTTAGCGTTACTCCATCACAGGGAAGGATTATTACTTCTCAAGTAGCTTACAACGTAAAAGCATACTCTGTAGCTCCCTACATCCATCCCCATGCTCCGGCTCTTTCCATAGCCTCTCAAATTTTTGAGCATGTGGTGCTGCACAATAAGATTCGAGAAATTGGAGGAGCTTATGGCGCCGGCGCGACCTATAACTCTTTAACTGGATCCTTTTATTTCTACTCATATCGAGATCCTCACATCTCTGCCACCTTTGAAGCTTTTGAAGAGGCGATACAAATGGCTGCAAAAGGAGATTTTGGACCAAGAGATTTAGAAGAGGCAAAACTTGCAATGATCCAACAGATGGATATGCCTGTTTCTCCTGGAAGCCAAGCCATTTTAGGCTACAACATCTACCGTGAAGGCAAAGATAAAAATCTTCGTGAAGAATACAGAAGAACACTTCTTGACTTGACCGTGTCTGATATTAAACAAGTGGTTAAGGCGGAATTTTTATCCTCTAATAAAGAAGGGATCAAGGTGAGCTTTGCTGGAAAAGATCTCTTTAGAAGACAAGCTCCCGAACTTGAAGTGTTACCACTTTAAAAAAGTCTTTAAAAAAGAATTTGATTTTTTTTGATCCCTTAGCGAGAATCGCTTCCGTCTAACGATTTCACGCTAAGGAGCAAAAAATCATGTCTTTATATCGAATTTCTACACTTTGTGCCGCAACTTCCTTTTTAATGTTGTCCGCTTATGCTGGGGAAGCCCCAAGCCTTGATTCTCAATATCCCCTTTCTAAAATGTTTACCTCGGTTGGTAAAAAGAACTTCCCGGGTGTTGTCTTTATTAGAGTTGAAGAAGTAGAAGACCCAACAGATAGCGATATCAATCACGTAAATCCTTACCACAATGGTTTGTTCCCTCGCACAAAACGGGGATCCGGATTCTTTGTCTCTGCAGATGGATACATCATAACAAGCGCCCATATTGTTGCCGGAGCTACTAAGATCATCGTTAGTTTTGATAGAGGCAAAGAGTTAGAAGCGACTTTAGTCGGCACTGATGCTGCAACAGATGTTGCTATCTTAAAAGTCGAAGGGAACGATTTCTTTTATCTCCCTCTTGGCGATTCTGACGCAATTGATATCGGAGAGTGGATCACTGCCGTTGGACTCCCTAGTAAGTTAGAGACCTCTCTTACACTTGGAGTTGTAAGTTCTAGAGGCAGACAAAATTTACAAATCAACGACTTTGAAGATTTGATTCAAACAGACGCAGCGATCAACCCCGGCAATTCGGGAGGCCCCTTACTTAACCTAAATGGAGAAGTGATCGGGATGAATACATCTATCCTATCACAAGCTGGTGAATATACAGGTCTTGGTTTTGCAGTCCCAAGTAATATGGCAAAAAACATTATGCCTCAAATCATAGACAGAGGAAATGTAGTGCTATCCTTCTTAGGATTGTACTTAAGGGCTCTTGAGAAGGGCGAAGGAGCTTTTGTCTATAAAGTCGTTCCAGATTCCCCTGCAGATAAAGCGGGAATCCAAAAAGGCGATATCATCGTAGAATACGAAGGCTCTGCGGTAAAATCACCTGGATTCTTTAGAAACACCAATGCTTTCAAAAAACCAGGCGCAACTTCTGACATCAAAATCATTCGTGGCGTTTCTTGTACTCAATAATACTACAAAAAAGCCTCTTTCAAAAAAAGAAAGAGGCTTTTTCACTTTCAGTTTGATTTTTTTTAATTCTCTAGCGAGAATCACTTTCGTCTAACTATTTTACGCTAAGGAGCAAAAAATTATGTCTTTACGCTGGATCTCTACACTTTGTGCTGTAACTTCCCTTTTAACAGTGCCGTCTTTTGCTCAGGATGCTTCGAACTCCGATACTTATTGTAACTGCTCCCCTGTTTCCCTCTCCAAAATGTTTACATCCGTTGCTAAAAAAAGCATTCCAGGAGTTGTCTTCATTAAGGTAGAAGGCTCGGACGAAACATCTGATGAAGAGCGCAATTACATGGATCCTTACTCGGATGATCTATTCCAACGTTTTTTCGGAACTCCTACAAAACCCCAAAGAAGACAACCTCAAACAAGCCAAGGATCTGGCTTTTTTGTTTCAGCTGACGGATACATCATGACCAACGCTCACGTTGTTGCAGGAGCTAGCAAGATTACAATCAGCTTTGATGGGGGCAAAGAGCTAGAAGCAACTCTAGTCGGCACAGATGCACCCACTGATGTCGCGATCATTAAAGTAGAAGGATCTAATTTCCCTTACCTTTCTCTTGGCAACTCTGATGACATGGATATCGGCGAGTGGGTTGTTGCCATTGGAAGTCCTTTTCAATTAGAAGCGACACTCACCGTTGGTGTTGTGAGCGCAAAAGGCAGACAAAACCTGCAAATCACCGATTTTGAAGATTTCATTCAAACAGACGCGGCTATCAATCCCGGCAATTCAGGCGGACCTTTGCTCAACCTGAATGGAGAAGTGATTGGAATGAATACAGCGATTGTTTCTAAATCAGGTGGATACATGGGAATCGGCTTTGCGATCCCTAGTAATATGGCCAAAAGTATCATGAACCAAATCATAGATAAGGGCGCTGTTACACGTGGCTTCTTAGGCGTATCGCTCCAGCCTGTTGATAAAGACATCGCAGATGCCTTCCATCTTGATAAAGTAGAAGGAGCTCTAGTTTCTGAAGTTGTTAAAGACTCCCCTGCAGATAAGGCCGGCATTAAACAAGGTGACATCATCATAGAATACGATGGAGCTCCTGTAAAAACACTTGGATGCTTTAGAAACAACATCTCCTTCACTGAACCTGGTTCTATCATCAAGCTCAAAGTGATCCGTAAAGGTCAAGTCATCCCAATAGATGTTAAGCTTGGAACCTCTACTGAGTCTCTAGCTGCAGCTGGCGTTGCCGTACAAAAACTCGGTATTGAAGTTCAAACTCTGTCTCCAGAGCTTCGTAAGCAACTTGGATACTCTAAAGGGGAAGAAGGCATTGTCATCACTAAAGTCAAGCCTGGCTCTCCTGCAGCACTAGCTGGTATCAGACCCGGATTCTTGATCTTAGCGATCAACCATAAGAAGGTGGGAACGCTCGCTGAGCTTGATGAAGCAGCTTGTATGCCTGATAATAGAAACAGAGTTCTGCTCCTTGTCAAACAAGGATCGATCACTCGTTTCTACTCAATTAAATTATCCTAACATAAAAAAAGGCCTATCCAAGAGATTGGATAGGCCTTTTTCCTTCTATTTTTTTCCATTTTATTCAGATTTTTTGTATTATAGCATCTGTTTTTATATAAATAATTAATGGTTTTGGATGTCTTTAATTGAAAATATTTTTATTGAAAGGTTTACAAAAAACCGATTTGAAGGAGGAAACTTTTCAGATTTGGACTGCCAAAGCCTAGAAAAAATAAAAACATTCATAGAGAAAACCCCTCAGGTCATCAACGAGCTAATCCCATCTGCTCAATCAGTAAAAAATTTATTTAGCAACTTAAGTGAGCTTCTTCAAGAAAAGCCATCTTGTAAGGATATTATCGTAAAAATCAAAAAAGTCGCTCTCTCCACACTTGTCAAAAAAGATATTGATGCCTTTTTCCTAAACTTGGACAGGTATAAAGATTTAGACCCGGTTCATTTAAGAGAACTTATTGGGATTGCAGTGGAAGTCTTTTATAAAGATTTCTCCTCTACCTCTCACTTAGGTGAAAAAATTAAAAAGTATGGGATTAAAGAGGAAAAGATTCGTATCGAGATCGCGAGATCAGCAGCCGCTTGTGATGGGCGGGGAACTTCTAAATGTATCGGCAGCTATGCCATTAAAGATCAAAAAGCCCTTATAGAGATCGCAATCATCGCCTCCAATCAAAATGGACTTAAAACTTCTAAATATATCAAAAACTACGGCATTAAAGACCCGGATGCCCGGATAGGGATTGCAATGATTGCAGCTTCTCGACTCGAGGGGGGAATTTCCAAATACATTCAAAGCTACGGCATTAAAGATCAAGATGCCTTGATAGAGATTGCAAGGATTGCTGTAACTAATTTTGGAAGAGACACTTCTCAACATATAGGGAACTACGGCATCAAAGATGAGAAAGCTTTGGTAGAAATAGCAAAAATTTCTGCTTCTCGCTTCGGAAGGGAAACTTCTGAATACATCGGAAAGTATAGCATTAAAGACCCGGCAGCTCTTATAGAGATTGCAAAGATTTCTGCAGCTCAAGACGGTGGTGGAACTTCTGAATACATAGGAAACTATGGCATTAAAGATGAAAAGGCCCTTATAGAGATTGCAAGGATTGCTGCAGTTTCCGATGGACACGGGACCTCTCAACATATCTTAAAGTATGGAATTAAAGATCAATTGGCCCTTATAGAGATTGCAACGATTATAGTTCCTGAGTTTTCTACAGTAATCCTGAAATATTTACCTAACTTCTTTCGGACTCTACCTTCTAAAAACATCCCTGCCTATCAGCTTCTTCTTTTTAAAGCTCTTGTCTATGGGCTGTCAGAAACGAGAAGCAAAAGCAATCCTCTTACAATTTTTAAGGATTTTGAAAAATTTGGCCCGCTATTACCTAACAAGGTCACTTTGACAAATATGGAGGGGGAATCTTTTTTAAAAGACTGTATCAAGAGCTTTGAAGATCCGCTACCTCCCGTTCTTCAAAAGATCTCGCCCTGTAAAGAAGCCTTAAAATACCGCAATAAGCAACTAGCATACCCTCTTATAGACACCTTCATTTCAGAGTCTTTCAATCCTGCCTACCAAGAGGCCTATACATCTTTAGCAAAAACAACACCCGCCTATCTTCCTTCCGTTCTACCTTCTAAGTGGATGGCCCAAGCTAACATAAAAAATCCGCCGGAGGGACTTTCTAACTTCCTTTCAAGGTTTAAACCTCAATTGAAAAATAAAGACACCGGCCTCATGCAGATGTGTTTACTTACGACTCAAACACTGGACAAGTTTGAAGGCATCTCCCCTGAAAGGAAGTTAGCGCTGCTTTCTAGCGTATGTAATCAGCCAAAAGGGGAACTTCAAAAAGTCTTCGAAGGACTTGGCTACCTCTATTCTTTCTGTATTAGGAATCAAATAAATGTCTTAAATACCCTTGATTTAAAGGCCCCTATCACTAGCTCTAAGGAGGCTTTAGAAAAGCTCCTGACCAAGGACTCTCTTGTTAAGATATCCGACATTTCTAATTTTGCCGCTTTATATGGAGATTCTTTCAATCATACAAGGATTCCTTTAGCAATCGAAATTTATAAGGCGAAACTATCCACTTTAAACGACGAAGCTACGAGAAGCACACTCGAGCGCTTCATCCGCTCCGTACTTTTAAAAACTTTCGATGAGGAAAGGTTTCGAACAGATATTAGCCCCCATCTAGCAAAGATTGAGGCGCACTATCCTAAGGTACTGAGTAGATGGAAGTCTTTAACATTTTCAGCTTCTTTATGTTCTTCTACTATAGAAACAGAGCAGCCCCCTTTTTCTTTTCGAAGTTTCTTTGACCTGAAACTTTATGACAAGCACTGGAATAACAATGGAAAAGATCTTTTACCAGATCTTACTTCTTATCTTAAAGGGGAGGAAATCAAGAATCCTTCTCATCCAATCCTTACCCTCTGTAAAGAGTTAATCGAAAATGAATCCTTCTCTAAAATTAAGCAAATAGAAAAAATCCAACAAATTCTAAAAGCCTTAGCAACTTCGGCATTAAGAGAATCAGAGCTGAACAACGATTTAAATGGACTCCTACAAACCCTTGAATCTGAACCCCAGGCTTCTTTAAATGAAACCGTCATTCTTACTAAAGACTGGCAAGACCTTTTACTTGCAGGATCCGAAGTAGCAGGAAGTTGCCAACGAATAGATGGGCTTCCTAGCCTAAATAAGTGTCTGCTTGCCTATTGCATGGATGGGAAAAACGCCATGATAGGCGTAAGAAACAAAGACGGAAAAATCTTAGCAAGATCGATGCTCCGCCTTCTTTGGAATGAAAAAAAGCAAAGACCTGCTCTTTTTTTAGATAGACTCTATCCCCCACTTCTTTGTCCTCCAGAAAAGCAAGAAGCTATTGTAACGGCTGCCAAGGAGTGCGCTAAGGATCTGAACTGCGATCTTTTCACTCTCTGGAGTGGATACCCTGAGACTCCAGGAACAACCATAAAGTCTTTAAAAGGGCCATGCCCTTATGAATACGAGGATGCTGCTAATGGGGTCAATCCAAATGGAATATTCGAGATCAAAAACTTAAGAGAAGTTTATTTAACCGTCTAAAATGTCCCACCCAATACTTTACCAGAAATTAAACGCAAATCGCTCATTACAAGTATGATAACATTATTTTTGCAAAATAACATAGCATATGTTATGATGCAATTATGATGTTATCATATTGGTTGTGTGATGGATGAGGATATTAAAAAGGTCAAAAGCTATTTCCGAGAAACTTTAAATTTTTTCATTAATCCCATTTCTTGGGATGGAGAAAAGAATCTCCCTGTTTTCATGAAAACCCTTTATAGATTCTATACTATACTGCTCGTGGAAAAATTGTATCTTTTAGTGGTTGATAGCGGAAGCGATGAAATAACTCCCGGAGCGCTCCGCAAACACCTGGACTATCTTCATACAAAAATTCAAGCTCCCTGCATTTATGTAAGCGCCTCAGTGCCTCCTTACAACCTCAAAAGACTCATTGCTCATCGCATTCAATTTATTGTCCCTGGCAAACAAATTCACCTACCAGGACTTGGAATAGATCTACTTGAAAGCCCTCGCGGCTTCAATAAAAAACACCCTTCAGATCAAATCACTCCGGCTACTCAGACCGTTATCATTTATGCTCTACTCCATCCAAATGAGCGAGAATTTACTCTTCTGGAATTAGCCAAAGCATTAGACTATTCTCCCATGACTATGACTCGAGTCTTTAACGAACTCGAATCAAACAGTCTTGGTAAAATCATCCGAAATGAAAAAATAAAGAAGCTCATCTTTCCAAAAGATTCTGCTTTACTTTGGCAACAAGCAAAACCCTTTATGCAAAGCCCCGTAAAAAAGCGTATATGGATAAAGAGCTTGGATATACAGAAAATAAAGCAGATGGGATCGATTGCGGGACTTAGTGCACTTTCTGAGCTATCCATGATCTCTTCATCTGAATGTCCGACATACGCATTAAGCTTGCAATCTTGGAAAAACCTACAAAAGTCGTGTAGCTTTCAAGAAATTCCTCTAAAAGAAGATGCAAACATTGAACTTGAAATATGGAATTTTGATCCAATACTCTTTGCAAAAAAAGGAATTGTCGATTATTTTTCTTTGTTTTTAAGTCTAAAAGAAAATCAAGATGAAAGAATCCTGGCTGCTCTAGAGCAGCTTATGAAGGACACTAAATGGTAAGAGGATTATACGCATTTCAAAAACACTTCGCCCACTTTAAAGACCACTATGTCCTCATCGGAGGAACAGCATGCATGTTAGCCATGGAAGAAGCTGGTCTTGATTTCCGAGCAACAAAAGACCTAGATATTGTGTTATGCATAGAAGCATTAGACGTTCAGTTCATAGAAGCTTTTTGGGATTTCATTAAAAAAGGAAACTATCAGTTCAGGCAAAAAAGCACGGGAGAAAAACGGTTTTATCGGTTTCACTCCCCTGAAAATCCCTCTTATCCGTATATGCTAGAGCTATTCTCTCGAAAGCCTGATGCGATTGCATTATATCAAGACAGCCATTTAACCCCTATTCCAGTAGAAGATGAAATTTCAAGTCTTTCTGCTATCCTACTCGACGAGCACTATTATCGCTTTATCCATAAAGGCAAACGTGAAATTGAAGGGTTATCAACCTTAGGCCCAGAACATCTAATCCCATTAAAAGCTATCGCTTGGACAAATCTCTCCAAAGAGCTTAGCACCGATGCTCGCAAACACAAAAATGATATCATCCGCCTGTATCAATTGCTTGTTATCAGCTCTCGCATTCATTTGCCGGATCCTATTAAGCAAGACATGCTCACATTTCTAGAGGAATTGAAAAAAGATCCTCTAGATCCTAAAACACTTGGCTTAAAAAACATAAATATTGCGGACGTTATAGAAAATCTAAGTCAGATTTATATGATTTCCCGATAGAAATAGAAAAGATTGAGCCACGATTGGCCCAATCCAGAATGAGCTACTCACAAGCCTGCAACCTTGTGCTCTAACTTGATCATGTCCTTATACGCATTCACAAAATCAAAAAGCAAAGGATTTGCAAAGGCCTCTAGGTCTTGGAGTTTATTAGGATCTTCCGAAATTTTGACATTTAAAGCTCCATAGATTGAGCGAGTGAGCCATTCGTTCTCTGCTGCGGAGCCTCTAGTATCTCGCATGTTATGTACAAGTAGGTAAGTTAAAAGGGCCATCTGATCTTGCAGAGATGATAAATCCTTGCCATCCCACTTCATGATATTTTCAAATACCTCAGAAGCTTCATTGAGAGTTTCTTGTATGAAAGACACCTCTTGATGAATTAAAACAACACCTAATTTCTCCATTGCATCTAAAGAACCTTTTTGCGGAAGCAGTACATTATATCTGGTAAGAAAATGAACACTGCCCTTCATTTTAAGAGAGGTTGTGGCCCTTACAAGATAGCAGTCACGAGCATTGATACCAGATGCCGCTTCCCAGTCCATCAACTCCAAAGCAAAGCTCATGTCATGGCTTTCATAGAAGTTTGGATAAAGAGCCCGAATCTTTTTCCAAGCTTGATTGATGAGCTTTTGCTCTTTTTTAGATAAAGGCTCCCCTCTCTCTTGCTTTTGAAGTATCTCTATTGGTACATAGGTCTCTAAGTTTGACTTTTCTGGAAATTGATTCCATTTATCTACTTGTTTAGGATTAAAGAGCTCGAAGTATAGACTTGATTCACACTCCAAAAAACGCTCTCTAAGAGCATGACTTTCTTTAATAATTTTAAGTGTGCCAGAAGATTCGATCTGCACCATTTCCTGCAAATTTTTCTTCATCCAAGAAAGCACCTGCTTTCCACACTCTTCATAGGCATCTTTTAAAAGAATCGAATGAGCGCCACGCTCCTGCTGATCTCGTCTTAATCCAAAATCTTCGGCATTTTCTGTATTATGTTGTTTGGCAAGAGAAGCTCTTGCCTTACTAAAGTAAGAAAGAAGCGAAAAAAACAGATCCTTTTCGTTTCCTGGGAAAGAGGCTTTGATCAAGCTCTGTCCCATTTCTATGATCTGACGAGATTTTTGGAGGTAGTCCTCTTGCTGAGAGAACCTCTCTTTGTCTTTGCTTATGATGTATGTGGGATTATAAGTATCTGCTTTGATTTGGTCTGGGCTCTTGCTAAACGCAAGAAAAGCGCAGGTAGAGCCCACTACACAAAAAGAGTAGATAGATAGAGGTTTAAAGAAGGCTCCCATCTATTTCGATGCTCCATAATCAAAACAGTATTACCTTCCAATTAAACCACTAGGTCCATGTTGTCAATAAAAAGATTTATTAACTTAGTAAGAACTTTGTTTACTTGTACTCTTTTTGCTTGTGCTTTTACTCTTACTATTACTGTTCATGCTTTTACTTTTACTTTTGTTTGTGTTCGCAGGAGGATTTCCTTCGCTGTACGCCATTAAGGAACCGCTTGAGAAAACAAGAGCCACCACTGCTAAAGCAATCAGCCTTATTCTTTTGAAGCTAGACATAATAAACTACCCCTTTTTGATAGAGATTTTTTTCTTTTGACTTCCTTCTAACTTCGAAAAAGACACTTTGAGCAGCCCGTCTTTACAAGAGGCCTGTGGTTCTTCATTTTCATTCACGCGCCCAGGTATTGGGATCTGATAGAAAAAGTGTTTGTTGGTCTTTCTGTAAAACTTTCGATCTTTGCTCTCTGTTTCTTCTTTCTTATCCGCTCGAATGGTTAAGATGCCCTTTTCGTAATTGATCTCTATTTCCTCGGGAGACAGTCCCGGAAGAGCAGCTTCCACATACACATGCTTATTATCTTCAGAAAGGGAAATATCGCTCTCATCATAAAAACGGTTACAAAGAGAAGTTTCCTCTTCATCCCAATACAAAGGCAAAAGGGCCTTTCTCTCTAGATTATGTTTCACAATATTCCCCCACAAATGAACCTGCTATTACATGTCATTATCGAACAAAAAACAGGAACAGTCAATTTCATTATTTAATTAATCAACACAAATCAATAACAACAAACAATTTAAGATAAAAAAATTAAGAATTTTCAATTGCAAAACAAAATGTGAATCTCTTAAAAGCGATCGAGAGGTCGCCCTAGCCGCTGTTACACAAAACGGCAAGGCTCTTCAGTTTGCAAGTGAAGAGCTCAAAAAGGATAAAGCCTTCTGTCTAGAAGCTCTGAAAACGAACAAACATACCTATCCCGAGTTAAGCCCTGATATGCAAGGGACTTAAACATCATTCAAGCTTATTTTGAACCGGCGGTTGCCTAAAGAAGACTGTTGTGGCTTTCTAATGCTTCCGTGACGGGAGCATAGCTCTTTCGATGGATAGGACAAGGCCCTATCTTTTTGAGCACTTCCAAGTGCTCTTGAGTGGGATATCCTTTGTTCCTTACAAAACCGTATTCGGGCCACTGAAGATCATGACCTTCCATGATGGCATCTCTTGTGACTTTTGCAAGGATCAAGGCGCGGATGCGTCAGAATACCAAAATGGAATGGAACACCGTAAAGAATAGTCTGAAAGATATTCATGATGTTAATAAAAAAAGCAGGAATTTTCAATTGAAAATAAAGCAAAACAACGCTATATTTAAATAAAACCAACATTTAGAGCCTTCAATGTCAAGTATCCCGGATCCAATGCCCCGTTACATCAATAGCATTAACCGGGAATTAACAGGCTTATTCCCCCCTACAGATCGTGACCTTAAAGTGCACATTGCAGCGATGGAAGCCTTTTTGAACAATGAAGACCCGCAAAACAGCAAGGTGAAGGATTTACTTTCCCTAAAGACGCGAATAATCGAACAAGCTTCCCCTGAAAATAAGGGAAAAATAGAAAATGCCTTTACAGACCAAATCACTGCAAAGATCAAAAGATACGAAGTCATTGCTAATCAGACACAAACAACCGAAGAAACGCAAACAGAACTCAATAAAACCATAAATCCGGAAAAGGCCTCTTCTCTCCCTGAGGATTCCCCTTTGGAACAAATAAAAAAGGCCCTACAACAAGACTTTCCCCCTAGTGATTTAGCCGTCCTTGAAGCTTACACCCTCCTTAAATTTGCTAAACCTCTCTACGAAGAAAAGATCCGATCATTGCAGTCTAATCAAGCAGCCGAAGAAGCTGTTCAAGAAGCAAGAGAACAACTCAACGACTTTTTAAAGAAAGACCCATCCATCAGCGCTCTGACTTCCTCCCTTTCAGGATCTATTATAAGATGTCCTGCCTATCTAATAGGCGATGAACAACCCCAAGAACGCTTCGAGAAGGATGAAATCGAAGAATATATCTTAAAAAGACACACACATCCCTATGAACTAGACTTGTCAGGATCAAAAAGAGCTGTCTCAATGGACGAAATCCGAATAGACACTGATTTAGAAAATAGACGCAAAAAAGCTTTCTCTCAGATCTACCACTCTATTTTGGAAGGTTCGGACCTCTCATTTAACGATATGCCCGCAAGTTTAATTCATGCTGTTAAAAACCTTGTCATTAACAATGATAAGTGGTCTCCCTTGCTTCCGCAATACAAAAATCACCGCTTACAACAGATCACGGACATGATCTCCTTTGGCAATACTTTAGACGAAAAACTGATAACAGCTGCTTTAATCGCTTTAGCAAGCCCGGGTGATGAATACCTTTCCCCCCAAAATCCGGAACAATCTATGGAAGAAGCCGGCATTAAGCTTCTGAACCGACTAGAACAAGACCCGGTCCTCTTCCATTGTACTTGCCCTATTACATATAATCTCTTACGAGACCCAATTTGTATCAATAACATGAGTTATTATGAAAATACAGCATTCAATAAGTGCAATAATCCTAACTCTTTAGATTTTTCAACCGGACAGCCCATCTCTTCAAAAGAACCTGCTACGGAGATGAAAAACTTCATTACAAATAGAATAAAAGAAATTTGCTCTTCTTTGATCCTTACACAAACAATGCAATCTACAATATGGAAAGCAAAAATCGATGCTCTTGAAATACCTGCTACCTACTGCTCAAACACTCTTAACCTACTTTCTACAGGAATAGACAGCAGCATTCTGGCCATAGGGATAGAAAGAGTCATTCAAGACCCGGAAAGAGAAAGCATCATTCAGAGCGCAGAAAGAAAAAGCATCATTATGAACAGAGGAATAGAAACCGTCATCCGGACCATTGAATACCTAGAAAAGCATAATCTAGATTTTTCCGGCAAATGCTGCCCTCTAAAAAAAATACTTACAATGCCGGGATCTACCTTAAAAATAGATCTCTTATCGTTAGATAAAGAGCTCCAAAATGACCGAGAAGTCGTTCTAGCTGTTGTTAAGCAAAACGGCAAGGCTCTTGAATTTGTAAATGAAAAGTTCAAAAAAGACCGAGATGTCGTTTTAGCTGCTGTTAGGCGAAATGGATTGGCTCTTCAGTTTGCAAGTCAAGAGCTCCGAAATGATCGAGAGATCGTTTTAGCTGCTGTTAGGCAAAATGGATTGGCTCTTCAATTTGCAAGTCAAGAGCTCCGAAATGATCGAGAGATCGTTTTAGCCGCTGTTAGGCAAGATGGAATAGCTCTGCAGTTTGCAAGTCAAGAGCTCCGAAATAATCGAGAGATCGTCCTAGTTACCGTTACACAATACGGATTGGCTCTTCAGTTTGCAAGTCAAGAGCTCCGAAATGATCGAGAGATCGTTTTAGCTGCTGCTAGGCAAAAGGGATTGGCTCTTCAGTTTCCAAGTCAAGAGCTCCGAAATGATCGAGAGATCGTTTTAGCTGCTGCTAGGCAAAAGGGATTGGTTCTTCAGTTTGCAAGTGAAGCGCTCCGAAATAATCCGGAGGTCGTCCTAGCTGCCGTTACACAAGACGGCTTAGCTATTCATTTTGCAGGTGAACCTTTCAAAAATAATCGAGATTTCATCCTAGCTGCCGTTACACAAAAGGGAGAGGTTCTTCAGTTCGTAAATGAAGAGTTCAAAAACGATCGAGAGATCGTCCTAGTTGCCGTTACACAAGACGGATGGGCCCTTCAGTTTGCAAGTGAAGCACTCCGAAATGATCCGGCTGTCGTTTTAGCCGCTGTTACACAAAACGGCAGCGCTCTTCAGTTTGCAAGTGAAGCACTCCGAAATGACCCGGCTGTCGTTTTAGCCGCTGTTACACAAAATGGAAAAGCTCTTCAGTTTGCCGGTGAAGCGCTCCGAAACAATCGAGAGGTCATCCTAGCTGCCGTTACACAAGACGGATGGACTTTGCGATTGGCAAGTAAAAAGCTCCAAAATGATCCAGCTGTCGTTTTAGCCGCCGTTACACAATACGGCAGCGCTCTTCAGTTTGCAAGTGAAGCGCTCCAAAATGATCCGGCTGTCGTTTTAGCCGCCGTTACACAATACGGCAGCGCTCTTGAGTTTGCCGGTGAAGAGCCCCGAAACAATCGAGAAGTCATCCTAGCTGCCGTTACAAAAAACGGATGGACTTTGCAATCGGCAAGTAAAAAGCTCCAAAATGATCCGGCTGTCGTTTTAGCCGCCGTTACACAATACGGCAGCGCTCTTGCGTTTGTAACTAAAGAGTTCAAAAACGATCGAGAGGTCGTCCTAGCTGCCATTACACAAGACGGCAAGGCTCTTCAGGTTGCAAGTGAAGAGCTCAAAAGAGATAAAGCCTTCTGTCTGGAAGCTCTGAAAACGAACAAACACATCTATCTCGAGTTAAGCCCTGATATGCAAAGAGACTTAAACATCATTCAAGCCTATTTTGAACCGGCAGTTGCCTAAAGAAGGTTGTTGTGGCTTTCTAATGCTTCCGTGACGGGAGCATAGCTCCTGCGATGGATAGAACAAGGTCCTATCTTTTTGAGAGCTTCTAGATGATCTTTGGTAGGATAACCTTTGTGCTTAGCAAAGCCATATTCGGGCCACTGAAGATCGTGACCTTCCATGATGGCATCTCTTGTGACTTTTGCTAAAATGGATGCACAGGCAATGGTGTGAGAAAGGCTATCGCCTTTAACAATTGCTTGGGAGGTTTTGGATGGGAACGGTGAATGGTTGCCGTCGACTAAAACAAAGTCGGCTGGAACCGATAAATGGGCTACAGATTCCCTCATGCCGTAAAGAGTGGCCTGAAAGATATTCATAATATCAATCTGAGCAGGATCTATGACTTCTATGGCATAGATGACTTTAGAATGAGTGGTAATCTGACTGTAGAGAGACTGTCTTTGTCTTGGAGTGAGCTTTTTGCTATCATCGACTCCGTCGATGATTAAACCTTCCGGCAAAATACAAGCAGCAACGACAAGAGGACCTGCTAAAGGCCCCCTGCCAGCTTCATCTACTCCTGCAATCTTGCGAAAGCCTCGTTTTCTTGCTTCTTTTTCAAAGTATAAAACGTCGGCTTGCAAGTTTTCAGAGTAAAAAGAGAATACCGTCTGATCGGAATTAACCTTCTTGCTCAATTGGCTTTACTGCTGCTTTTACTTTTTTAGGTCCTAGTTGCTCTTTTACTTTTGCAGCTTTTCCTGAAACGCCTCTTAAGTAGTAAAGTTTCGCTTTGCGTACTTTACCCATCTTGAGAACTTCAATCTTTGAAACTCTAGGGCTGTGTAGCAAAAATACACGCTCCATTCCTGAACCGTAGGAAACTCTATATAAAGATACAGTCGTAGAAAGACCGCTTCCTTTACGAGCTATCACTGTTCCTGTAAATACTTGGAGTCTTTCCTTGTCACCCTCGATAATACGAGTATGAACGGAAATGGTGTCCCCTACATTGAAAGCGGGAAGATCTGCCTTGAGATGTTCCTTTTCAATAGACTGAATCAATTGATTCTGTTGCATGTTGTCTCCTTTTTAATTCTCTCACGAGTCGCTGACGATTAGATCAGGACGAACCCTTTTTGTTTTTTGTAACGCTTGGACTTTTTTCCACCTGCGGATCTCTTCATGGTGACCGCTCGATAATACAGGAGGAACTAAAGATCCTTCAAAATCCTGCGGCTTTGTGTACTGAGGGCCTTCAAATAGTCCATCTTGGAATGAGTCTTGTAGAGGAGCTTCTTCATTTCCAATCACTCCCGGAATAAACCGAGAAACAGCATCTACAAGTACAATCGAAGATAGACACCCATTGGTTAAGACATAGTCTCCAATGCTGATCTCCTCATCAACTTCCTTCTCTAGTACTCTCTCATCAATCCCTTCGTAGTGACCACAGACCAGAATGAGATGAGTATAAGTAGAAAGTCTCTCACAGATTTTGGAAGAAAGCATTGCACCCTGAGGTGAAAGATGGATCACTCTTGACTCTGGAGTCTTAAGTGATCTGATCGCCTTGCATAGGGGCTCTGGCATGAGTACCATGCCTGGACCTCCTCCGTAAGGACGATCATCTACTTTTTTATGCTTACCTGTCGCAAAATCCCTAATATCCACAAGCTCTATTTCTAAGATCCCTTTCTCTTTTGCTCTTTTGATGATACTTACATCAAAAGGTCCCTTGAAATACTCAGGAAATAAAGAGAGAATATGGATCTTCATAAGAGCCTTATACTTTTGCTTTCGCTTTTTTAGCTCTTTTCTTAGCTATTTTTTTAGCTTGAATTGCTTGCTTTTGCTCTCTGAACACTTTTAAAACGTTCGGAGCTACTTGTCCAGCGAGGGCTTGTACTTGCTCAGACATTTGAGCGCCTTGGTTTAACCAGTACATCATTCTGTCCGCATCAAGCTCGCAGTTATTTTCTGTTAGGTAAGGAAGATAAAAACCTAGTTTTTCTACATATTTCCCGTCTCTTCTTGTATGAGCATCAGCTACTACAATACGATACGTTTGTCTGTTCTTGCTTCCTTGTTGTCTTAAACGAATTCTTAACGCCATAAAAAATTCTCCTTTTTCCCTGTCTCTTGTTGCTTAGAAAACTGCTTCTTGAGACTCGGCATATCCTTAAAAAATTGTTTCATTCTCTTAAAACTTTTAATCATGCGGTTCACATCGTCTGTGTCTACTCCGCTTCCCTTTGCGATGCGCCGTCTGCGGCTCGGAACTAGCTCCACCTTTTCATCTCTTTCAGCAAGAGTCATCGATAAGATCATCGATTCGGTTTTGCGAAATTCCTTCTCATCTATATTCATTTCATCTAAAGCAGGCATCCCCGGCAGCATTTTGAGTAGGCTCTTAAAAGATCCCATCTTCTTCATCATGTTCATCTGCTTCAGATAATCATTGTATGTAAAAGAAGCTTTGAGAAGCTTCTTTTCAAGTTCTTTTCCTTCTTCCTCGGTAAAGTGCTCTTGAGCCTTCCTGACCAAGTTAACAACATCTCCCATCCCTAGGATGCGGTCTGCCATCGACTTAGGAGTGAATAGCTGTAGATCGTCAATCTTCTCTCCGATCCCCTCAAACTTCAAAGGCTTGCCTGTCACTTCACGGATCGAGATTGCAGCTCCAGCTCTAGAGTTACCATCGAGCATTGTCAAAATAGTCCCCGTAATCGAAATGCGTCGATCAAACTCATGAGCCGTTTTCACAGCATCTTGTCCAGTACTCGCACTCGCTACAAACAAAATCTCTTGAGGATCTAATAGCTTTTTCAGATCTTCTAACTGCAGCATCAACTCTTCATCTAAATGAAGGCGTCCTGCTGTATCTACAATCAGAAGATCGTATCCTTCTTTCTTTACCTTGTCTAAAGCGGCTAGAGCCACTTTTCTAGGGGAGCTCTCACCTTCTATGGAAAGAACATCAACTCCTACTTGGCTTCCTAAACGCTTTAGCTGCTCAACAGCTGCTGGTCTTTGCAGATCACACGCAGCGAGCAAAATCTTCTTCTTAGGATCTTGTTTAAGCATATAACGAGCAAGTTTTGCAGCGTGCGTCGTTTTACCCGATCCTTGCAATCCGCAGAGCATCAAAACAGACGGAGATTTTTTAAGGTCTAATAAAACCTCTTCCGTCCCCATGAGCTCTATGAGCTGACTATGAACTACTTCTATAAATTGCTGTCCCGGCGACACAGATTTAAGGACCTTGTCACCTAAAGCCTTTTCCTTTACTCGCTTAATGAACTGGCTAACCACGGTATAATTCACGTCGGCATCAAGCAAAGCGAGCCTTACTTCTCGGATCGCGTCAGCTATATTGTCTTCCGTCAGGGTCTTCTTCCCTGTCAAGGAACCAAAAAGCTGCTGAAATTTCTCTGTTAAAGCTCCAAACATGGATGTAACCAATTTATAGGTTGCGGTAGAGGATAAACTAGGAACTTATTCTATTTCAAGGAAAAAGAAACGATCCTTCCCTGACCAATCTTGCCTCAGCTCTTTTTTAACCCAACAAGGGTTAGAAAATATTTTATTTAACGCCTCCCCCTGAGTCATTCCAATCTCCAAAAACACCTTAGCTTTCGGGTTCAAGTGAGCAGGAAGATCCAAGGCCAGCCTTTGATAAAACTCAAGGCCAGTCTCTCCTCCTACCAAAGCAAGCTTTGGCTCATATCCTTTCACCGAAACATCCAAGCTCTCATACTCAGGCTCAGAGATATAAGGAGGGTTGCAGACCACGTAATCGGCTTTTTTGGAAGCAAATGGAGAAAGAAGGTCCCCTTGCAAATAGCTTACGTCAAGGTTGTTTTTTTCAGCTGTTTTTTTTGAAAGAGAGAGTGCGTCAGGACTTATATCAGATAGCGTAACGGAAAGAGATGGAAATTTCTTTTTTAAACTAAGCCCCATACATCCAGATCCCGAGCACAAATCGAGCAAAACCTTTCCTTCCACATCTTGCTCCAAAAACTTCGCTACAAAATCGACCAAAATCTCGGTTTCAGGACGAGGAATTAAAACATGAGGAGAAATCTCTAGATTTAGGCCATAAAAACTTGCTGTAGATAAAATATATTCTACAGGTTCTCCCAAAGAAGCTTTTTTAATCAAAGATCTAAACGCTGAAAGTTCTTTTTCTTCTAAAGGACACTCAAACCGAAGGTATAAATCCATCCGCTTGAGATCAAGAACATGGGAAAGGAGGGTCTCTGCCACAAGACGGGACGATGCAATATTTTTTTCTTTTAAATATTGAATCGATAGATTGAGAACTTCTCCAAGAAGCTTCATGAGTTTTGATCCCCAGAAAGCTTTTGATTGTGATAATGTTTGACCAAAGCTTCAGTAATATCATCCAAATCCCCATCCATCACTTTATCAAGTTTGTACAAGGTCAAGTCCACTCTATGATCGGTCAAGCGATTCTGAGAAAAATTATAAGTTCTAATGCGCTCTGAGCGATCTCCACTTCCGACTTGAGAAGATCTGAGCTCTGAAACTTCAAGCTCTGCTTTGCGCCTCTTTTCTTCTAAGAGCTTTGCAGTAAGAAGCCTCATCGCCTTATCTTTGTTTTTGTGCTGGCTTCTCTCTTCTTGGCAATAGACAGCGGTTCCTGTCGGAATGTGAGTGATCCTTACAGCAGAATCTGTAGTGTTAACGTGCTGGCCACCTGCTCCTGAAGCCCTATACGTATCGATTTTCAAGTCTCTTTCGTCGATATCAATCTGTTCTTCTTCATCCGGCTCTAATAGAACGGCAACAGTGATCGCTGAGGTATGAACTCTACCTTGCGCTTCTGTCTTAGGAACTCTTTGCACTCTATGCGTTCCCGCTTCGTACTGCATAAAACGATATGCGTTAGGACCAGAAAGGAGCATGATGTACTCTTTAAAGCCTCCCATCTCAGAAGGAGTCGCTGTTAAGAGCTCATATTTCCACCCTTTTTGGTCTGCATAGCATTTATACATACGTACGCAGTCACCAACAAAAAGAGCAGCCTCGTCACCACCTGTACCCGCTCTAATCTCAAGGATCAGATTACGACTATCCCTTGGGTCTGGAGGAACAAGCAGGGTTTCTAAGCGTTTGTGCTGCTTCGGAAGTTTTTCTTGAAGCTGAGCGATTTCCTCTCGGATAATTTGCGAGAATTCAGGATCCGCTTCTTCTCTTAAGAGAAGTTGATTTTCTTCGAGTTGCTTTTGCGTTTCAGACAGGCAAGTCCACGCCTCCTTGATCTCTGTCAAGTAAGCGTGCTCTTGCGTTAAAAGACGATATTCTTTTTGATCAGAGAGAACATGCGTTTGGCCTAGCAGTTCTTCCACTTTTTCTAAGCGGGAAAGAAGCCCGCGTACTCTCTCTTCCATAAATGATTTTACTTTTTCTTAGTTGAAGCTTTTTTAGCAGAACCTTTTTTACCAGCTTTCTCGTCAACTTCTTCCGCCGCTTCTACTGCTTCTACAGCAGGCTCGTCTTTCTTTTTGTATTTCTTCATAAACTTATCAATACGTCCTTCAGAGTCAATAAGCTGATTGCTCTTTGTGAAGAACGGATGGGAAGCAGAAGAAACAGAAACGCGGTACACAGGGTATTCTTTACCTTGGTACTCTTTCTTTTCTTTTGGTTGTAATGTAGACCCACAAACAAATTCAAATCCTGTAGAAGAATCTACAAAAAGAATGTCTTGATAGGGAGGATGCCCTTGCTTTTTCATGAAAAACTCCTAAAATATTCACACGTAATAAAAAACAAACATTAAAGCCGAGAAGCCAATTAAAAACAAGGCCTTTCACAAGCTTCTTCTTTTTTCAAGGCGAGATACGCCATCCTTGCCGTTAAAATTCCTTCTAACACTCCTTCCTCATAACGGAAATAGGGGTGATTTTCCAATTCCGGAAAATCATTGGGCTGCAAAAGATCATCTTCAGTAAGATAGGGAATCAACGTACGAGCAAAGGCCCCAATTCTTTTCCTTTGCTGATCTGCGAGCTCATCAAACATTACTTCAATCATGAATTTTTCCTTCTTTGCTCAAAAAAAGTTTTCATAAGGACAGCTGATTGTTCTGAGAGGACATTCCTCGCAATCTCAATTTCATGAATCGGATGTTTTATCGTAAGAAGAGAAACCAAACTACCATCAGCGCCTTGCCTTATATCAGGAGCTCCCCACACAAGTCGATCAATGCGAAAAGAAAACAAAGCTCCGGCGCACATCGAGCAAGGCTCCAAAGTCGTATAAAGGGTCACCCCCAAAAGACGCCACCGATCAAGCACTGAGGCTGCTTTTTTAAGACAAAGCAGCTCAGCGTGAGCGGAAGCATCCTTTAAGGACTCCACCTGATTAAAGGCCCTAGCAACGACCTTCCCTTCATATACCGCAACGGCACCAACCGGAACCTCCCCTTGCGCGAAAGCTTTTTTAGCCTCCTCAAGAGCTTCTAACATAAACAACTCATCCATTAGACTAAAGACTCTTTCTCTAATCTTTTTTGAAGCTGTCCAATTTGCTTGCGATATCCTTCCACTTCCATTTGAGTTTTTTTGATCACACCCTGAAGTCTCTTCTCATATTTCTCTTCCATCTTCAACTTTTCCATCTCAAAAGATTTTTTCAATTCTTCTAAGGAAACAGTGTCTTTACCTTCTAAAGAAGAATCTTTACTCGCAGAAAGCTCTTTCAAAGCTCCATTTTTGAGCTCTTCAAAAAGTTTTGCTGAAAAAACGACAGAATTTAAAACAGAAAATAGGTATACACGAATAAAACCAAATTTAGAGACAGACAAGTCTTTTATTTTCTGCTCAACTTCAGACGAAAGAGACTCCAAACGATCATAATGCTGATCCACCAAAGAGAGCTGTTCATGAAAGAGTTGAAAGATTTCTCCATTCTTATAGATCCAAGAAGAAGCTAACCACTCCCCAGTTTTCTCATCCCCTTCCCCTGCGACCTTTTTATAGAAAAACTGAGCTATATCGCTTATATCCATAGGGTTAAATTCAGCCTGAAGACCTTTCTTCTTGACGAATTCTTGTTTAATTTCTTTTTTAATCCCGAGGCAAAGCTCCTCTACAAAGGGAGCAAGAGTCTCAAATTTGTTTTTGTAATTCGAATTTATCATCATAATGATTCACCTTTAAGGTAGTTTCTGGTAAGATTGTGTGCAGAAGAACTGTACCAGGCAAGCGTTCAAAATGCAAGAAAGCCTCTTCTTGAGCCAAGTAAAAAAACACTACTCAGAGAGCAATAAAAAGTTTAAGTTGATCGCTTTTGCCGTTTAGGTTATACTTTTCACTATGTTTTATATTTTTTAAGTTTGTCTACCTTTTTAAAACTCTCAATAACGGGGAGAACATAATATGTCATTAGATAAGGGTACTAAGGAAGAAATTACAAAAAAATTTCAACTCCACGAGAAAGATACCGGTTCTGCGGATGTTCAAATTGCTATTCTAACAGAAAGAATAGCAGAACTCACAGAACATTTGAAAGTCGCTCCTAAGGACCACGGCTCAAGGCTCGCCTTGCTCAAACTAGTCGGACAAAGAAGAAAACTTCTCGACTATTTGAATTCAACAGATACGAAGCGCTATCAAAACCTGATTGTTCGCTTAAATCTAAGAAAATAATTCGTCTCAAAAAAGCCACTTTTCATTGTACAAGTTGCAATTTAAAGTGGTTTTTTCGTTTTCTTTTGCTTTTCTATTCAACCCTACGATACACTCACAGCCCTAAGAATTCTAAAAAATTCTTAAAGCTAAGTCGGTGCTTGATGAAAGGTCCTTTTAGCTAGACAAGGAAAATCTTTTTTTTGTCTATCCAAATGGTCAGTTCATCTCACCGGCTCTAACGTTATACAACGAAATTACACTACTATTTGTAAGGAGCACCTACATGAACGATTCCAAAAAACTGCATGTTGCCGTCGGAGGTAAGACGATTACCTTTGAAACAGGCAAAATTGCAAGACAAGCCAATGCTGCTGTTACAGTACAGTGCGGCGAGACTATTTTGCTCACAACCGTCTGCTCAGCTTCAAAGCCTGCAGAAGGTGTCGATTTTTTTCCCTTGCGCGTCGATTATCAAGAAAAATTCTCTTCTTTCGGAAAAACCCTCGGCGGATTCATTAAAAGAGAAGGAAGACCTGCTGAAAGAGAAATCTTGATGTGCAGACTGATCGACCGTCCGATCCGCCCTCTTTTTGAAGATGGATACTATAACGAAGTTCAAGTTCTTTCCTTTGTATTTTCTTATGATGGAATCCACTCTCCTGAGCCTCTAGCTATTTGCGGAGCTTCTGCTGCGTTAATTTTATCTGATGTTCCTTTCATAAAACCGGTAGCTGGTGTACGAGTGGGTCTTATCGGAGACAAGTTCGTGATCAACCCAACACAAGAAGAGCAAAAAACTTCAAAGTTAGATCTAATGTTAGCTGGTTCTGAAGATGCTATTTTGATGATCGAAGGGTATGCTGACTTCCTTTCAGAAGAGCAAATCTTAGCAGCGATCGAAGAAGGGCACGAAGCCATCAAGATCATCTGTAAACATCTCTCTGATTGGCAAAAGCTTATTGGAAAGACTAAAGACAGAAGCTCTATCCGCTTAACACCTCCTGAGCTCATCAAAGAGATCAGCGAAAAACACGGATCTGATCTTAAAAAAGCTCTTGATAACAAAGAAAAGCAAGACAGAGAACAAGCCGTAAAAGCTATTTCTGAAGCTGTGATGCTCCACTACTTCCCAGTAGATGGAACTCCTGTCTACTCTAAAATAGATGTGACCTTTGCCTTTAAAAAGGTACAAGCTGACATCATGAGAGCTACGATTTTAAATGAAAATCGCAGACTCGATGGAAGAACATGTGAGCAAGTTCGCTCTATCTCAATTGAACAATCTCTTCTTCCAAGAACACACGGAAGCTCTCTTTTCACAAGAGGAGAAACACAAGCTCTTGCAGTTGCAACACTTGGTGGAGAATCCACAGGCATGCGCTACGAAGATCTAGACACTGGTGATGGCCTACGCAAGTTCTACCTACAATACTCCTTCCCTCCTTTCTCTGTTGGAGAAGTAGGACGTATGGGAAGCCCAGGACGTAGAGAGATCGGACATGGAAAACTCGCTGAAAGAGCTCTTCTAATGACTATGCCAAGTCAAGAAGCGTTCCCTTATGTTGTAAGACTTGAATCCAACATCACAGAATCTAACGGATCTTCTTCCATGGCTTCTGTGTGCGGTGGATGTCTTGCGATGATGGACGCTGGAGTTCCAATCAAGCATCCGATTGCAGGAATTGCAATGGGACTTATTTTGGAAGGCGATAAATATGCGATCTTATCCGATATCTTAGGCGCTGAAGATGCACTTGGAGACATGGACTTTAAAATCGCAGGAAGCGCAGAAGGAATCACAGCGTTCCAACTCGATATTAAAATCGAAGGAATCACTCCTAAGATCATGCAAGTAGCTTTAGCACAAGCTAAAGCTGGCAGAACTCACATTTTACAAAAAATGTTAGAAGCTTGCCCTAAATCTAATGCAGAGCTCTCTCGCTACGCTCCACGCATTGAAACAATGCAAATTAAGCCTAGCAAGATCGGTACAGTTATTGGGCCAGGAGGCAAACAAATCCGCTCTATTATTGAAACAACAGGCGTACAGATCGACATCAACGATGACGGTATTGTAAGCATTTCTTCTACAAATCCTGAAGCGATGCAAAAAGCTAAGGACATTGTTTTCAATCTGACAGCAGAACTCGAAGTTGGTAAATCGTATAAAGGGAAAGTCGTATCGATTGTACCTTTCGGCGCCTTCGTAGAGATTTTTGGAAAAGAAAGCCTTTGCCACATTTCAGAGCTCGCTCATCACCGCGTACAAAACGTGACCGATGTAGTGAAAGAAGGGGACATGATCGATGTCAAGGTCCTAGAAGTGAATGACAGAGGACAGTACAAACTCAGTCATAAAGCAACACTTCCAGCTCCAGCCCCTGCTGCTAGATAGTTTTTTAATCTATAAGTTAAGCAAACCCTCTAAAAATCAAAAAATTTTTAGAGGGTTTTTTCTTTTTTAGTCATCTTTATTAGATATAAATAATTTTAACCGCAATGAATTCACCACTAAAAACACAAAACAACTATTTAAAAGTTAATAAAAAAAACATAAACATGATACAATACAAGAGCAAAGCATTATTAATCTTATTACTTTAACAAGGACAGGTTATGTACACTAAAGAACTTAAATTAGCGGCAGATATTGGGCAATATGTTATCCCTATTGCTGCAGGAAGTTATGCCATCTATCAGGAAGATTATAAGGAAGCGGTTTTTTTCTCCATTTTCGCTGCATGTCATAAGGTGGGGCCTCCTTTTTTAAAAAAAATGTTCCCTAAAAAACGCCCAGATGGCCGCGATGGATCCTTTCCATCTACTCATACCGCTGGAGCATTTTTAGGAGTGGGATTACTCGCCGGAAAGTATGGTTTATCTTCCTTAACAGGTGCAGCTTTTGTTGCCGCCTGTTTAGTAGGCGTTAGTCGTTATATCACTAAAGATCATTGGCCAGTAGATATTTTGGCCGGAGCATGTATTGGACTAGCTAACGGATTTCTCGCGGGCACTCAGCTTTTAACTAGATCTTCTGAATAACCGCTTTCACACATAGAACACCTCTAAAAAACGAAGATTTTTTAGGGGTGTTCTTCTTTTTCCCCTATTTTCCCCCCTCGTCTGCTAAAAAAATTGAAAAAAAGAAAAATCTGTGCGACAATACGTGAGTTAGTTATTAACCTAAAGTAGAAAAAATGCCTGATAATTATTTTTCAAGAAACCTCGCTTCTTTTATTTGGAAATTTGTAAAATCTCAGCGGTGGGTGTTCTTCTTTGTTTTTGCGCTTTCTCTTGTATGGTCTTTAGATGCTACGATCTGGCCTTACATCTTAGGATTGATCATTGATATTTTGACAGAGTATGATTTGGATAGATCGTCTGCTTGGCTGCCTCTTAAATGGCCTCTGATCTCAGGAGCCCTTTTGTGGCTTTTTGTCGAATCCTCCTTCCGATGCAAAGGATTTTTGCAAGCAAGAGCCTTCCCTCAGCTCGAAGCTGACATTCGTATGGGGATGTTCGAACACATCATGCACCACTCCCCTAAGTATTTTAACTCTCATTTTGCCGGAAATTTATCGAATAAAATCAACGACATGACCATTCAGGTCACCTTGATCCTGCAAAACATGCTAACTCTTTTCCTTCCAACGATTGCAACAAGCATCTTAACGATCTTCTTCTTTGCGCAGGTCAATACGCTTTTTGCCCTCATTGCAGCTGCTTGGATCACTATCCACTTTTCTATCTGCCTTGCTTTCTCCAAAAGATGCGCACGTCTTTCTGCCGAACACGGACACGTGAGAAGTAAGCTTGCGGGTAAAATTGTCGATAGCCTATCGAACAATTTTGCCGTAAACCTCTTTTCTAGATTCGCCTTTGAAAGAGCTCGTATTGCTGTCTATCAAAAAGAGGAAAAGGCCAAGTATTTTAAATCTAAATACTCGATTGAAATCATGTTCGTCTTTGTATCGACTGCCTTTTTACTCGGTGGACTTTCTTTGAACGGATTTATGATCCTTTACTGGACACAAGGGAAGATTTCAACGGGTGAAGTCATTCAGATCTTTAACACCACATGGAATCTGATCTTCATTCTTTGGTTTGCCGGAGAAGAAATGCCTCAGTTCTTCCAATCGATCGGACTTGCAAGTCAAGCTTTGAGTATTATGCAAGACCCTAAAGATGTCATGGACATTCCAGGATCCTCTCCTCTTAAAATCGAGAGAGGAGAAATCATCTTTGAAAACGTTTCCTTCCACTACGAAGACAAAAGACTCTTTGAAAACAAAGATGTTCATATCCGTGGAGGAGAAAAAATCGGTCTTGTTGGCTATTCAGGATCTGGTAAATCGACATTCATCAACCTCATCTTGCGTTTTTATCCTTTAGACAAGGGAAGAATTTTGATTGATGGACAAGATATTGCTCATGTGACCGTAGAGTCACTTCGCAAGCAAATTGCCTTAATTCCTCAAGATCCTTCTTTATTTCACCGCACTCTAAAAGAAAATATCGCATATGGAAGAGTCGAAGCAACTGAAGAAGAAATTTTAGAAGCTGCGCGTAAAGCTCACTGCGAAGAGTTCATTCAGCAATTGCCAGAAGGATATAACTCCATGGTTGGTGAAAGAGGCATGAAACTCTCAGGTGGTGAAAAACAACGTATTGCTATCGCTAGAGCTATGCTCATGGAAGCACCTATTTTGATCTTAGATGAAGCGACTTCTGCCCTTGACTCTGTCACAGAAGACTACATCCAAGACAGCTTAGAAAAGCTAATTAAAGATCGTACAACGATCATCATTGCTCACCGTCTTTCTACTCTTTCTAAGATGGACCGTATTTTGGTCTTTGATCAAGGTAAGATCGTAGAAGAAGGCGCTCACGTAGATCTTCTTGCTAAAGGCGGGTACTATTCCAAAATGTGGCAAAGACAAGCCGGGGGCTTCTTACCTGAGTGAAGTTTTTCAAATAGGAACTCTGATTTTTCTCAGAGTTCCCTTCAAAAGATTATAAATTTTTTCTCTAGAATCTGAGAAAGCGCTAGCTGAGCTAACCGTTTCTTCTGTTTTTTTTCTTTGAGATGATCATGTGACCAAAATTGCTTATTTTAAGGGAGTCTAATATCGGAAAAAAAGCTCGAAAAAAGATTAGATAAAGCCCCCGCTATCGACCACGGTTTAGTATTCACTTTTCGGCTACCATCGATATACTCTTCCGCAACTAGCTCTACATTCTCATCTTTGATTATATCTTGATAATTGCTTGTCTTTTGACAGTCTTTCAATTGCTTATGTCTAAGTTTGCAAGAATCGTCTAGAAATATCTTTTCACCATTTTCAGGTAATCCCAAAATATCGATAGCTACTTCATTAGTTCTTTCTTCTTTCCTTTTTCGGTGAAGATTCTCTACGGAATCATACCCTTGTATGGAAAGAATCATGATAGGTTCAGACTCCTTCGAGGACCCTGAACCTATTATACTAGAAGCTACTTGAGTGATTGTGTTGGGAGTTTCGGAATTTGCTTCCTCTAAAGAAAGATCTTCCCCTATATAATACCCATTTCCTGAATCTTTTACCTCGTTAACGCTCATACAGTAGCCTCCATTTTCTGGATTTTATACGTAGAAATTGACACTAAGTGCCTATAGTCAACTAAAGTTCTATCTAGGGCAAGTAGAATAGATTCTTATCCATTCAACTTGTTAACACTTCTGACTTACTGAGCTGAAAAGCACACAAGTCTGACCTTTCGCAATAGCCGCCTTCATTAGCTCAAGAATCCTCAAAGACTCTTCGGTATATTGTATAGGTAGGGCGATAGTCTCATCTGCCGAAAAATCTTTTATAGGTACTAAAGTGATAGAATTACCCTCTTTCCAGACAGATAGCACTTTAGGAGGGGCTCCTCCTGGCTCGACTTCACCTCTATGTAGATTAGCAGTTTCCTTGCTCTCTCTCCATATATTCAGAGGATTTCCTACCTTTGTGGCTTTCGCTGAAGTGAGATTTATTTTTTCGGCGACAGCTCTTGGGTAACTGTCCCTAAAAGTAACTCTTTTAATACTCATAAAAACTCCTGTTTACCTTTCAAAAAAGACAATATCACCAATCTGGGTACTGAGGAGGGCTTCTTCCTATCTTTTTTGTGACTCTTGGGTAACGAACGGAATCTTCTTCCTCTTCTTGGATAGAACGAACCCCAATCTGATGGAGCCACATGTCTCCATAATCAAAAAGATAACCGATTTGATCCCCTTCACTGAGCTTTAGCTCTTGAATGGTCGTTTCTTCCGCAAGACCGTAATCTTCATCAGCCTCTTCATACTCAGCTGGAGCATATCTCTTATCAGGAAAGATCGCATTGCTATCTAGCTGAAACTCATACAAATTCTCTTCTTCTCTATTAAAGGCCTTAAATATGATGCTGTGCAGCTGAGCAAGTGTATGATGGCCCTGGATCTCAATAGTCCTAGAAACCGTTGGATTTTCTTCAATAAACTCATCTTCTATTAACCCTTCAATCAAACCCACATCCAGAACATACACGTGTCTTCTCATATTTTTTTCCCTTAAGCTAAAAAACTGATGAATAATATACGTGAGATGGGGAAAAAAGGGGAAGAAAAAATCAATTTTTTATTAAGCTAACGTGACTTAACCCATTGAGAGAAAGTAGGAATTTCTCGAATAACATCAAAATGTGTATCTGAAATAAGATCTAGTGCTTGGTAAGGTCCAAACTTAAGCGTTGTTTCAAGCCAGCCTAAGGCACCTTCTACGTTCGATTCCTTGGCGTGGGATTTAGCGGCAGCTAAAGACACATCTGGTATTGGAAACTCTTGAAAACAGCTACCAGAAAGCTCCGTAACGAGTTTGTGCTGACCTAAGTCAAACGCTAGTGTATAAAGCAGATAAAGAGGCTCTCCTGATAGCCTTTTACGGATGGAAAGAAGCAGATCAAACGCTTCTTCTTTCTTCCCCAAGCTTAAGGCTTCTTTGACTTGAGAGATCTTACTATTATAGACATCTTCTGGCAGAGCTATTTTTTCTTTTTTTAGGTCCATGTAGTTTTGATAGGCGAATAGAAAAAGAAACGATCCGAGCAAAAAAACCTTTAGCGCAAAAAAAATGATGCTGGCAACCAGTGCAACAAGGGCACTTACTAAAACTGCATAATAGCGTCCTTTGGTTTTAAAAAGAGCTTCCATTCCAATGCGCAAAATGTGTCCTCCATCGAGAGGAAGCACAGGAATAAAGTTAGCTAGCGTCCAAAAAAGGTTCACCATTTGAAGTAGACCTAAAAACTGGATGAGCAAAACATTGTGAATCGTAAGGTTATGGAAAAGGATAAAAGAGGCTACAAAAAGAAGAAAACCAAACAAGGGACCTGTAACAACAATGAAAAACTGTTTTCCTAAAGAGAGTTTTTCATTCGAGTAGCGAGTCAGACCGCCAAAGGCAATGAGCTCAATGCGAGGGCTTAGCTTTAGTTTATAAGCAACGAGTGCATGACCGAGCTCATGCACCAAAACAGATACAAAAATGACAGAAATCCAAAGAAGAGTTCCTATCACACTCTCTGTGTTCATGTAACCGATCAATCCACCTACCACCCAAAAACTAGGACTTAAGGTCAGCGGGATTCTTCCAAAGAGCTTCATTATTTTTTTCTCTCGGCGATTGCTTTTTGCATAGATACTCCCATATCAGCAGGAGAAAGAGCAACGACCGCTCCTGCTTTTTGAAGAGCCGCTATTTTATCAGGAGCGGCACCTTTTCCACCAGAAATTATAGCGCCAGCATGTCCCATTCTGCGCCCTGGTGGCGCTGTTGAGCCTGCAATGAACGCAGCAACAGGTTTTGTGCAATGTTTTTTGATCCACTCAGCAGCTTCCTCTTCCGCTGATCCTCCGATCTCTCCGATCATAAGGATCCCTTCTGTCTCTGGGTCTTTTTCAAAAAGAGCAAGAACATCAATAAAGTTAGTTCCGTTGAGAGGATCCCCTCCGATACCCACACAAGAAGACTGTCCAAGACCTAAATTTGTTGTCTGCCAAACAGCTTCATACGTCAAGGTTCCAGAACGAGAAACAATCCCTATCTTCCCTTTTTTATGAATGTATCCTGGCATGATGCCGATCTTGCACTCATCAGGTGTGATGACTCCTGGACAATTAGGACCGATGAGTCTGCTTTTTTTACTGTTTCGCATGATTCTACTGACTTCAAGCATATCTCTGACTGGGATCCCTTCCGTGATGCAGATGATGAGGGCAATCCCCGCATCTTCAGCTTCTAAAATTGCATCCGCTGCAAAAGGTGGCGGAACAAAAATAACAGAGGCGTCGCAGCCTGTTGCTTTTTTCGCATCATACACCGTATCAAAAACAGGAAGACCTAAAATTTCTTGTCCTCCCTTTCCAGGAGTCACTCCCCCTACGAATTTAGATCCGTACTCAATCCCTTGCTCTGTGTGAAAACGTCCAGACTTTCCGGAGATCCCTTGTGTAATCACTTTTGTATTCTTATTTACTAAAATTGCCATAAGAACAAATTTCTCCTATTTTACTTTTAAGGTAGCTACGGATTTTTCTGCTGCATCGGCAAGTGTGTCTGCTGTGATGATTTTGAGATTGGACTCTTTGAGCAGCCTCTTACCCTCCTGCACATTCGTTCCCTCCATTCGCACAATTAAAGGAACACGGATATCACACTCTTTCATAGCAGCGATGATTCCTTCAGCAAGTACCGCGCAATTCATAATTCCGCCAAAGATATTTACCAAAATAGCCTTCACGTTGGGATCTTCCAAAATGATCTTAAAACCTTCTGCTACTTTTTCTTTAGAGGCTCCGCCTCCAACATCAAGAAAGTTTGCAGGCTTCCCCCCATAATTATAGATGAGGTCCATTGTAGCCATCGCAAGGCCTGCTCCATTGACCATACATCCAATGTTTCCATCCATCGCCACGTAAGCTAGATCAAACGCTTTTGCATCGGCTTCTGTTTTTGAGAGTTGAGAAGAATCGTAAAACGCTGCAATTTCAGGCTGTCTAAAAAGAGCGTTGTCATCGATGCTAAGTTTGGCATCAAGAGCCCAAAGATCCCCTTTTGCATCTTCCACTAAAGGATTGATCTCAAGAAGTGAAGCATCCGTCTGCATGAACGCCTTAGCAACTCCTTTAGCAATCTTAGTTCCTATTTTAGCTTGCTCCCCTTTCCATCCCATAAAGTTCATAAGGCGGATCAAGCGGTAGGGTCTTACATCCCCTGTTAGCTCGATTGGCAGCTTTAAGATCTTTTCTGGATGCTTATGAGCGATCTCTTCGATATCCATCCCGCCTTCCGGAGAAGCGATCAAAATCGGCTGCGCCGATTCTCGATCAATAGCAGCTCCCAAATAATACTCTTTTTTAATCTCAAGTGGTGGAGAAATAAGAATTTTGTAAGCGACAACTCCTTCAGGACCTGTTTGGTTATTCACGAACTTCATGCCGATCAACTGCTTTGCAAAACTCAAAATCTCTTCTTTGTTTTTTGCAAATTTAACCCCACCTCCTTTTCCTCTGCCTCCTGCATGAACCTGTATCTTTAAAACAGCCTGCGTCAAAGAAAGTTCCTTAATTATCTGCTCAACTTCCCCCAAACTTGCCGCAACTCCAAATTTAGGAATGGGAAGTCCGTAATGGTGTAAAATGCTTTTTGCTTGATATTCGTGTATGTCCATTAAAATTCCTTGCCTTCTATTCAATTCCGTTATGTGATAGAGTACACTTTTCCATCAACTCAAAATTAGCAGTCCGTCTATGTTTAGTTTTTTAAAAAATAGTTATCAGAAAATTAAAAGCGCGCTTTCCTCTACAAGATCGATCCTTGGACAAAGGATCAGCTCTTTATTTGGAAAACCTTGGGACGAGTCTACTTTTGAGTCTTTAGAGCAGATCCTTTATGAAGCTGATCTTGGAACTCTTTGTGTTGAAGATTTTGTATCTCATCTTAAATCAGAGCTTAAGTTAAAACCGCGGCAAGACATTGAGTCTATCTTACAGATCTTGAAACAAAGGGCCCTTGAAATCCTCGCATCTCCTCCTTCTGTTCATCCGGCTACTCCTGATGAAAAAGAACCTCTTGTGATCTTGATTGTCGGCATCAACGGAAGTGGAAAAACAACTTCTATTGCAAAACTAGCTCTAGCCTTTCAAAAAGAAGGAAAAAAAGTGCTACTTGGGGCCGGTGACACCTTTAGAGCCGCTGCCATTGATCAACTCACTCTTTGGGCAGACAAACTCTCTATTGATATTGTGAAGTCAAAGCCAGGAGGAGATCCTTCTGCCGTTGCTTTTGATGCCCTGACAGCTGCTAAGTCTAGAGGCTCAGACATCGTTCTTCTTGATACTGCTGGTAGATTGCAAAATAAGACAGATCTGATGCTCGAGCTTGAAAAAATACAAAAAACGTGTAAAAAGCTCTCCCCTAAAGCTCCCCATGAAACCCTTTTGATTTTGGATGCCACCCATGGCCAAAATGCCCTGGACCAAGCCAAAACCTTCCACCGCTTCGTTCCCCTCACAGGCCTCATTCTCACAAAGCTTGATGGGTCCGCCAAAGGCGGCATCATCCTCTCCATCTATAAAGAGCTCAAAATCCCTATTCGCTGGATTGGGGTCGGAGAGAAGGCCGAAGACCTTATCCCCTTTGAGCCTGAAGACTATGTGGAAGCTCTTTTAGGCATTGATTCTTAAATATATCGTTAAAATGTAAATTTTAAATTGTCTAATTAAAAAAGACGACAAATCTTTATTTTAACATATATTTCAATAATAATTTCTGATACACTTAACGAATCAACAAATTAAAAACCAATGCTTTTATGCTCAGTAGTTCGGGTAATTTTACATCTTTGAGATCTTATTCACCTTTTCAGGTGATTTCTCGCTTTTGGAACGGGTCTAGCTCTGTTTCGCCCTCGCCTGTTCCTCCTGCTCCAATTGAAAGCACTGCAGAAACAGTAGGCCTAAATATCTTAAGTAACGCTGAATCTTTTGAGGATCTTGAACTTAACCTCCCAGCAAAAATAAAGCCTACAGCCCTTTTTATAGAAACCTCACCCTATTCTCAGTTCCTCTCTATAGACACCTCTTCTAATTCCAACTCTCCATATTCTATTGTCGCCACTGGACTTGATTCTTTTTCTCCAAGACAAGAAGAAGCTCCTCTAAAAAAAAGCGTCTCCTTTAATGAGGCCGTAGATGCTCTGTCAATCTCACACCTGCGAGAACCCTCTCCTGAAAAAATTCGCAAGTATATCGAAAAAGAGTGGGATAGCGGGAACCTTGGCGTTACTAGAGAAGATGCTAGAGACGCTCTTATCAAGCAAAGAATCAGATCAAAAATCGTCCAGCTTAAACTATTAAATTAGAAGATCTAGTTTTAACACCTATAAACAAACCCAACAAAAAAGGAGGAAAATATAATGTCATCAGTATCATCAATATCGACAAGTGGATCAACTTCCTCTTTTAATACTCCTCCAGATACTCCTTCCGACCGTCTTACGCCCTATTCTCCTGTGTCCATTTTGGTACAGAGGGATATTGATGATCTGGATGAGAGTATTCGAGCTACGTGGCGGGCTGTTAAATGTAGTGTAAAATGGAGTGAAAAGATAGATGTTGTTCTAATCCCTACCAGGGAAGAGTATGAAAACGCTGGATTAATCGCAGATACCAGTTGGGATAAGAATGAGATTAAGTCATTCAAAAATGAAGGCACAGCAGAGGTTCTGGCATATATGAAAATACACGAAGTCGAAGCTAGGCAAGCCTTAACAGCACTTTACCAACCAAATCAAGAGACCTAATGTCATTTATCCCGCCCATCCTACGCTTTTTCAATGTTATTCCTTCGAACCTTTCGAAAGGGAAATCCCTTACTGACAAGCAAGCTTTAATAGCTCAAACAAAAACTACATCGTTTGTATTGCTATTTTTACAATACCTCAAATTAATACCTTCCGATCAAACGACTTTGGATGACACTCGTCCAGTAACTCCCGAATCTAATTTAGAAAGCCCCAATGCAGCATCAAAAAGCGCAAAGTAACATTTAAGCCCTCAAAAACACCGATTCTAGTTCCTACTCGAGAAGAATATTACGAGGCATATGGAGAAGGGGAAGACAGTGACAAAATTGTAGGAGATATTCTGTGGTATACGCAGAAAGAAAAACAATCCTTTATGGATGATGGAACAGATGAAGTCAAAGCCTACGCAAGAAAAAAAGGCATTACTTCATTCTATCTAGCCAAGACTATGTTGTATCGCTCTGAAGATGTTACTGACTCAACCTGGAATAACAGCCAAGTAACAGAAAAAAGCCTTGAGATCTTTAAGAAGAAATTCAAAAAACAAAGCTTCGTACATACATTCCCGCTCAACATCCAGATTTCTAAAGAAAAGCCCCCTCAAACTCTTGCTTAAAACCATTTAAGCAAGAGAATATTCAACATTTTTTTACTCTTTTATCTCTACAGTACTTCCATCTAATCTTTGAATCGGCTACCCTTGAAGATACAAAAGAATTTTGCTATCAACAAAACGGATTTGCTACGGTTACAACAAAAAAGTGGACTGATTCATGAACGCTATATTTGGGCCACTTACCTTCTTTTTTCAAAGTTCAGAAAGCAAAGAAACTAAAGAAAAAAAAATCCAATTTAACAGAATCGTAAGGTCTGTTGAAATCCCTAGAAATTCTCCAGATCTTTTTTATCATAAAAAAGACTACATTCAATTTAAAAATGAGGCAAAAACTGGCAATGAAGAGATTTTGGAAGATGAAAATCTTATCGAACCCTATGAACCTAGATCCGCCAACCCCATAATAACAAACATCTTTCTAAGAGCTATAAGCTATCTGCGTCAGTTTTTCATCTCTGACCCTTTCGAAGAAGATCTTTCATCCCCTCTCTTATCTCCACAACTTAAGACAGAAAAAAACTCTATTCGATCCCTAGATAAAAACCCTTGGCTGTTAGTTTCTGACCCAATCCTTTCAGAAGAAATTCCTTCGCTGGATCCAGAAGACACCCGCTGGATTTTGATTCGAAAAAGTATCATAAACTTAGTGCCAGAAGAAAGAATTGAATTTGATAACATAAATGTAGCTAGCAATACAGCTGCGAACGAGACCGTAACTAAACTCACCACCAGTATTTGGAAACGTCTTAAAAAAAGAAAAGCGCTAAGAGAGCTCGAAAAGAATCTAGAGGCTGTTTGACCTAAAAACATCCTTTCCTTGAAAACAAGCCAAAACCCCGCTAAAATCACTGGAGCCACAAGGAAATCAATGTTAGTTTCAGCCAAAGTTTTAGATGTCACCTATCCGCCCATCCCTTCAAGGGCTCCTTCACAAGTCCAGGATTTAGCCTTAGAGGCCCTCTCTTTGCTGAAACTGGATCTAAAAAATGTATCATTCTTCAACGAAATAAATGTAATTCTGATACCCACTTGTGAAGAGTACGCCACTGCCGGCCTCTCTACATTGCGATGTTGGAGTAGTCAAAATCTCAGCGTCTTCAAAACTAGCGCAATAAGTGAAATTACAAATTTTCAAGCAAGCTATAGCAAGAATGATGATACTAACTTCACTACAAAAGAAGTTATTACACAGCTTTATCAATCTGAGCCTAAACTCATATCTACTAATACATTAACAAATACCATCGTATCTGAACTTAGCAGATCCTTGATCTCTGAACAAATCAATGCAAATAAAGTTCTGAAAGAGATGCTCAAGAATGACTCTTGGGGTAATGAATTCAGCAATGGATCATAAACAAAATGAACAGATCCTTAAACTCAGAAGCTAAAAGAGAACCGAACTCTAAAATAGCTCAAGTAGAATCTTAAGCCTACTTGATTTTAGCATTGGATTTTTAGGATCTTTTGCGGAAAGTGGCTCTATGCAAATATAAGACGCGTCTTTTGGGTGGTAGATCTGAAAGGAGGCTTCTTCACTCTCTGTTTGAAAGCGGATCTTAAGAGTGTAATCCGCATTTTCATACAAGATCTCAAAAAAGCCATTTTTGGATTTTGGAATGAATCCAAAATCAGATTCTTGCGTAGCATCAAATAAGAGATTGCCCTCCTTATCTAAAAGAGCAGATGGAATAGGCTTCCATTCATCTTGGATGCGATAGGTCTTTTGGATAGCTGCTTTGATGGTGCCACCGGTTGATGGCAGAGCGTAGTAATAGTGCAAACCAATCACAGAAGGGTTATCAGATTGTACTGAGTAATCTAAAGCAATCCCATCTGCCAATAACTCAGCAAAAAAACTCATCTCAAAATCAAACCCTTCTAAAGTAGATAAAGGGATCCCATTCCAAAGATCAGTGCTAGATAACGTTGCTTTGATCGCATTTTCTAAAACTTCTGCGTTCCAAGGTGCGTAGCGCGCAATGCCATGTGAAAAAGGCTCTAAGGTGCCTTTTGCTTTGATTCTTGCGATGTGTGGGAATAAATATTCAGAAGGAACGGGAGGGATGTGATCTCTATGATAAAAATGGGGACCGATCAAGCTTCCAAGGCCTGCAAAGCGCTCTTCAAAAAGAGGCAAAGTCTCTGGATCGATGATAGCGGTATCATTTTTTGTAAATGCAAGAAGGTTCATGCCGTGTGTCACGGAAAACACAGCCCGCACCTCTTTGTTTTTCAAAACGACTTTGTCCATAGCTTTATATTACTTAAGCAGGCTCTATGATGGCAAGTTTTTCTCTTAGATTGCTTTTTGGACTCGCATTTGCGATACTGAAAAAAAACAGCGGAGATCTTTTTTGCCAAGCAAGCTCTATTTTCACTCTCCTTTCTCTGAAGAAAGGACCTATTCACAAAACGACAAAGCGCTTTTGCTCTCCTTTGCAATGTCTGAGATCTTTGCTTGTATGAAAGAAAGCTCTAAAGCTTGGGGCCTACCTTCTCACAAAGAAAAAACCTACGATGCCCCTTTAAATAAACTACAAGAACACACTACCCTTCTTATAGTTGCCTTTTCCGAATATCAAGAGCCTTTACTTGAGCTGAAAGAAAAAATCTCTCGCTTGATCTTTTTTGTGTCGCGCTCACTTGATTTCAACGAAAAAGATCACTTAAAAGAGCTTTTTTTCCTTTTAGAGCCTCTCATTAAAGAGTGCAGCGATGACAATCACTTTTTGTTTTTTTTGCTAAAAAACCAAAAAGATCTAGCGTCTCTTTTAGATCCTTCTTATTTGCCAGATCTTTTTGAAGACATGTATGGTCTTGCTGAAGTGCAAACTCTTCTTTGCGACAATTTTCATAAAAAGGGATTTACAGGTCTGATCCCTGAAATCACACTGCTTTTTCAAGAGCTTCAAAACAAAGAGGGCTCCCTATGAACTCCCTTCTGAATGATACTTTGCGTTTTTTGCAGGAAAACTTTGAACCAGACGCAAGCTTGCTTGTAAAACCTTCACAGGTTCATTTGAAAAGAGCAAAAAAGGTAGCAAAAGAACCTGCTCCTCCTGTTTTTAAAACAGCCTCTATCCCACTTCCAGCTCCGCCACCACCTCCGAAAGAAGAAGAAAAAGAAAAACCTCAGGCTCCCTTGTTTTCTAAAGCAGTGGAAAAAGAGCCTGTAGTAAAGCCTACTTTAGGAATTGAATCGCTCTCTTCTGCTATCAAAGACCTTTTCCCAGGCTTTACAACACATAAAGAGCCTCCTAAAGATAAAGATTTAAGAGTGGATCCCATCTATAAAAAAGTACTTCAAGCAGAGGTTGTCCTTTTCTCTTTTAGAGAAGGAAAAGAGTCTGATCTTTTTCTGCAAAACATCAGCTTAGCAATCACTTCTCATTTTACATCCGCTGCTGTTTTGGATGTAAAAAAATGGGAGCTTGTGGAAGAGCACTTTGATCTGTTTTTTAAACAAGGAAAGGCTAAATTCTTTATCGCATCAGAGACACTTTATAAAAAATCTTGCCTTTTACCCTTTTTAAAAGAAATCCCCGCTTCTTCTGAGAGATTTTTAAGTGACAGACCTCTTCTTATTTTACAACCTTTTGAATCTTATTTTAACAACCCCTTACAGAAAAAAGAGCTTTGGAACACCTTATGCACGGCGCTGAAAAAACTTTCGCAGGCGTCGTCTTAGACGAAGCTGTCGACACCATCCTCGACTACTCCATCCCAAAAGAACTTCTTGGTAAACTCTTTGTAGGATCAAGGGTCATTGTGCCTGTTAAAACAACCCTTCGAAAAGCAACCGTATGGGCGCTACGCGAAAAGCCCCTTTTTGCGACAGTAAGACCCATTCATGAACTTGCTTCTCAAAGGTCTGTTTTAACACAAGATCTCATCTTACTCGCTCAGTGGATCTCCTCTTACTACAGCGCTCCCATGCATAAAGTGCTTAAGACGATCTTGCCATCAAGCATCCGTAACCACATGAAAGAGCAGAGTGAATGGGTCGTCGAATCTGTAGAGCAGCCAATGGAGAGGATGCTTGAGCTTGAGAAAAAATTCCCCAAGCAAGCCCACCTTCTTAAAACTCTTCTTGAGTGTGGAGGAAGAGCTCCCCTTTGTGTTCTTTTGAAAAAAGCAAACGCCTCTAAATCATCCGTTCTTTCTTTAGAAAAGAAAAACCTACTCGTTCTAAAAACCGATCAAAAGGACAGATCCCCTTCCTGGGATGACGACTACTTCATGTCAAAAGCAAAAGCACTATCTGGGGAGCAAGATGAAGCTCTTCAAAAGATCAAACAAGATCTTTTAGCAGCTTCCTTTGCTACCCATCTTTTATATGGGGTGACTGGCAGCGGCAAAACAGAAGTCTATTTACAAGCCATTGAAGAAGCTCTAAGACTTGGCAAGGGTGTGATTTTTTTAGTGCCAGAGATCGCTTTAACCTCTCAAACGATAGAAAGACTTAAAAGCCGCTTTGAAGAGAAGATCGCCATCTTGCACTACCGCCTTTCGGATGGAGAAAAAAGGGATGCTTGGCATCAAATTCAAGAAAGAAAAGCAAGGATCATCATTGGAGCTAGATCTGCTGTCTTTTGTCCTGTGCCTGAACTTGGGCTTATTATTGTAGATGAAGAGCATGATTCTGCTTATAAGCAAACAGGGGAAACCCCTGCTTATAATGCAAGAGATGTTGCAGTTGTTAGAGCAAAACTTTGCGGCGCTGTAGCAATCCTTGGAAGCGCCACACCAAGTCTTGAAAGCTACCAAAATGCCATCAGCGGCAAATACACTTTGAGCCTGCTTTCCGCAAGGCACGGCAAGTCTCAGATGCCAGAAGTTCTTATCGTTGATATGAAGCATGAATGCATGAAACATAGGGGAAACACTCTTTTTTCCGACAAGCTCTTAACTGGCATAAAAAAAAGGCTCGCCGTCGGAGAGCAAAGTCTGCTTCTACTTAATAGACGTGGCTACCACACCTCTCAAATTTGTTTAAAGTGCGCTCATATTTCCCACTGCCCTCACTGTGAAACAGCTCTCACCTTTCATTTAGGAGAAAACATCTTAGCATGCCATCTCTGTGACTACCAGGCCCCTCCTCAAAAGACATGTCCTAAATGTCATAGCGAAGCTTCCTTAAAGTTCAAAGGAGCAGGAACTGAACTTGTAGAGAAAAAGCTAGGTCAAATTTTTCCAGGGTGCAGAGTGCTTCGCATGGATGCAGATACGACTAAACATAAGGGAAGCCACGACAGGATTTTCAAACAGTTCCGCTCGGGTAAAGCTGATATTTTAGTTGGCACGCAGATGATTGCAAAAGGACTCCACTTTCCTTCTGTTACTTTAGTAGGAGTGTTGAACGCAGATCTGACCCTTTCCATTCCAGACTTTAGAGCCAGTGAGTCGATGTTCCAGCTCATCACCCAAGTTGCTGGAAGATCAGGAAGAGGAGAGCTTCCAGGCGAAGTGATCGTTCAAACATTTTTGCCTGATCAGCCAACACTCAAGCACGCTGCAAATCAAGATTACACAGCCTTCTTTGAAGAAGAATCAAACATTAGAAAGCTCTTTTTCTATCCCCCTTTTACCCATCTTGTAAAAGTGTCTTTTTCAGGTACTGATCTAGAAAAAACAAAAGAAGCTGCAGAATCTGCAAGAAAGTTCCTCATAAGCAAACTCTCTTCCTCGTTTGAGTTTTTGCCTGTTGTGACTGCCGGTCATGCAAAAATACAAAACCAGTACCGCTTTCAGTTTCTCATCAAGTCTACAAAAATCCTAGCAGCATCTCCAGTGCTACACAGCCTACAAAATCAGTTCAAAAATAAAGACATCTCTCTTTTTATCGATGTCGATCCATCTTCTACTTTCTTTTAATTTTACTCCATGCGAAGATCCCAGTTGTTCTTGAAGAAAATAACTGTCTTGTTTTTTAATCGTTTAATACAAGGAGAGAACTTCAACTTTATGAATCTAAAAAACCTCCTCTTAGCAACTTTGCTCCTTTCTTGCAGCTTCGATCTCTTAAGATCAGAAGAACAAACAACGATTAGACAAGAAAGTGATAGAAGCACAGCGCTATTCTATCTAGATAGAGGAGAATCTTATCTAGCCTCTGGACAATTTGATGAAGCAATTCGATCTTTACATAAGGGATACGACATCAACTTCAGTGAAGATACAGAATCTTTTCGAGAAGAACTGCATTTGCGTTTCTTATTTGCAATGATGCTAGGATATGCTTGTACTGACGAAGAAGCTATAGCTTTAAAAATCTCCGATTACCTGCAAAATCTTCTGGACAATTGGGAATGCAAAGACTGCGTCGAAATATACAAATGCAAAGACGAAGAATATGTAATAGGACCAGACAAACAGCCCTACGATGGCTGGTGTAGAGAAGTTGTAACAACTACCGCAGCAGCATTAAAAGGCGTTGTCAGGGGGAGTAAATTGCCTCTGGCAGCTAAAGAGTCTATTATATTCACAATAGATAAGTTCCAAGGTCAAGCTACAATATGTTGCAATAAAGGAGGTCTATGGAAAGCGTGTGTAGGACCTCTAGCAAAAAAACTGCATGAATGGAAAATGCTAGGTGTTCCTGCTGATCCAATGTGGGATTAATTATAACAAGGAATTTCCATGAAAAACTCACTATTTTTGTTTGCGCTTACTTTCAGTTTATATGCCTTTCCTCAAGAGTCCGTCCCTACCCCTCAAAAAAACCCGGTAGACATTTTAGATTGCCCGTGCTCTACCTTGAATAACCCATTGAAGGGGATCAGCAGCTTTACAGTTCTTCTTTCTGAAAAATCGCCAGAAATGGAAATCTTAGTCCAAGAACTAGAGAAGGTAGGAAAGGTCAAAAGGATTTCTACCACAGACCCTAAAGGTATAGACTTTGAAGGAATGGGAACTGGAGCAAGACTGTCACTTCTCCTAACCCCCCTATCAGTCCTTGGAGAGCCCAAATCTGAGATTACCCGGATCTCGCTTTACCTAGACATGTCTGTAAAAGTGTTGAAAACAAAAAACCAAATTGAATCCTATATTTGGGCTACAAACATGTTCTCAACGAAAAACAACAAAAGCGAATCAGTAAAAAAAGCAGCGCAGCAATTTACAGAGTATTATACAGAGGCAAATCCAACTTCTAAACCGATGTTTTACGTCTACTTTTGAAGATCTGAATTTTTTTATCGATGTCGCCCCATCTTCTACTTTCTTTTAATAGAGAAAATATCTAGTGTACAATTTAGGCAACACAACCAAAGAACGTACATGGCTATTCCTAAACATTTTAGACTGACATCTTCTAAAGGCTCTGCTTGGATCCAATCTTATCTTCTTAAATACTCTAAAAAGCTTCCTCGCAAAGACGCTCTAAAAGTTGATGCTAAGCTTTTGAAAGAAATTGAAAAAGTGAATGAAGAAATAGAAAAGACAGGACTACCCTCTAACCTTCTCTTAGCCCATGTACATGAAAATGTCGCAACCGGTGTGTTTTTAAATCCAAAAAGTAAGCCCATCAAAGCAGGAACCTTTATTGGTATTTATACCGGACTTTATGAGCTTGTCGAATCTGCCATTCAAACAGGAACTTCATATGCCTATGATGTTGCGCAAGAGCTTACTTTAAAGAAAAGTGAACTGCGCCATGTTGTGCGCCATCATACGGAAGAAGTGGATGAAAAAGACTACTCGATCCAAACAAACGCTTTTGAAATGGGAAACTTTACAAGGTACATCAACCACACCTCTTTAAATCCCAATATAGAAGCTGTTGTGTCTAAATTCCCGGATGGAAGAATGGAGATTCTCTTATTTGCTCTGCATCCCATACAACCTGGTGATCAACTGCTGAGCTGTTATGGTGGACAGTACTGGCAAGTTCTCGATTTTATCCCTGATGATATGAATCCAGACACCTACACTTTAACGCCCTCTTTAAAAGTAAAGCTATCCAATCCCCTGCCCGCTCTTTCCCCTAAGCAAAAAGCTTTGCTCATCCCTTTAAGAAATGTCTCTATAGAAACACCCCCTGATCTTGAAAAACATCCGCTTATGAAAACTTTAAGAAAAAAAAACGCCTTCCACAACTAAAAAGCAAAGAAAAGACCTCACAGCTTTTGAAGACATCGTTTTAGAAAGGGGTATTCCTCGAAAGTGGGAGATTTCAGCTCTCAAAAACGGCGTAAAAGTTACTCTAAAAGAAGATGAAAAGGTCATCAAAAAAAATGAGCTCATTGGAGTGGTTGCTGGGACTTTTTCACTAAAAGAATCAAGTTCCTCTTTCCTTTTAGCGCAGAATAAAAAGGAAAAGTTTTTCTTGGACTGCAAAAAAGAGAGCAATTTCTTAAGTCTTCTCCCTCGCAATTCTAAAAAAAGCAACATTACCTTGAAGGTGTGTTTTGATGATGAGGAAGATTCTCCGATGCTCCTTGCCTTTGCATCAAAGCCGATTCATCCTAAAGACTCGCTCATTCTTAACGATCTAAAGCCTCTTATGTTTTAAGAAAAGTTTAGGAATGTACACAAAAGCACCCCTCACATAAGCTCCTTGCAATTTGTTTTTCAAGGAGCTTTTCATGATCTGTTCTACTGACCAAACACCTCGCACCCTTGATGACTACACACTCTTAGAAACTCGCAATTTATGGATAAGAGTGAAAGGGAATCTATATACATCAGACTTTATCCCTATAGATCCAATACGTGAAGGTTCTATAGAAAAAACGAAAGCATACTTACGAAAAATGAACAGCTTCATTCAAAATCTCCCTAGAAGCAACTCTTTAAACGAAAGGATTGTTACTTTCGCCTTAAAATCGTCCATTTCTCTGCCAGGAATCAATCCTGTAATTTTTGCAGACACCAATGAAAGCTATGTGCGCTTTGCGAATCTGGCCGAAAAAATCATGCCGAATCTTAGATTTTCTGACCTTGCAAAACTCAGAAAACAAGAAGACTTTGTCATTATCCTCAAAAGGCTGGCCCTTAATGATGGTAATCTAGATGAAGCTGACCTTGAGGATACTTTTTACTTGGAAGAAATTAAAAAAGATTTATCTTCAATACAAGTATTAGATCTTTCAAAGACCTATATTACAACATTTCCAGCTACTCTTAGCCCCTATCTTCAGAATGTACGCTTTATTAACTTAAGCGAAAACAACCTTGGCAATACCCCTCTTCGATTCCTTGACACTTTATTTAGACTTCCTCTTCTAGAAGCTCTTGATCTTTCTTTTAATTCCTTTTCTCAAGAGGATTGGGCCCGAATCGAAACCCTTCTGCCACTTCTTAAAAATCTACGGGCTATTAACTTAAGATGCACAAATCTCCAAGAGGCCCCAGATTCATTTCTTGTCTCCTTATTTCAACTATCTCTTTTAGTAGACCTTGATCTTTCTTACAATTGCCTCTCTAAGGAAACCTGGGCCCATATCGAGACTCTTTTACCGAGCATTCCAAACATACAATCGATCTATTTAAGAGCGTCTAACCTTAAGAATGCTCCTGATTCATTTCTTGTCTCCTTATTTAAAAGGTCTTGTTTAAAAAAATTAGACGTTTCTTCTAATGGATTCTCTATCGAGACCATAGTCAAGATAGTCAAAGTTGCGACACTTAAAGAAATATCTATCAACACTTAACCCTTATTTTTATATTTCTTTTTTCGAGAGTCTTCTATAGAATCTGGGACAATTTTTCTAAAAAAGAGATTAAAATAATGGCTGGTTTATCTTGTGGGATCGTAGGACTTCCGAATGTGGGGAAATCTACCCTTTTTAACGCACTTCTTCGTAAAGCGGCAGCTGCCGTTGCCAACTACCCCTTTTGTACCATCGACCCGAATGTGGGGATCGTCGATGTACCGGATCCTAGACTTGCCGTTCTTTCCAAGATCTCCGGCAGTAAAAAGATCATCCCGGCAACCGTGTCTTTTGTCGATATCGCAGGGCTTGTCAAAGGAGCCTCTGAGGGTGAAGGACTTGGGAACCAGTTTCTGTCTAATATCAGAGAAACCAACGCCATTTTGCACGTTGTGCGCTGCTTTGAAGATCCTGATGTGATCCACGTCGAAGGGAAGATCGACCCGATTGCTGATATCGAAGTGATCAATACAGAGCTAATTTTGTCCGACCTTCAAATGGCAGAAAATGTCAAAACAAGGATAGAAAAACAGCTAAAAACAAAAAAAGAATTCCAAGTCACCTTCGACACGCTTAAAAAAGCGATCGAACACTTGAACCAAGCAAAACCTTTAAGATCTCTCGCTCTCACTGAAGAAGAAAAAGATAGTATAAAAGCCTATCCGTTCTTAACTGCTAAAAAAGTTCTTTATGCAGCGAACGTATCTGAAGAGTTTTTACCCTCACTTGAAAATGAATTTGTCCAAAAAGTCAGAGAATATGCTCATAAAGAGGGCAACGATGTCGTTCCGATCTGCGCTAAACTCGAAGAGGAAATTGCGCAGCTATCTCCAACTGAGGCCGACGAGTTTTTACAAAGCCTAGGACTGAAAGAAAGCGGCCTTGCAAGACTTGTCAAAACAAGCTTTGCCCTACTTGATCTCATCACCTACATCACAACAGGAGAAATCGAGACAAGAGCTTGGACAATCACAAAAGGAACCCCTGCAAACATAGCAGCTGGAGAGATCCACTCCGATATCCAAAAAGGCTTTATCAGAGCTGAAGTTGTTTCTTTTGACGACATGGTTAAGTATGGCGGAAGATCTGAAGCTCGTGACCATGGAAGAGCTAGGGCTGAGGGCAAAGAATACATCGTTAAAGACGGTGATGTCATCCTCTTCTTCCACAACTAGGAACTTTATGCGCGATTTATTTGTTACATGCCCTCATGGCTTTGAAGATCTTTTGCAAGACGAGCTTAAATCTTTAGGTGTCGAAAAAGTTTTCCCTATGTTCTGTGGAGTCTACATCCCTAAAACGATGGAAAACATCTTTTTAGCAAACTATGAATCCAGAATTGCAACAAGGGTTCTATGGCCTATTGCTGAATTTTCTTGCTCTGGGAAAGAAGATCTTTATGCTAACGTTCGCAAGATCAAATGGGACGTATTTTTAAGTCCAAGACAAACTCTTGCCATTGACGCTAACGTTCAACATCCAACACTTACCAATTCTCTTTTTGCAGCTCTTGTTGTTAAAGATGGTATCTGCGACTTTTTTAGAGATAAAACAGGCGTTCGCCCCTCTGTCGACACACAAAATCCTGATCTACAACTAAACCTTTTCATCCAAAAAGGGAAAGCCACTCTTTACTTAGATACCTCTGGCGCCCCTCTTCATAAAAGAGGCTGGAGAACAGATCAGACAGAGGCTTCTCTTCATGAGTCTCTTGCTGCAGCGCTACTCATGCTCACAGAATACTGCCCTGAAAAAAACATCCTCTGTGACCCTTTTTGTGGAAGCGGGACGTTTTTGATTGAAGCGGCGTGGATTGCAACAAAAACTCCTCCTGGCTTTTTAAGAAAACGATGGGGCTTTTTCAACATCCCTGAGTTTGAAATGACTGCTTGGAAAGAGTGGAAAAAAATACGCGATGAAAGACGTATCCCTTTAGCTAAAGGAAAAATCTTCGGTTCTGATAAAAGCCGCGAGACCATTGACATCTGCAAGAAAAACCTTCTAAAGGCAGGCGTGCCAGAGGTAGATCTTTCCTTTGATGAAGTGGCTTACTATAAACCTAAAGTAAAGCCAAACTTCGTCATCACAAATCCCCCTTACGGAAAAAGACTAGAAACCTCTGATCTGCTTTTAAAACAGCTTGAGACATTTTTAGATAACTACTTAGAGCCCAATGGAGAGTTTTATATTCTTTGCCCTCAAGAGGCTTCTACCGACCTTTTTACAAGAAAACCTCAAGCAGAGTTTTCTTTTAAAAACGGTGGGCTTCCTGTCAAACTTGTTTCTCTGCAATAAGAGCTAACTTTTCTGCTCTACTCAGACGTTTGATCATAGCCTCTCGTTTGGAGGCTTCTGAGCGATTCGGATGCGATTCTTTAAATAAGATCTTTTGTGGACTTGAGAAATGAAAAAACCGAGCGCCTTTTTGGCTTTTATGAGCCTCAAAGCGGCGCTCTAGATCGTTTGTGATCCCTGTGTAGAGTTTGCCGTCTTCCGTTTCAATGATGTATACGGTCCAATCTTGTTTTTCCATATCTCTATCCTATCCACATTTCTCTACTGCTTCAAGTACTAATATCTTCCTGTGGAGGTAGCACGTCAAAACTTACACACACACCAACGCCCTCTTGTGCCATAGGAGCATCAAGAATAACCCAAATACGAGCAGCAAGAGATTCAACGATCATGACATTGTTGCTCTGCATTCCTTGCGTTCTTGTGCCTCCTAAAAGCCATTCAATTTTCCTAGGATTTACTTGATGCTGGCACCTCTCATATATACTCTTCTCGCTTTCCATGGGGAACGTATAGAACCTAGTAAAAAAAGCCGCTGCAAGCACTGTTAGAGTATCGGGAAGTTTCCTATCAAATCCCTTAGACTTTAAAAGCTCTTTTTGGGCTTCAGGATCGATCCCACGACTTCCTTTCATGACCCTATTTGTGAGAACGACCGTTTTGGTTGTTTTTATAGACTCATTTTGAAGAAGGCTTGCTGTCTTCCTACTCATTCGAATTTCAGCATTCATCACACTTACTTCTATACGATTAAGGTCATCGTTTTTCATAGGAGTAAGAGTTACAATAGTTGCCTCGCCATCTTCTGATAGTTCGGCGATGTCTATTGCCTTATCCAAAATCCAGAGGCGACGATCCATTGACTGCGGAGTCATTGCTTCGGAGATTTCTTCCCCCATATCCTTAAATCGAAAATCACCTCCCTCCATATTTTGATCCCACAACACAGAACTTCTACATAATACATCTAAGTCTCTGATTTGTGGGTAGCTCGCTAGATGTTTTTTGTATAGAGCCGGCAGTATGGACGGATCAGTATTTTGAACGTTCCTTGTAAAGATAGAGGTCAAAGACCTAAAGGATCCCGTAGGATCTAAAGTGTTAATGATTCTAAGGTAAGGCTCTTGTAAGAGCCGCTCTAGCAGAGGGGAAACTGTGGTATTCTGGCACCCTTGATATAGAACTAAAGCATTCATTTTTGATCCTTAATTTGAAATTAATCCAGAAATAATGATCCCAAAGCTGATAAAACTCCACGACAAAAAATATTTGACAGTTCACCTTCCTTGAAAGGCTGGCACATTTAACAGAAAAACACATAACATGCTTATTATAATAGCTTTACGAAAATCACCCAACTAAAAACAGCCGAATTATCATAAATTCAGCCACTAAAACATCTGTATTTACATAAATTCAGCCATTTGATACTGTGAATTTAAAAGAAACAGGACAATCCTTATGTACATACCTCAGCTTCCCCTAGAGCAACTTAGAGCTCTTGTTAGCCCTGGAAAGGTAGTTGTCATCTATGGCCCTAGACGAATTGGAAAAACGACCCTTTTGAAAAAGTATCTGGAAGGAGAGGATAACTACCTGCTAGCGACAGGAGAAGACATCTTTTTTCAAAGAGATTTTCCAAGTAGATCTGTTGATCAACTCAAAAGCTTTATCGGAAATAAGACTCTTTTAGTCATCGATGAAGCGCAGTTCATTCCGGATATTGGCCTCAACCTTAAACTCATCGTAGACCACATTCCTCATGTCCGAGTGATCGTTACCGGATCTTCTACCTTTGATCTCATCAAACAGATTGGAGAGCCTCTAACAGGACGAAAACATGTCATTCAAATGTTTCCCATTTCTCAAATGGAATTGAACTTGGTAGAAAATCAGATCCAAACAAAAGCGAACTTAGAATCGCGTCTTATTTTTGGATCATACCCTGAAGTCATTACATCGAGTGACCTCAACACTAAGAAAGAATACCTACATGAACTTGTATCTTCTTATCTTTTAAAAGACATCTTGGCGTATGAAGGCATTTTGAAATCTAAAAAGATCGTCGATCTCTTGATCCTTTTAGCTTTTCAGGTAGGAAAGGAAATCTCTCATCAAGAACTGGCTACGCAGCTTTCTATGAGTAAAAGTACAATTGAAAAATATTTGGACCTTTTGGAAAAAGTCTTTGTCATTTTTAACATTCGAGGCTTCAGCCGCAACTTAAGAAAAGAAGTATCCAAAACTTCCCGTTACTATTTTTATGATAATGGTATCAGAAATGCCCTCATCAACAATTTTAATGCGTTATCACAAAGAGATGATGTAGGAGCTCTTTGGGAAAATTACCTGGTCATGGAGCGGCTCAAAAAACAACAGCATGTGCGTTTATGGAGTCATAACTTTTTTTGGCGCACCTACGATCAAAAAGAACTTGATTGGGTAGAGGAAAGAGAAGGAAAACTATTTGGCTATGAATTTAAATGGAATGCCACGGCAAAAGCTCCAGCTCTTTGGCTTGAAACATATCCAAATGCATCTTTTGAATGCATTAACCAAAGTAACTACTTGTCTTTCATCGCATAAAAAAACTTGACGACACTCCCCTCTCATGTTTAGATGGCATAGATCAGGAGTTTTGAGTCTATGGCAGAAAAAAGTGAAAAGGCAACCCCGAAGAAGTTAAGAGATGCAAGGAAAAAGGGACAAGTTGCCAAAGCGCAAGATTTTGGATCGGCTTTTACTTTTATTGTTTCTATTGCTGCAACGCTCATTACGGCAAGCTACATCTTTGATCAGCTCTCTGCTTATATCATCAATACATTTAGAAGCATCGGGGAAGCAGAAAACCTGCAAGAAAAAGCCTCGAATGTCATGTTTGAATCCTTGACCGTCATTTTTAAAACAAGCATCCCGATTGCTATTTTAACCTGCTGCGTGGGTGTATTGACAAGTTTTTTGGTTGTGGGCCCCATGTTTTCTATAGAGGCGATGAAGCCTGACATCAAAAGGCTCAATCCGATCACCAACTTGAAGAATTTATTTAAAATGAAGACTCTATTTGAGCTTCTCAAATCGATTTTAAAGATCACAGGCGCCGTCATTTTGATCTACTCTGTGGTGTGGGATAGCATTCCAGAGATTGTTGGGTCTGCGGCTCTTCCTGTTTATGGATCAGCTCTTCTTTTCAATGACTTCCTCGTCAAAGTGATCGTCAGGGTCGGAATTTTCTTTTTAATTGTTGCCGTTGCGGACTTGATCTATCAGAAAAAGAACTTTGCTAAAGAAATGAAGATGGAAAAGTTTGAGGTGAAGCAAGAGCATAAAGATACAGAAGGCGATCCCCATATCAAAAGCAAAAGACGGCAAGCCGCTCAAGAGATTGCGTATCAAGAGGGCCCAGCTTCCGTTAAACGGGCCAAAGCCGTCATTACAAATCCTACACACCTAGCTGTTGCCCTTGCTTACCAACCAGAAGTAGAGTCAGCTCCCCGCATTCTACTCATGGGGAAAGGGGCTGTTGCAGAACAGATCATTAAATTAGCAGTAGAATATAATGTACCCGTTATGAGAAATGTAGCTTTAGCGCAAACTCTTTTTGAAAAGGGTGAGCTCTACAGCTATATTCCTCAAGAGACGTTCGAAGCTGTAGCTGAAATCTTGAAGTGGATAGAAGGTTTAGAATCACATGAAACGATAGTACCGGAGCTTTTTCAGTGAAAAATTCCCTTAATCAATTTGTTAGGTCACTCGGCGGCGAAAAAGCCTTAGAGTTCATCAACAGGTCGAGCGACATCATTTTAGCGCTTTTCATCATCACGCTGATCATGATGATCATCATCCCTATTTCTCCTGGCATTTTAGATAACTTCATCGCAGTAAACTTAGCCATCTCCGTTACATTGCTGATGGTCGCCTTATACATTCCAAGAGCGGTACACCTCTCCATCTTCCCCTCACTTCTTTTGATCACTACACTGTTTCGCTTAGGGATTGAAATTTCAGCAACAAGACAGATCTTACTACATGCAGATGCGGGACACATCATCTTAGCTTTTGGAAACTTCGTAGTCGGCGGTAATTTTGTCGTCGGAGCTGTTATTTTCTTAATCATCACCATTGTGCAGTTCATCGTTGTGACAAAAGGTGCCGAGCGCGTTGCTGAAGTGGCTGCCAGATTCACCTTGGATGCGATGCCCGGGAAGCAAATGAGTATCGACGCCGATATGAGAAGTGGCGTCATCGACGCCGCTCAAGCAAGAGATCTTCGCTTAGCACTCACTAAAGAAAGCCAGCTGTACGGTGCGATGGATGGTGCGATGAAGTTCGTAAAAGGGGATGTAATCGCAAGTATTGTCATTGCGCTCATCAACATCGTAGGGGGCCTTATCATCGGAGTGTCAATGCATGGCATGACGGCGCTTCAAGCAGCTCAGATTTACACGCTTCTATCTATTGGAGCCGGCCTTGTCTCTCAAATTCCCTCTCTTTTAATTTCAATGACTGCCGGTATCATCACCACACGCGTTTCAAGTGATAAAAAAGATTCCCACTTAGGTAAAGAGATCTCCTCACAGCTACTTGGTCAACCTAAAGCGATCTTCATCGCCTCACTTGTGATCTTCATGATGGGCTTTATCAGTGGATTCCCTTCCATAGTCTTCTTTTCCATTGCCGTTATTATAGGTGGTATCGGTTTTGCTTTTTGGTACAATTCTAGAAAAGCAGAAGCAAGAAGTGGAATCACCTCCGCTGGAACAGAAGTAGATGGCCATGCGATGGTCAGGGGCCCGACCGATGAGTACGCCTTGACCCTTCCTGTCATTTTAGAAGTAGGGTCAATGTTATCCTCAGCTCTAAAAAAAGATAAGCAAGGTGCAACCTTCATCGATGATATGATCCCTAAAATGAGACACGCCCTTTATCAAGATTTAGGAGTTCGCTTCCCCGGAGTCCACGTCCGAACAGACTCCCCTATTTTAGAGTCTGATGAATATTCCATATCACTCAATGAGGTTCCTATTGTTAGGGGTAAGATTTTGGCAAATTCCCTTCTTACCAATGAATCTCCCGATACGCTTAAGCGCTTTAACATCCCCTTCACAACGACTAAAAACTCGATAGGACTTCCTTCCATTTGGGTAGATACCAAGTTCCAAGAGATTTTACAAAAGGCAGGGATTAAGTTCTGGAAACCTTTAGACGTGATGATCCTTCACCTTTCTTACTTCTATAAGCAATATGCCAGTGAGTTTTTAGGCATTCAAGAAGTAAGAGGTATTTTAGAGTTTGTAGAAAAAACCTATCCCGATCTTAGTAAAGAAGTCACACGCCTTGTTCCTTTGCAAAAGCTGACAGACATTTTTAAACGCCTTGTACAAGAACAGGTTTCGATCAAAGATCTTCGAACTATTTTGGAAGCGTTGAGCGAATGGGCCCAAACTGAAAAAGATGTCGTGCTCCTCACCGAATACGTCAGATCTTCCTTAAAAAGGTACATCAGCTATAAGCACTCTCAAGGACAATCTGTCCTATCCGTGTATCTTTTAGATCCTGAGATCGAAGATTTGGTTAGAGGTGCCATCAAACAAACCTCGCAAGGCTCTTACTTAGCTCTTGATCCAGATTCTGTTCAAATGATCTTGCATGCACTTCGTTCGACGATTGCACCAACTCCAGCTGGAGGTCAACCTCCCGTTCTGCTCACAGCCATTGATGTCAGACGTTTTGTCAGAAAATTAATAGAAAGTGATTTTCCCGATCTTTCAGTGATTTCCTACCAAGAAATTGTGCAAGAGATACGGATACAACCTCTTGGGCGCGTCCAACTTTCATAAGGATTTAGCACTATGTCAGACGGCAGTTACTTTTCGCAGAACATCCAAGCTCAAACTGTCAAAGCCCAACAAATTTTGGGACAGCAAATCGCCATCATGCAAGATGAGTCAGCAGAACCTGGCTTTACAGGAACCATCGACATTTCCTTCAATCCTACAGCTATAAGAAATCGGTTTGAGCTCCTTGAATCAAGGGTTAGAAAAACTGCTAAAGAAGAAGCTACAGGCAAAGCTGAGAAAGAGGGCGAAGTTGATTTTTCTATCGAAGGCATTCAAGCTGTTGCTGAGTCATTCGAACATAAAAATCCAGAGCTCATAGCTAAATTCCTTGTAGCGATCCGTTCTCGCCTTTCTAAAACAGATTCTTTTGATGAACTGTTAGAAAAAGTCTTGGAAACCTACCCAGATGTGAGCTTAGCTGATGAAGCCTTGGATTTTTTAATTGCTACCTCTGATGGCGAGCTTGCTGAAAAGCTCATGCAAGTGAAAAACCATTTGAATGAAACGCATGCAAGAGAAATTAAGGCCGGAAAAAACATCATGGCAGAGGCCCAAGCTTTTTCTAAGCAGAACTTAGGGACCCCCACAAGCCTTAGAGAGCTTTATCGAGACATCACCGGCAATCCAAGAGAGCCTGCAACGCTCTTTGCCGAACTTGCTACCCAGTATACGTTTGAAAAAATGAAAACCGTCATTGCCTTTGTTCTCCACTCTTTAGGACAAGATCTCAGATCCAAAGGGCCCTCTATTGAAAAAGGAGAGCTGTCTCGTCTTTTAACAGAAACAAAAACGATGCAGGCAATTATTGGCGTGTATCGATTCTTCCAGTCTCGGATGAACCTACTAAGAACTTCGTTTGAATACCAAGGACTCACCCCTTCAGCTCTACTTTCCTTTGAAAACCTTGCAAGGGCCTTTATGAAGTTCCTCGTAGAGAGATACCCCTCCTCAGACAAACTACTAGCTATTGCTAAGCAGCTGGGCTTTGAAGAAGATATCCTTGCCGAAGTGATCGTCTTTTCCCAAATGAAAGATGCTGTACGTCAAATCTCCCCAAGACTCTACCGCTCAGAGCAGCACAAGCAAGATATTCTGGCCACTTTTCTTGAAACCTTGGAAGATTTAGAAGATCAGCTCGAAGAAGATGAAGACGAGGAAGACTCATGAACCCTTTTGAACTACTCATTCAAGACTTAAGCACGCTACTTGGGGTCCCCTTACATGCAGAGAAAGGATACTTATGCAGATTGATCGCCGGAGGCTCTTTAAAAGTGCATCTTGAACATCAACCTGATTTACATCGCATTTTGGTAGCTTCTTTCATCTCAGAAATCCCCCCTGGAAAATTTAGAGAAGATATCTTAAAAGAAGCCTTAAAAAACAATGATTCTTTAGACCGCTTAGGAATCTTAGCTTACTCTGAAAAAAATGATTCTCTTTCTTATTTTCTTTATCTTCCTGAAGACGCAGCCCCAAATAGCGTCTCTGCCACCCTTTTAGAGTTCATTGAGAAGTCAAAGGCTTGGAAAACAGCTATAGAAACAGGACAAATGCATCTCATAGCGCGTCATTAGATAATAATGGACCTTTTAAAACAGAAACTAGAAAACAGCCCTTTAGGATCTCATTGGAAACGGATAGGGATCCAGCCCCATAAAGGAATTGATCTTCCTTTAAGCGCTCTTCACTCCAAACAAAGCTGCGGCATTGGAGAATTTTTTGATTTGATCGCCCTCATAGAGTGGTGCTCTAGTGTGAACATCGATATGATCCAGCTTCTTCCCTTAAATGACAGTGGCCTTGACCCAAGTCCTTATAACGCCCTTTCCTCTTGCGCTCTTCATCCCATTTACCTATCTCTTCATCATCTTCCAAATGTCCACTGCTATAAAGAGCTACTGCTAGAAATACAAAGAATCAAAAAATTAAACCATTTACCTAAAGTCCCTTTTGGGGACGTACATAAAGAGAAAATGGATTTTCTCTCTCTTTATCTAGAAAAAGAAAAACAAAGACTCCTCTCATCTTCTGACTTTGTAACGTTCATCCAAGAAAATCCGTGGGTCAAACCATACGCTCTTTTTAAAGTCCTTAAAGACAAAAACAATCAAACCCACTTTTGTTTTTGGCCGGACAGCCAAAACAATCTTTCAGTGGAACAATTTGAAAAACTTTCAAATGAATTCTTAACTGAAGTGTCTTTCTATATGATTTTGCAATACCTTTGTTTTTTACAACTTAGCTATGTGAAAAAAAAGGCCACAGAGCACAAAATCCTCCTTAAGGGAGACATCCCTATTTTGATCAGTCCAGATAGCGCTGATGTTTGGTTTGAGCCGGGTCTTTTTGATTTGCAGATCTCCATAGGTGTTCCCCCTGACTTCTATAACGAAGAAGGGCAATATTGGGGCTTTCCAAAGCCTAACTGGCATGTCATGCGAAATAATGGATTTGCCTGGTGGAAAACAAGACTTAAATTCGCAAGCAACTTTTATGACGTCTATCGGATTGATCATGCAGTGGGTCTTTTTAGACTTTGGATGATCCAAACAGGACGCCCTAGCTCTGAAGGGCATTATGAACCCTACGAGCACGATTCCTGGGAGCCCTTAGGAAGGGAGCTTTTAGGGGTCTTTATAGAGTCATCTCCGATGCTGCCGATTGCAGAAGATTTGGGCTCTGTCCCAGAAATGGTACGAAATGTGCTCGAAGAGCTTGGAATTCCTGGAACGAAAGTCATGCGCTGGGAAAAAGATGAATATGGCAGGTTCATAAATCCTGCAGCGTATCCTCCGATCAGTTTAACGTGCGTTTCAACGCACGATTCGACAACTCTTGAGCAGTGGTGGAAAGAAGAATCTTCTGAAGCAGCTGACTATGCGAAAGAGCAAGGTTGGGACTATGATCCCTCTCTTCTTTATGAATACAGAAAAAGCATTTTGAAAAGCAGCCTTGAATCCCAAAGCCTTTTCCACATCAATCTCTTTTCTGAATATTTAGCTCTGATACCCGATCTTGTATGGGAAGATCCAAAAGATGAAAGGATCAACATCCCAGGAACGCTTCTTCCGAGCAATTGGACATACAAATTTCGCCACCCTCTTGAAGACATCATCTCTCATTCTCTCTTCAAAAAAGAAATGAGAGATCTCTTTGCTCCTTAATTAGGAAGTACATCTAGAGGCTTTGGCTCTTTGCCAAAGTCTAAAGAAAATTCCCAATCAACTTGTTCTTGTTTTTGCGTTGGGTTTGTAAGGGGCAATGGTGAGCTTGGAGCTTTTGCTACAGATGGGGCTTTTTCTATCTTTTGCTCCGAACTTTGTTTTGTAGGCTCTGGTGTAACGATCTGCACATTAACAGTGACCTTTGGAGATTTTATTTCTTCTTGCGCTACTGGTTGTGGAGTTGCCGGTTGTGGCACATCCACTTTTTTCTCTTCAGCTTTTGCTTGTGAAGGAAGAGGCTTTATCTCTGGTTTTTTCTCTTGAATCTTTGGCTGTGGCGTAGCTGATTGCGGAGTAGCTGTTTTTTTAGAAGCCTTCCTCGATCTGCTTTGTAAGGTGCGATGAACTTTTTCTTCTTTACTTACATGTGAAGGGCTCCAATACATGAGCTTTCTATCTCTTGGATTGGCTCCAAGAGCCCAAGGCTCTTCTTCAAAATACTCCCAGTTAGAAAGATTATCCCAAGAAGAATAAAGACCTGGAACATAAAAAAGATACTTTGGAAGGAATGGGAAGCGATTGATTGGGGCTGCTAAGCCGCAATCAATCAGTGTAACGCCATTAAAGGTAACAATACAAGGAGGGTTCGATGGAACCTCTCTCACTTCGGTATGGTTTGGTGTGCCGGTAAAATCAGCTCTAGGATCCGCCCCAACAACGATAGTATACGGGGTGTTAATTTCAATAGGACTGTCAATAGATCCTACAACTCCATTGCTCGCATTAAACACTTGGAAATTTCGAAGAATCGTTGCCCCTATATTGATTGGCTGTGGCAAGCCTAAATTGGATATGTTTCCGATAGAGTGCATGAATAAAAACTTTGCATCGATCTCTCCGCCTAAATAAATGGGGCCTCCATCTAAAATGAGAGCTCCTGGAGTTCCTAGAGTGACCGTGCCATTGATGACAATAGGGGCTAGTCCTCCTGCTACGACTAAATCATTTGCGGTGATTGCTTGCGAAGAAAAATTCCCCGCATTACGGACGACAATGTTATTAAAAGAAGCTACATTTCCTGTAAACGTCAGATCTCCGGATCCTGGAGAAAACGTCATAGAAGGAGTGCCAGACACTGGGCTAACAGTAGAATCAAACGTGATGTTTCCAAGAGAGGTGAACGTTATGTCCTGCGAAATCAAAACTGGAGCGTGATAGCCTTCTGATCCTTTTGTAACCACCGTAGGTCCCTCAAACGTGATCGAGGTCGCGATCACATCTAAAGCTCCGATTGGATTGCCACTTACTGAAGATCCTATGTTCCCTTCAAAAACAACAGCTCCCGTACTCCCCGCTACAATCGTAAGGCTTTCGCCTCCGACTGTGGTTCCATTGATCGCTTGCAATGTAATGTTGCTACCGCTCGATCCATTTTCTGTTGTGTTAAGTGTTGCTGAAGAAGCCAAAACAATCGGAATGTCAATCGTAATAAGACCACTCACTAAAATGGAATGGATGGTGGCTTTAGTGCCGGTCAAAGCAGTCACATTGACAAGTGGCACGGAATCACCAATCACACCTAAAGAAATAGCTCCTGTTGTAGACACAGTAAAGCTTTGAGAGCCTAAAGTGGTTCCATCAATGGATCCAAGGGCAACACTACCACCTGAATTTGACGTGAATGTAGTAAGAGCGTCGGATAAAATAATCGAAGGACTAATTGTTATGTTTCCAGTTGTGGTCACATTCTCGATGTTGACACTAGAAGCAGAGTCTATCAATAAAGAAGTAAGCGGAGTCGTTGCTCCTATGTCTGCAGAAACTGTAACATCACCGCTTGTTCCCGCTTTTAAGATAAAATTGTGAGCTCCATTAACTGTAGCTCCTATCGTGATGTCAGAACCAAGTGGAGCATTAGCACTATCGGTGGTGTCTAATGTGCTATCAGCTGAAAGTATGATTGGGGCGTTGATCGTAATGTCCCTGCCATAGGTATAAATGGAAGATCCAAGATCAAGACTTGAGCCTGATATCGTTACAGTGCCTAAAGGTATGAGCGTCCCAAGACCTCCTGAAAGAGTAATAGCTCCACCTGCTAGTGTGAGGTCTTGATTTCCACTTGCTACTCCATTGAGCATCCCAAGTATGATCGTAGCGCCTGTGATGGTAGAGGACTGCGCAAGTGTAGCTATCGCATCAATGGTAACAGTCCCAATGACTGTGATGCTTTGAATCGTAGCGTAGGCACTTGTCACCGTTAGATTTCCTAAAGGTACGGGCGCAGCAATTCCAACAGAGCCGAGCGTAATACTGTCTGTTGTTGTCACGGTAAGACTTTGAGAGCCCGAAGAAATTCCATCAATGTTTCCAAGTATGATCTCACCATTTGCAGTAGAGGCAATCTCTGTTAAAGCATCTGATAAAATAATATGTGGAGCGATGTTTATCTTACCTGTTGCAGTTATGTCCTTAATATTGACGCTAGAAGCTGAGATCACATCTAAAGAGCTAAGCGGTGTAATGCCGCCGACAGCACCTCCCAAGGTGATGATACCGCTATTGCCAGCTTTTAAAGTAAGCGCTTCTTCTCCATCGATCGTGCTAGCAAAAACGATGTTAGCTCCCGCTGAAGAGGCTAGGATCGTGCTAATTGTGCTTGCACCCGTAAGTATGACTGGAGGATTTAAGGTAACGATCCCTCCATAGGTACTAATGGAAGCTCCCAAAGAAAGATCAGCTGTTCCAGAAACCGTCACAGCTCCTAATGGTGTTTTAGTACCAAGAGCTTCATCAAAGAATACGGGTGTCGCACCTGCTGTAACCGTCAATGCATAGTGTGTTCCTGATGTTGAATCAACAGTTGATCCAAAAGTCACTGCGTTAAAAGAAGCGCCACTTCCCACGACTTGAACAGTCGTATCACCTGTCAGTAATACCGGAGTCTCAATGTCAATGTTTCCTCTGGCTGCAATCCCTGCAAACGATGAATCGACATTCGAAAGGAGTGTTACATTACCAAGTGCTGCAATGGCTGTTCCAAGGTTTGCTGCATCGATCCCATAGGCGTAGGATGTCAGAGTTAAGTTGTATCCATCCCCAGCTCCTGTGACATCACTTGAAAGGACAATACCTGAAGAGCCTGAAGCTGTAAGAGAAAAATTCCCGGTGGAATTATAGAGTATAGGATCCGCAAAAGAGATCCCCCCACCAGCTGTAATATTGTTGCCGAGAGTAACAGAGCCTCCGCCACTTTCTGTAAAGCTGCCTGTTATAGTAATATCTCCAGCGATGATAGAAAGGGCGGTGCTGTCCGTAATAGTAAGGCTTGTTGAACTTGTTACAGCTCCACCTAAGGTGACAGCTGTGCCTGTTAGGGCAATATTTCCAAGGCCGCTTAAAGCTCCGATACTAAGAGTGCTTCCTGAAAAAACTGTTAAAGAGTACGCATTAGAAGACGATACTCCATGTAAGAGGACTGTCCCGCTCGTCGCTTGTATTGTAGAAGCACCTGTAAGTACAATATTTGGTGTAATGCTGATAGAATTTATAGCATCCATCGAGCTTCCAAGATCTACCTCTGAACCTGATGTTATACTTACCGATCCAAAAAAACCAGGAAACCCTACCTGTCCACCTAAAGTGACAAGACCTGTTCCTGCAACGATCGTTAGATTGGAAGAACCTGCAATCAAAGGATTCAAAACTCCTGCAAAAGAAACATCCCCATTACCAGAGTTAATCGTAGTAGTCGTTAAAGTAACGCTTCCCCCTCCTGACTGATTGAAATCCCCACCACTTAAGTTTATAGAACCTGCATCCACTGTAAGAGTTCCGGTATTTACAAGAGTCAAACTTGTCGCTGTAATAGCGCCGCTGAGTGTAATTGCACCCCCTTCAATATCCACAGCTCCAAGACCTGTAAGAGCGCCTACAGTAGTCGAACCTGAGCTAATACAAGTAAAGCCTTGGGTCGTAGAAGAGGTGACTCCAGCCAAACTAATATCCCCACTTGTCGCTTGTATTTCTATGGCAGAAGTGCCAGTAAGGGTTAGAGTTGGAATAATGCTCACAAGGTCATAGGCTGTAATTGAGCCTCCTAGGTTTAACGTTCCAGCAGATGAGACTACTACAGACCCAAAAGCTCCAACATCTGATGGCAAGGTAATAGTTCCTGCTCCTGCGATGAACTGTAAAGTATCCTCCCCAGCAGTTATGTCACTAATCGTGCTTGAAAATGTAATAGGAGAGCCGTTGGAGGTGATAACACTATCTGCATTGATAATTGCAGGAGCGGAAATAACGATAAATCCTGTTGACTTTGTAGTAATACTGTTAAAGCTTGCAGTGCCAGTGCTTGAAATTGCGACATTCACTAAAGGAGATGTCCCTCCGATAGCTCCTGTTATCGTAACATTTTCAACCGTTGATCCTCCCGTGAATATTGTAAGATTATAGTTACCACTATCTTGCGCATCGATTGTCGAATTGATCGTTACAGACCCATTGGCTGAAAGGGTCGTAGTAGAGCCCGTTGCTAAAACCCCGTTGCTAGCTGTGAGCGACAAATCACCAAGATTTGACAGCTGGATGCCCGGCGTAATGATCTGGTTTGCACTTGCAACAGTAATAATAGCTGGGACCGAGCCGCTTGTGCCTATTGTGACAGTTCCAGCGGTCCCGGCTATAAATGTTATGCTTCCAAGGCCTACACCCGGCTGCGTTAGGTTCAAAGCAGAAATATTAGCTCCGGCAGAAGAGGTGCTAGAACTTGTTGAAAGAGGCTGAGTCGTATCTATAATAGTACCAGATCCTATCTCGACGCTTCCGGCTGATAAAGTTATAGTCCCTGACCGCGTCTTAACATTTCCAAGGAATTGTATTGTTGTAGTGGGACATCCTCCAATAGTAATGCCAATATTTGGATTGGCCATAATTATGTCTGCACCAATCGATATTTGACTTGTGGCGTCTAGTGTAACATTGGCCGTTGCACTGGTGATTGTAGATGGATCGACATTACAAACACCACTGGCAACACAATCCCCTATAATGTTGCCAGATACTCCACACGTTGTTGTACCAGACAAAACATAGAGAAAGGCGGGGTCTAAAAGCCAATCTCCAATTTTACCCTTTGGGGCTAAAGCGCCAGCCCTTCCCTTATAAACTCCTAACTGACCTACGCTTGAGGTCTCAATAAGACCCCCATTACCACCTAAAGGTCCACCGTGAGCTTCAATGTTCCCATCAAAAACCGTACGATCTTTAGACCAAAGAACAACAAGTCCTCCATTTCCATTTTCTAAAGCGTTTGCAAAGATGCTAGCGGTTTCATCCATGGTAACAGTTTGAGCATACGGTGTGGTTCCTTTTCCTTGATACTCACCCCCAATTAAAACTGTACCACCGCCTTGAGGAGAGGAAACATCGATCTCAGAACCTTGTAAGAGGATGTCCTTACCAAGAAGATGCACTTCATTTCCCTTGATGCTTCCTTCAATGAAAAGCTGAGATGCTTTTAGATGCGTGTTTTGAGCGATGAGTGTCGAGCCTGCTACAAATTTAATGATGCCGTTTTCTTCCGTGAATACATCCCCTTCTTGCATCCCGTCTAAATTCACAATCTCCCCGATAGCCCTTTTAGCAGTTGGCAGTTTTAAAGAAACAATAGAGCCTTTGATGTGTCCTAAGTGCTCGATGAGAGCTTCTTTCAAACTTCCTTCTACGGCGAACTGGACAAGACCGTCTCCTACAAAATCTAACGTAACGTGATTACCGGAGGCAAGAAGTACAGTTCCGGCTTTTGCTTCAATTGATCCCAAGTTGCGGATCTGAGGCGCCATCAAAACAATGGATCCTTCAATCGATGATAAAAAACCTTCGTTTCTGATTTCAGAACTTTTTGTTAAAGAAAAGCGGTAGTTTTCCTCTAAAAAATCTTCATCTGCAATATCAAGTGTTGATGCAATAAAAGACCCAACATTCACTCTGCTATCAGGTCCAAAATAAACCCCATTTGGGTTCACCAAGAACACTTTTCCGTTACTTTCTAAGGCGCCGAAGATTTGAGAAGGATCGTTTCCGACCACGCGATTGAGAACACAAGAAGAGTGTGAGCTTTGAACAAAACGAACCTTTTCGTGACTAGCAATATCAAACGCAGAGTAGTTGATGATCGCTTGATCCGACGGATGGATTTCCATAGTGAAAGGATCTACTTGCTTAACCTCTGCACTACCATGAGCTACTTGATGATCTTTCGGCAAAGAAAAACATTCCTGAGCTAAGGTAAAGCAAGTGAGCTGAAAGCATAGCTGCCATAACGTCTTTCTTTTCATGAAAAAACCATCGTTGATATCAAGCTTTGATAAAAGCCATGTGTATCAATTATTTTCTTTCTATGCAAGGATCTTGGTCAATAATTTCTTGCAATTCTCCCAGAGTCTTACCCTTAACTTTACCCAAAAGTTGCAGCACTTTTAAATTGCCCTCTACTTGCTGCTTGTCCTTTCCCTCTTCATCGCAGATGAGCATGCAGTGAGTTAACTGGTTGTTTTTCCACACTTGCTCTACACCAACATGAAAGGCCAAATGAGCGTGCTCGTGCATAGGGAAATCGACTTGAGTATCACCTATTGTGATGATAAAGGCGTCCGGATATGCTTTAAGTTTTTCTTCGATGTGTTTTTGGATCGCAATTCCCTTATTTGTTTTGCTCACTAAAAGATAGTTAAATCCCTGCTCTTCTTTCTTAGCAAAACCAGTAGCAAGTTTTTTTTGAGAAGATGGAAAAGAAGAAAGCAGATACTCATGACTATCCATTTCTTTCCCTAGCCACTTTGAAGAAAAAGCGGTGTTCCAAGGAGGGTTAGAAGTGTGAGTTTCTACAAGAGCTCCGCTATTGATGAGACGAAACTCAGGATCCAAACTTTTGCGAATTTCACAAATAATGTCTGTAAATTCTTTTGCTGTACAGACTTGAGTTTTGTCTTGCAAAGTTACAAAAGAGAGTTCAAGTAAAAGATCTTGTGCCAGATTTTTTTGCTCTCGTGTCCCAAAATGAGACACTTCAAGCAAAAAGCCCTTTAACAGCAAAGAAGATAGCTCAAAAGAGACTTCTATGGGATATTCATCAACCACTTCAATCCCTCCATCTTTATGCATGCGATGCCCTCCAAGCGCTCCAAAAATGGAAACTCTTCCTTCCTTTATTTCACCTTCAAACGATGAACCAAATACTCTACTTAAAGAAACATTTCCGCGTCTCCAAGGCTCTAAAGCAGGATCATTGACAATAGGAGTTCCGGAAATGAATGTCACATCCACGTCGGTTTTTTGAAGTAACGATTGAATAGCCTCGATCACTCTTGGATCTGCTACTGCTTCGATGCTGTCTCTGACAACTCCATCAACATCTGAAATAAAGATGATTTTTTCGATCCGTTTATCTGCAGGAAAGTGGTTTTCAGAAAAGCCTGTTAAGGTCATGGAAAGCAGAAAAAACAATTTAATAGAAAAACGCATAAAATGGCCTCTTTTTGTGAAAGACCAAAGCAAGATACTGAAAGAGCTCGCAATTTTGCAAGAAGTCGTTGACTAATACTTAAAGATGTTATTTGATCGTCACACAAAAAAGCAGCTAAGGAGCTTAGTTTTCTATGTCTAAAAAATGGGGTCTATTAACACTCGTACTTTTCAGCTCTCTTAGCGCTCTAACAATACAAGATGCCTTAAACGAATTAAAACAAAACCCGTATGGGTTTTGTTTTGTGGATATTGGCGTTACATCAAGTGACCTTGCAGATTTTAACTCCATTGACATCCAAGGAGATCGTTTTTTGCAAGGAGAGCACTTTTATCAGCAATTTGGAGATCTTGATCAAGTAGAAAATGGAACCATTCATTTCTTGCATGAAATTGGAGATAATAGTGAAGATCTCGTCAAAAGGGTTGCTTCTCGGATCACTGCAATAACAAACGAAGTCATGAAAGCTTCTGGAAGAGAAACAGCCTGGTTCCACTTAAGAGCTTCGAGCCCAATAACTGCCTTTGATATCCCAAGATGGCATATCGATGGATCTTATTTTTCTCGTCCCAAAAATTCTTCTTACATGATGTACAAATTCGCTACAACTTTGATGGGAGCTCCGACTCTTTTCTACTATATACCTAAAGAGCTACGAAGAGAAGCTTGGTCTCATATGTTAGATCGGAAGTATATGCAAAAATTCTGCCAAAAAGAATTGACCATCTCTCCTCAGCAAGGAGAAGGCTCATTTTTACTCGCAGGAAGAATGACAGACTCAGCTCTTCATTCAGAACCTCCCATCCACGAAAACCGCCTCTTTCTTTCAATTACCCCCTGCAATCAAAAAGAATTGCAGGAGCTAAAGAAAAAAATCATGTCGATCTACCCTAAGACACGAAAAAATCAGTAGAAAGCCCTTTTAATTAATGGTGATGCTCAGCGCTGTACTTTCGCTTCCGTTCGCATCAAAAGCTGTAACTGAATAAAGCGTTGAGCTTCCCTTTCTTTGGTTATGATCATCATAAACTAAAGTAGAGGAGCTTAAAGTCGCAATTTTAACTCCGTTTCTATAGACGTAATAGCCGGTGAGTCCTGTAGAGGAACTTGCGCTCCACGCTATATGGTTGAATAGTTCATATTGCGAGCCAAAATTGTTTTTCTTGCGATAGCCTGAAATTTGTGAAGGAGATTCAATAGCGCTACCTGAAAAGCTTACGTAGGCATTGTCATCACCCTCTCGCCATCCAAACATATAATTATCGCCTACTGCAGTTACGCTAATAAAAGGTCTGCTTGAGTCCAAATAAAGAGGGAGCGCAATGTCTCCATTGCTTGTGATAGCAACAGGGGTACTCCAACTAGCTCCGTTATCACTAGAAAGACTTGCATAAGCATTGTTGTCTTGCCCTATCCAAGCCACGATAAATCCAGATGCGGTGCCACAGACATAAACATCTGTCTGGTCAGCTCCAAAGGATACAATCTCCACAGGACTGCTCCAGCTAGAGCCGTTATCACTAGAAAAACTAGTCATAACCTGGCAGACGTCATTGAGCCAAACTGCCATAAAACCATCAAGGTTCTCTCCTACAAATACATCCGACACTACAGGTTCAGCATTTGTGATCAATGAACGTGCGCTCCAAGAGGTGCCATTATTCGTAGAATAACTGGAATAGGCAGCCCCAACTGAATCTTTCCATGTAGCCATAAAGTTATTTCCATCTCCTACAACACCTACTGCGGAGTTAAGAGTCCCTGCATTGTCTATTATTTGAGGAGTACTCCAGGTGTTACCACTATCACTAGAAAGCGCCGAATAGGGATTATCATCTGTTGTATCATGAAAAGTAGCCATAAAACCAGCAGTAGTTCCCCAAACAAGTACGGGCGTTGCTATGTTACTGCTGCTGACTATTAAATTTTCTGCATCCCACGCTGAAGTAGCAGGGGCGCTATTGAAAATAGAGAAAGGAGCTGCTGTGATGTATCCGGGAATAGGCTCTATGAATGTTACCATAAAACCAGCGTTTGTGCCACTGACCCACATACCCGTGTATGAGTTTAAATTGACAACGTTAGGAGCATTCCAAGTTGTGCCATTACTCGAAAAAATTGATGTGAGAGAAGTATTGGAAGAATTACAAGTTGCCATATAGCCATTAGAAGTTCCGCTTACGACCACTGCGGAATCAATATCACCGGAACTTGTAATCTTAACTGGAGCTCCCGGTGAAAGGGACGTAATGGCAGCTTGTGACACAGCGCTCACACTTAAGCAACATGTAGCTGCCAATAAAAACAACTTTCTAGACATAAAATTCTCCCTCTCCCCTGTTTTTCCTACTTGATAGTGATAGAAAAAATTAGAATATGAATCAAGGGAGAAATACTATTTAACTAGCCTTTACTTGAAGCGTTTTCACTTGGCTTGCATCATCAACCAAGGTGATATTGAAGTAAGGCTGATAGCTACTCACTGGGACAAAGATCAACTTGTTGAAATGAGAATGCTTATAAATAACCTGATCTCTTGCTGTCTTGGCTGCAAAATCATTATCTAAAGAAGCGTTAGCTTCACTGGATTTTAGACCATCGACAATGGCCGGTATGATTAAAGGAAACACAAAGAAAGAAGCGACGCCATAAGCTGTCACCCTTGCAACCGTTGATGTATGGACCTTTTCAGCAACTTCATCCGAAGTTGCATAAGGCATGCTTATTCTATCAGGTGAAAAGTGGTAGTTTTTATCTGAATTATTTTGAATGAAGATCTGAACCGGCTGATATCCCTTGGAAATCACATTTCGATCCAAATACCTTTTGCAATCGGCCTTATTGTATGCCTTAGCTAAAACCACAACTTCTTGTTCATCTGCTGTGTTATATAACATCGGTTCTGAAGAAAGGGAGCTCAATGATGAGGCTCTATAGTTAGCGCACGATGAAAGAGTCAGCAAAGGAATAAAAAGTGACGCTAATAGATATTTGTGTTTTTTCATAAATAGTCTCCGAAATTTTAAAATCGAAGACATTTTATTTTATTTATACAAAAAAAACCAAAGTAAAATACAAAATACTAAAGAGAGTTTAGATCTCGTGGTTGGACACGATGGTCTGTCAGAATTTCAATACAGCCAAAGCTCCCACGCTCTCCCGCGAGTGCTGGTGGACCTTCTAATTGACGAAGTATGGGATAAGACTCTGTCTTCACTGGTTTTTCCGGCAATATTGAGGGTTTAAACTCTAGGAATATAGACAAGACCCTATCCCACATCTGTGGAGTTGAAATTCTACGAGCTACAGCCTCCGCTCTTTGAAATTCCCCATTCTTGAATAATGCCCCAGCAAGTTCCACAAACACTGACTCTTTTGTAGACACATCTGAAATTTTAGAGGACTCTTCTTCTGCCGCATCAAAACTCTCGAATGCAATAAACTCTTGAGCAAGCTCTCGAAGTGCTAAATCATTTTCGGATGGGTTTAAAGTGAGCCCACCCATATATTGAGCCGTCTCCAGGGCTGTTTTTTGAGAATCCCTCTTTTCCCTAAAACTCTCAGCCGCGACTCTATCAGCTTTTGAAGAGCAGCTAGAACTAAAGCCCTTGCTCCCTAAAGAAAATAAGCCACTATTCACATCTATAGAATTAGGATTTTCCGAAATCACAACAAAAACACCCTTTAGATTAAAAAACCTTTAAAAACAGAGGCGAATATATACTAAACGAGCTTACAAACCAACCCATTTTAGGTTTCAGCAGAAAATTTATGCGTTTATGTAAAATATTTTTTATTAATAATTTAGAACTTAAAATCTCTTACAGCCACCGTTTTTGACGCTGCTTCATAATGCTATCTGTTTTTCTAACAGCACATTCAAATAGATTTTCAATAGGACCAACTTCTGCCTCTTGTATAATCGACACAGCTAAACGAGGTGTCAAAGGATCTTTTCCAAACTTAATAGGATGATCATCAACTTCATAAGCGTAATAGTAGTGCTCCGTCAAATAGCCTGATGAGTACAGTTTCCATTCATGGTTTCCCAAACTTTTATCTTGGTTCGACCAAGAATAGATCTCAGTATCATTTTCACCAATCTCTCCCCAATGGTGAACAATCGCCAGTTTTGTTATCTTCGAGCTTGCTTTTTCCTTGGAAAGAAGAGCTTTTTCAGCCTCTTCGGAAGAGCTAAAACTACAGACTGTATTTCCTAAAGAGCCGTTGGTCAGTTTTACTGTAATCAGGGAAGTAGAAGGGAGGCAAGAAGAAGATTCAGACAGGATTCTTTCAAGAATAGCATTTCTGATCGGCACCATACGACTTCCTTTTAAGGCATTGAAACTCTAAGGCCTAAAATATTAGCTTGTCGTCTTACTTTTGATCCAGATCTTTAAAAAAAAATAAACTTCTTAAATAACATCAACTGTGGTAAATTTTCCTTATTAAAAAGGAAAAAAATGTTAACGATTGATTTTATTTTTACGGGATTCTTACCGATAGCAGCTCAAGGTATAAGAGATCGGTTTTGTGAGGTACTCAAGAATAACTGTGATGAGCGTAATAATCACCCAATCTCTTTTTCCCACTTTCTCCCCTATACAAGATTTGCAAACGGTGTTGATTTAAGTAACAACGATCAATATCATCAAGAGGATCGAAATATCGTGCGATTAAAATGTTTAGCACTAGTTGCAGCTACGCCGATCATCCATGCAATCGGTCTTGTGCTTAACTTGGCAAATCGAATTGCTAAACTTATTTCTTTTGCACACTTTTGGCACTCTTCATCAGCCCACTATTCACTCAGTGAAAAAAGTTGGTCCTTTGGCAAGGATTTGTTACGTGTAGCTTTCTCGCCAATCATTTATATAGGTTTAGAATTGTCAGCTTTATACGGACTGATTCTCCCTGATAATGGAAGAAAATTATATGCTACCTTCGAACGTTGCGCTTATGGAAAAGACTTACTAGCTCCTTGTTTTCAGCCTTTTCCAACAAGGCACCTAGGAGGAGGCAGCATTGCCCCCAATAATTCATACAATATAGATCATCACTGGTAAACTTTCATCTGAAACTCACTGATGTTTCTTGAAATACTGAATCTCTCTTTCATGTTTAAGAGCCTCTTCTCGAGTCCCAAATGTTCCAAGATTTCTACGTTTTCCAGTTTTTGGATTGATCGATCTGGAATAGATGCGATACTGTCCCGTCTTAAGCTTGCGGATCATCCCTGCCTCTTTTTTTTATTTAGGGCTCGCGTTTTAGCAGCTTTTTTTGCCGATTTTGATTTTTCAGCAGAAGATCTTTTTTTGGCAACCTCGAGAGCTTGACGGGATAGGGAAGAATAAGAGGCCGCTGAGGAAGATTCTTTTTTTAGAGCTTTTTTGGAAGCTGTAGAACGTTTTTTCGATACAGGCTCCCCTCTTTGTCCCTTTTTGTAGGCAGCATGCGCGCTCTTCCATGTTTTTTCAGAGACGCTCCCTTTTGCGGGAGGCTTTAATGGAACTCCAGAGCGTCTTGCTTTAGATAATCCAATTGCGATGATCTGCTTTGCAGATCTCGCTCCATGTTTACCGCTGCGAACATCATTAATGACTTCTCGGATGAATTCTCCCGCTTGTGCGCCTGGGGATTTACCTTTAAACGTCTTTGTCTTTTTTTTGGCCATAAAAAACTCATCCTATCTTAGAGCTATTCTCTTCAATGTCATAATAGGTTGTGTTTTTTATTCACAAGTTAAAGTCTTTGTCTCTCTCGAATTGAGAATTTCTCTGCGATCTCATCTAAAAAACAATGTATTAACAATTCCGTTTTTTTATATAAGGAGGTTTTTAACGGTGAGGACATCTTTTATGCGCAACCATGCTCCATGGCTTCTTTTAATCCTTTCTGCATCGACGCTTTATAGTGCCCCATCTTTGATTGAACATTCTCCTTCCGCTTCTAAAAGAGAGTTATCTATTACCTCTCTACCGGTTTAGTAATCGCTACCGGTTTAGCAATCGCTACCGGTACTTCCTCATCGCTTGTTTTCTGCGTAGGATCAATATTCACCACTATCGCTTCTGCTAACGCACTCGTTAGAATTCTTTGCTGGATATGCTGAATTAAATCATTAAGCTCTGTTAAAGCCGTCTCATGAGCTCTAAGATTCAGTTCAAATTGTTGCCGAGTTTGCTCTGCTTTAGAACTGGCTTCCTTTAAAAGAGCGCTTGTAGTTTGACTCGTATCGAACCTGCTCGGATCTAATGCGAGCTCTGATTTAGTAAAGGTATCGATCTTTGCTCTCAATACATTCATTTTGCTGTTCAAAGACTCCCGTAGAGGACCGCTATTTTCTGACTGAGCAAGAGCTACAAGCCCTTTAAAATCTAATTCAACATTACTTTGATTCAAAGCCATAGCTTCTCGCGCAGTTAAAATTCTTTCTGGAACCTGATTAATAGCCTCATTAGCCGCGAAGCAAGGACCACAGACAAACCCCGCACAAATTTCCATTCCATCTTCGGACAGCTCCCTTTCCGGGTTTTCAAGGCTATAGTTAATGCCTCCTGTTACTAGGTATCCGGCCCCAAAAAAAACAGCTGAAGCAATTGCGCCACCTAAGTTTGGGATCAGACCTATTGAAAGTCCTGTTCCGGCCAGGCAACTGGCGTTGAGAACTCCTCGACTCACCGCTTTGCATTGGTCTTTCGCTCGACTCTCTTCCAAGTTATAGAATTTTTCAGAGCTTTCTGTGTACTTAGTGATTTTTTGCAAGATTCTCTCTTTTGAAAATTCTGTATGCACTGTTTGAACAGGAAGATTTTTTTGTGCAATTGTTAAGATCCTGATTGGTTCTTCAGACATTTCAGGAAGATCTCGCATATATGAAATCATTTTTTGTGTGGTTAGATAGGAGGTGTCGAATGTGGGTGTTAGAGTATAATTCATAGAAGATCCTTAGATAAAAAAATGAAAGATATCATGCTGATCCGGTCTGTTTTAGTCTAGTCTTAGCTGCTCAAGTGAATAAGCAATCTGAAAACCCTCCCACCCATCATCTAGTCGGTACAGACAAACTGATGGGTGGAGAAGATTCTAAAGGCAGTCAAAACTTTCAAGTAGAGCTATTTCTCCTTTTCAGCTAGAAACCTTTATTACGATTACCGCAACACCAATCGTCAGCATTACAACCAAGTATCTGCAGGACTTGAAAGTCTTGGAAAAGTATGGGACTTTCATCTGAATGGCTATCTTCCCATCGGCAGCAAACAAAGCTCTTACTATAGTGCAGCCTTTAATTCTTTTAGCGGCAATTCGATGATAATAAGTCGCCTTAGGCAATTTGCAATGAAGGGATTCAATGCAGAAACGGGCTATCATCTCGATCACTTTAAAAAAGCGCCTCTTACCTTTGCCGCAGGCCCCTATTATCTCTATGGAGATGGAAAGGCCACATGGGGTGGAGAATTAAGAGCCGGAGTGGATCTTTTCGATCGCTATTTTACTCTTGAAGCACATACTTCGTATGACCATTTCTTTAAATGGACCGGACAAGCTCAGGCGAGCATCAACATTGCTTTTGGAGGAAAGAAAAAAATTTCTTCTAAAAAAGCTGCTCAAAACTGCGATCTAGCCGAGATACTCCAAGTACGTGCTCATCAAAAAGTCGATAGACATGAGATCATCCCCATCGGCAAACAAAAAGTTCTCAGTACCGCTGAAAATCTTACCTTCATCTTTATTAGTAACGATAGCCACTCTTCAGGCACATTTCAAGATCCCTACCATTCTCTTACGCAAGCACAGGAAAACTCAGCTCAGGGAGATATCCTTTATGTATTCCCCGGAGATGGAACTACTACAGGCTATGACATGGGCATAGCCCTGCAAATTAGTCCTTGAATTTAGTCTAACCTGAGTTGGCCCAGCGCGTAAAATTTGTGTAATTTTCACTCAACCTACTATTCCATCCGATTTCCTGAAAGTGCAGTAAGAAGGCTCGAATGACCTACTGAAAAACACTCAAAGGCTTCTCCGATCTGATTTTCCTCTCAAACACCCAAAAACCGGTAATTACACAAAGTGATCTCATCCATAATAGCCCTTTTTAATTTCCATATCATCTTTATTATAAATAGGTTATAGATGCACGTTTAAACTGCCAGTCTCAACCCACTTAAAATAAACAATTTACAAAATAAAAGCAAATAATTGATTTTTAATATTGTATTGTATATAATTATTTATATAACACATAAAAAATACGGTTTAATTATGAAAACATCACATATTAATAACGCAATAATAACTCAACACACGCTTGCACCCAATCCAGCAAGTGAACAATCTTCGACAACTGCAAAAGCCACAAAAATAGCCACTGTAATTTTCCAAGCCATAAGCGTTAGAGCTGCCTCCTTCTTTTCATGCCTTGAACGGTTTGCTATCGCCACTGGCATCGTTGCCGTCTGTGACAGATTTGACCGTATGCTCCATTATCTACTAGACTGTGATTTTGAGAAATACGTACAACGTCCAGTTCTAGAGGAAGCATTTAGAATTTTTGATCTAGCAAATCTAGATAGACATATGTACACAGAGGATGCCAGAGCAACATTCCTGAAACTAAATCAAAACAAATATGCAATTTTGGGTGTGAAGGAAACTGCTACACAGGAAGAAATCAGGGAAGCCTTCCTCAAAATAGAAAAAAACTTAAAGCCGCTTTTTCTCGAAGCCGATAAAGCAAATTGTCCTTTCGAGCTCAGACAATTCGCGGAAATGGTAGCTACTGATCTACAGTATGCGTACATGTTAGCTGCAAAACACCCGACTTCCTAATTAATTAAGCATGGCATTTCAGCAAAAATCGATTATCGTCGCCTAAATTTTGCTGAAATGCCATCGCTTGTGAGCTAACTTTAATCCTCTGTTCTTCGGACATGTTAGCCCACTCAAAAACTGCCATCTCACTAATCAAGACTCTTGCCCTTTTCAGTGTCTTTTAAAACGCCTAGCAGGCCTACATCAGAGTATATTTTTCATCATTTTTCAGAAATCAATGCCGCTTCTAATTGATTGGCATCTAAAAATTTTGCAAGATTCTCTCTTTTGAAAATTCTGTATGCACTGTTTGACCAGGAAGATTTTTTTGTGCAATTGTTAAGATCCTGATTGGTTCTTCAGACATTTCAGGAAGATCTCGCATATATCAAATCATTTTTTGTGTGGTTAGATAGGGGGTGTCGAATGTGGATGTTAGAGCATAATTCATAGAAGATCTTTAGATAAAAAAATGAAAGATATCATGCTGATCCGGTCTTGTTTTAGTCTAGTCTTAGCTACTCAAGTGAATAAGCAATCTGAAAACCCTCCCACCCATCATCTAGTCGGGACAGGCAAACTGATGGGTGGAGGAGATTCTAAAGGCAGTTAAAACTTTCAAGTAGAGCTATTTCTCCTTTTCAGCTAAATTCTTTCAAAAAAATTTATAAGGAATTCCTATGAAGAATACATCTCACCTGACACTCAGTTTATTTTTCTTATTAGGGACTCTAAATTTAATGGCGAGCCCCTCCTCCGTTCTTATAATCGGAGGAGGACCAACTGGCCTTGGAGCTGCCATTGAGGCGCGAAAGGCAGGCGCAGATGTAACTTTAGTGGAAAAGCGCGCTACGTATACAAGGCAAAATGCTTTGTTTTTGCATCCACTTGCTTTGGGGTTATTTGAAAAGTGGAATGCTCCCATCTTTCTCATGAAAGACCTAGAATTTAAAGGTGCAAGCAGAGGCTTTGTCCTTATCAAAGATTTAGAAGCTAGTCTCGCACGTCAAGCAAATGAGATCGGCATACAAAGAATCGAGGGTGAATTCATAGATTTTGTAGAGGGATCTCATAAAGCAATCATTCAAACAACAGATGGCAATAAACTTCTTCCCTACGATCTTTTAGTAGGAGCTGATGGAGCTCATAGCCAGGTTCGAAAAAAACTTGGAATTGATTTTCATTCTTTAGGCGAATCGTTAGGAGGATTATCTGTAATTCCTGCTATCAATCCGGAAAAAGAAATCACTGTCGAAATCAAACCTCATCCCGAGGTTTTTGTAAAAAAAGTCACCATCCCTTCCTCTACGCTTTTTTTTATCCAGAATCAGCCTGGCAGGTCTCTCAAAACCATAAATCAAAGCGAAATGATCCAGTTTGTTTCAGAAGCTGGCTGGCAAGAAGAAGCGATGAAAATGGAAAAGGAAGGCCTTTTCCATATAGAAAACGTTCCCGTTCATTTACAGCGCGCGGCTACCTTTTCAGATTCTGCCAAAAGTGTGATTCTTTTAGGAGATGCAGCAAGTAGTGCAAGTTTTTATCAAGGAACAGGGGCCAATTTCTGTTTTAAAACGATTCAGCTTGCAGCAGAGTTATTCCGTAGCCTGCCACAAGAAGATGCCTATGACAGGTTCAATCATGATATGGAAATAGAAGTCACAGAGTTGATAAATATTAGCCTGCCGCTCTTCTAGTAAGATCATAGTTCTTCTTAAAAATCGATTATTAAGGCTTCTTTACGACTATTTCATCATACTTTTCGAGTGTCTTTGCAACTACGTGCCACTGTCTGAGAAAGCCGGGACTTTCGGCAGCAATTCTATCATCTAAAACTTCAGGATTACAAAGGCAAGCAAGGGCACAATTCGGAATCATAACACATGCGAGTTTCACAAATCTTGATGTCATATCTGGATGAGGAGCAATAGATTGGCCAACAAAAGCTGAGGCTGTAGTCATGAGAACTCCCAAATACACCCCTGTACACATATAGTCTAAGAATCACTAGGAGGAATTTCACGATCGGCTTCAGATAAGGCTCTTTCTAAATCAGGCTTGAATGCTCCATTTCTATCGGAATAACAAGAGGTCATCGCTATTAAACAACAGCTCGAAATGTTCATATGAATCTTGATTTTGAGGGATTTTATTTAGAAAATATGGGGGCGGTGTGACTCGAACACACGAAACCCGAAGGTGAGGGATTTACAGTCCCTTGCAATTGCCGCTATGCGACACCCCCACAAAGATTGCTGGCGAAAGGAATTGAACCCTCAACCGTCCGATTACAAGTCGGGTGCTCTACCAATTGAGCTACACCAGCAAAGAAAGTGAAAGTTATAGCAAATGCTTTTTTTTCCTACAAGATTTTTTAGTTTTTTTCTTCAGTTGCTGTGCGTTTTTTAAAAAGAGAGAGGGTCTTTTCCTGCAGAGGGTTACGAGAAGTCTGAACTTCGATGTTTTGAAGCTTACCCTTGGATTCACAACATTTTTTAAATTTCTTTCCAGAGCCACAAGGGCAAGGGTCGTTTCTATTTGGTTTTGACATGGGCTCCTTTTAACTTTGGCAAATTCTCTTGAAACGCGTATAATCGCCCCTCATTATAACCTATTTTGATTTATGAATCTTGAAAAAATAAAACTTACACTTCCTATCGCCTCCCCTCCTTGGACTGGTCTTGGTAAAAGACTAGAGAGCCTTTGCAGAAAAGCCCTCTATGAATTTGGGCTGGTGGAAGGGGTTGATAAGGTCGGGATCGCCCTAAGTGGGGGCAAAGATAGCCTCTCTCTTTTGTATCTTTTGAAGGCCATTTCAGGAAGGGGCTTTCAGCCCTTTTCCCTACATGCCTTCCACGTAAGTGGCGAGTTTTCCTGTGGATCTTCGGTTACCGGCTCCTTTTTAAAACAGATTTGTGATGAATTGGAAGTTCCACTTACCATCTGCGAAACGAGCCAAAAAAGGGAAGATCTGGCCTGCTATAGCTGCTCAAGGCTTCGTAGAACTCTTATTTTTAATGCCGCTAAAGAAGTCGGGATCACAACGATTGCTTTTGGTCACCACCGCGATGATAGCATCCAAACGCTTCTTATGAACCTTTTCCATAAGGCAGAGTTTGCTGCCAATTTACCCAAAGTTCCTATGCATGACTATGGAGTGACCATCATTCGTCCTTTAATTTATGTATCAGAAGATGAGATCAAAGAGTTTGCTAAAATGTATGGATTTGCCAGGGTGACATGCCAGTGTCCTGTTGGGCAAAACTCCATGAGAAAGCAAACAGAGCAGCTTCTTTCTTTGATTGAAGAAACCTTTCCAAATTTGAGAGAAAACTTATCTCAGGCAAGTTTTACATACGCCTCTGACAAAGCCTTGAAAAAGAAATGATTGGATTAAAAACAATTTTTTGGCTTGATAGACTAAGATAGCATTATTAAATACTAACCCCCGTTTATAAAAATTATGTTTGCATACGAACTTTCTGCCGTTGTCATCTATTTTGCCGTTCTTCTTGCCATAGGGGTTTTGTCTTACCGCAGACACATCTCTGCAGCTGATTTTATCATCGGCGGAAGATCTTTGAACTACTGGCTTACTGCACTTGCGGCTCACGCAAGTGACATGAGCAGCTGGCTTTTCATGGGATACCCTGCTGTTGTCTTCGCAGGTGGGATTTTTCAATCTTGGGCAGCTCTTGGTCTTATCGCATTCATGTTCTTAAACTGGCAGCTCATAGCTCCAAAAATCCGGGTTGCTACAGAGCAATACAACAGCCTTACGTTTTCTTCTTATTTTGAAAGCCGCCTTGCCGATACATCTGGCATGATCCGCATATTTACCGCTCTAATGTCTCTTTTGTTCTATACGATCTACATCTCTGCAGGACTTGTAGGACTTGGCATACTTCTTGAAACTCTCTTTGCCATAAACTACGACATCGGAATTTTGATCGGAGTCATCATCGTGATTCCTTATGTGTTCATGGGAGGATATCACACTCTTGCTTGGATCGATTTATTTCAGGGGATATTCCTTTTGCTCGTCATCGTCTTTGTTCCTTTGTATCTTTTGTCTCAAGTTGGAGGCATGGATGGGATTTTTCAGACTTTAACTCAGAAAAAACTCACAACCAGTCTTTTTCCCGACTTTTCAAAGCACACCTTTAGGGAAATCTTTTTCTTATTCGCTGGTTGGGGTCTTGGCTATTTTGGACAGCCTCATATCATCACAAAGTTCATGGGTATTAAAAACGTTCATGAGATCCCTAAATCCAAATGGATCGGCATGTCTTGGATGTGCGTTTCTCTTGCTGCTGCAACACTTGTCGGACTTGTTGGAATTGGATATTTTACTCAGGGGCTTGCTCAACCAGAGCTTGTATTCATTGAAATGGTGAAAAAAACCTTCCATCCATTTCTCATTGGATTCATTCTCTGCGCTATCTTAGCTGCAACAATCAACGCAATGAGCTCTCAGGTACTCGTACTCTCATCTAACCTCACAGAAGACTTTTATAAAAAGCTGTTTCGTAGAAACGCTTCTTCTAGAGAGCTGCTGATTGTATCAAGAGCTGGAGTTATCTTAGTTGCCGTTGTTGCATTTTGTATTTCGTATGTAAAGCCAGCTTCTATTTACACTCTTGTTCTCTATGCGTGGACAGGTCTTGGAGCCTCTTTTGGTCCTCTGCTTCTTTTGACCCTTTACTCTAAGAAGATAAATAAGTATGGAGCCTGGGCTGGGATTTTAATCGGAGGAGGAGCTTCAGCACTGCGCCCTTACTTCACAATGCTTGATGCTGATGTTCCAGGGATGATCCCTGCCTTTACTTTGAGCTTTGTATCGATCTTGATTGTTTCCTACCTTACACAATCTAAAACCGTCTATACCGAGGAAAATCACTAATGAACAAACGACCAACGATCCTGCTGACTAACGATGACGGAATCTACGCTCCTGGAATCAAACATTTATGGAATGCTTTGAAAGACCACTGCGATCTTTACATCGTAGCTCCTGCTTCTGAAAAATCAGGTGTTGGTCTTTCTGTGACACTGAGAGACCCTATTCACGTAACTCCTGTAAAGTGGGATGAAAACACCCCCGCTTGGAAAGTTACAGGCACACCTGCAGACTGCGTACGCATGGCAACCCATGTCGTTTTAGAAAAACGACCTGATTTAATTGTATCAGGGATCAATCGAGGCTCTAACTCCGGCCGCAATATTTTGTACAGTGGAACTATCGGTGGCGTCATCGACGGAAGCATGAAAGGGATCCCTGGGATCGCTTTTTCCTGCGAAGATTTTGACGCTCCAAACTATGAGCACTTTGAATCTGACATCATTTCTTTGGTCAACTACGTCTTAGAGCATCCCCTTTCCCAAGGAACGTTTTTCAATGTAAACTTCCCCTCGAGCTACAAATCAGAGCACAAAGGGTATCGATTTGCGCGGCAAGGTCTTGGCTATTATCAAGGCAATCCTTCTCAAGGCAGACATCCTGACGGCCTTTCTTACTATTGGATGGGTGGAATCTGGTCAGAAGATGAAGAGCAGCACGAAGAAAGCGATGTTCACCTCTTGCGTCAAGGATACATCACAGTAGTGCCTGTTTGCGTTCAAGAGCTAACAGACCTTAAGACTTTTGAAAATAGAAAAGAACATTTTAGCAGCTTATTTCAAGCGAACCGCTGATTGCTGCTTTTGGAAGAGCTTTTCTTTAGCATCGAGCTTTAACATAGCTTCTCTTTGAGATCTTTCTATGCACTCCCTCCCCCCTTCCATCTCATAAATCCTCTTGAGCTCTTCTTTCACAGAAAGGTTCAATGTAGGATTTATATTTTGAAAAGAAATTTCAATCTCCGGATTTTTCTGCTGAAAACTCCTTGCCTGAATGATGAGCTCCACAATCTTTTCAAAATCTTTTTTGAGTACGGGCTCTAATAAAAAAAGGTCTTCTCTTGTCTCAATCTTCCTCAAATCCCTGAGAAGAACACGAACAAGAGCTCTGCCTTCCCAACTAAAATCTTCTAAAGAAGTTGGTTGACACCCAAAAAGAAAAAGACAGCCTAAAAGAAGAATCAGCTTATGCATAGATAAATACCCTCTGTCATGTTATACTGTATCGATTCTTTCTACTTTTAAAAAAGGAAATTTGTCACATGCCGCTTCTGCCTAAGGACCCAAATGGCTGTCCTTATCTTTTCCTCGCCCCTATGGAAGGCGTTGGAGACAAAACCTTCCGTAAATCAATGGCTTTTGTCGGCGGCATGGATGAAGCTGTGACTGAATTCATTAGTGTCCCTTGCAATGCCCATGTAGTGAGCCTTGCCAAAGTCTATGACTCAAAAGAATTAGATCCACTGCCTCTCGCCGCCCAGATCATGGGATCTGATCCGGCTCTTATGGCAGAAATGGCAGCAGAGCTTGTAAGAAGAGGCGCTCCTCGCATCGACATCAACTGCGGATGCCCTTCAAACACCGTTACAGGCAGAGGAGCAGGCTCTAGCCTTTTAAAAGACCCAAACTACCTCTATGAGGTTGGAAAGGCCGTAAGAGGTGCTATTTCTATTCCTATGACAATCAAAATGCGATCAGGATATGAAGATACATCCCTCTTTCAAGAGAATTTAAAAGCTGCGGAAGAAAGTGGCGCAGAGTTTATTACGCTTCATCCAAGAACGAAGATCGAAGGATACACGCCTCCTGCTCGTTGGGATTTGATAGCTCTAGCTAAAGAGTTCGTAAAAATTCCGGTTGTTGGTAATGGTGACATTTTGAATGTAGAAAACGCTCTTCACGTTCTTTCTTATACAAAATGTGACGCTCTCATGATCGGTAGAGGCGCCGTCATCAATCCGTTTATTTTCCACCAGATCAAGTGCCATTTTGCAAAGAAGGAATATGTACCTACTTGGGAATCTCTTGAAGAGTATTTGAACTATTATCTAAAAAGCATTCCAGATGTGATTCCTGAAAAGACAAGGGTGAACAAGATCAAGCAGTTGATTGGGTTTATTTGTAAGTCAACGCCGAAGCTGGAAGAACAAAGAAAGTCTATTTTAACCATGCAAAGCAAAGAAAGCGCCTCTTTTCTCAAAGACCTGCTCGTTGTTTTGAAGGCCAATTTCTAAAAAACTAGCCTCAAGCGTCCATCATCAATAATCTCATGTAAAGAGACTCATGCCCATGGTCTTTGGCCCATCGCATAGCCAAAGAAAGATCCACTATCGAAAATTTCGAACCTTGAGATAACATAGCCGCTATCCCTTGAGGATCTCCCTCCTCTTTTGCTGCTGCAATTGCCAAAGGTATAAGATCTCTCGGGGCGCTTTGCAACAACTTCTTAACAACCTTTAATTGCCCTGCTCTCACTGCTTCTATAATATCAGCAGGTGTGGGCTGCTTTTGGACAACAGCTGCTATAAGATCTTCTACAACCCTTTCTACAGTTTCTTTTATACGAGCAACCTCTTCTCGCTTGCGGCTAGTCCACAATTCTGAACGCTCAATAACCTTTTTTGAATGCGTAATAAGTTTTTTTGGATAGGTCTCTTTTACATTCTTTTTTATATAATAAAATGAAGGATCGGTCTCTACGCCTTCAGTTCTAGATGTAGCTATAAAATACCAACTATCTATCATACTTTCAACTAACGGCTCGCTAAAAGATACGGAGCGAAGAGCTACAGCTTTAGTTTTTTTCTCCGTATTAGACCCGTTTTGATTAGAATCAAAAATAGGATTTTCAGACAAAGTAACGATAGACACTTCTTTATTACTTGGAATTTGTGCACCCATATAA
>CAIJXB010000066.1 GCA_903824495.1 uncultured Chlamydiae bacterium
CTGGCATGTCAGGAATTGCCTAATTTTGGGCAATTTTAGCACCAAGTAAAGATTCCACTTTCCATACACAGCGCCTTCGTTTATACTTTTTCCCTTATTTCACAATTGGGGAGCACATATGAACATCGATTCGCAAGCATTAGACAACATCCTGCCTCTAAGACCCGATAAAACTCTAAAGTGGCTGACAAAAAGTCGAGATTCTTGGAAAGAAAAAACCAAAGAGACAAAGACCGATCTTAAAAAGAAAAATTTAGCCGTTAAACGAGCAAGAAATGGGCGCGATGTGCTTCAGGAAGAGCTGTTGAAAGAAAAAGCTGCTCATGATAAAGCTCGAGAAGAACTGAATCAAAAAGATTTTGAGATCGCAGAACTTAAAATTCGGTTGGAAAAAGCCACTCGGCAAGCAGAAGACCTAAAAAAAAAGAAATAGCCCCCTTCACCGGCAAGCCTTTTCATCACACATATTGGAACAGCTTCATCACGACGGTTCTATCTCTCTTGCATACAGCGTGTTTAAGCTTTTCTGGAACAGCTCATGCAATGGAGTTTTTCCACGAACAAAATAAACTCGATCGAGCACCCGCTGTAGAAACATGCATTCAATGGGAGTTAAAGTTTGGCTTGTACAAGCTCACACGCCCTAAAGAAATGGCAGACGATTGGATATGGATCGCAGACCATGTTGTCAGCAAGGGAGTGCATAAATGTCTTGTAGTTTTAGGCGTTCGTATGAGCCGCCTTTTAAAAAAAGGCGATTTGACTATCAGCTTGGAAGACGTCGAACCGCTTGGCATCGTTCCTATGAAGACCAGCAATGGAGGCTTAGTACAGGCAGAACTCTCTACGATATTAGAAGCAAACCATGGGATTCCTCCACTTGCTCTTGTAAAGGATCATGGATCAGATCTTCGGTGTGGCGGAAGGCTTTTCTGCGAAGCTCACCCCAGCGTCATTGACATTTACGATGTGCCACATAAGATTGCCTGTTTGTATGAACGCCAACTTAGGGACGATGAATTGTGGGGCAGTTTTACAAAAAAATGCGCTGACTTCAAAAAACAAGTACAACTGACGGAGCATTCCAATATCGCCCCGCCAAATCAGCGATCAAAGGCTCGCTACCACAATATCGACGTGCTTGTGGATTGGAGCAGAGATCAACTACTCCATTGGGGAGAACTGTCTTCAAAAGAGCAAAAGAAACTCAAGTGGTTGAAAGAGTATGAGATTTCATTAGAATGTTGGGGACAACTAGTTGATATAGGGAGGACAACTAGAGATTTTGTCCGCAAAAATGGCATTTGGGAGGATGGCCACGAGCATCTAGGGAATCATTTGATGGAAATAAAGACTTGCCCACAAGCTGAGGAATTTACTTGTGATTTGGTTGACTTTATTGAAGAGCAAGGGAGTCGAGTGCCAAAAGGGAAACTGGTCATCGGGTCGTCGGAAATCGTGGAGTCCTTATTCGGCAAGCACAAAAGCGTTAGCGAAAAAGGCCCTAAACCAATGGGCAGGTTAATTTTATCAATGGCAAGTAGGGTTGGCGAACGACCAAACGAGGTGCTTGTAAAAAGTGCATTCGAACAAATCAAAGAATCTGATGTTGACAGGTGGTTAAAGAATGCGTTTTGCTAACAGGGCATGGAAGATAAATGGAATCTTCCTCATTGAGGAGTCTAGGACAATTCCTGACATGCCA
>CAIJXB010000067.1 GCA_903824495.1 uncultured Chlamydiae bacterium
GCTTGTTGCTGTTAGACTTGTAAGAGCTGCCGTCCCTCCCACAATTCCAGTAAATGTCAGAGTTCCAGCTCCTCCTGCTATCGTGAGTATATGAGCGCCATTGAGAGTGCTGTTAAAGCTAATACTCGCATTATTAGATGTGATAGTATTGCTGTCTGTTAAGATAACAGGATTTGTAAATGTGAGAGGATTTGCTCCTGAAACTGTAATGCTTGCACCAATTTGTGTTGAAGTTGCAGAGCTAAAGATCAGATTAGTTGGAGGAGCTGATCCACCTACCACTCCTGAAAATATCACAGTTCCAGAAGCACCAGGTGTCAAAGTGAGATCACTCGCTCCATCAAGAGTGCTACTAAAGGTAATGTTACCCGTACTTGCCACCGATGTAATGGTAGCTAGGGAAGTTAAATTCACAGGAGCTGAAAAGTTAAGAGTACTTCCACCTGTTACTCTAATGTTTGCTCCGATTTGAATTAAACCGGCGCTTGTAAAGGTAATATTCGTCGGTGGCGCCGTCCCTCCGACAACTCCAGAAAATGTCACAGTCCCAGTTCCTGCCGATAAGGTAAGATCCTGTGCTCCATTAAGAGTACTACTAAAAGTAATATTACCGTTGTTAGCAGAAGATTTAATTGTGCTTGCAGCTGTTAGGCTCACAGGCTGTAAAAAGTTAAGAAGACTTGCACCCGAGACAGTAATATTGGCTCCGATTTGAATTAAAGAGGCTCCCCCAAAAACAAGATTCGAAAGAGGTGTTGTTCCTCCAATAGCTGCTGGAAATGTGATGACAGTTGTCCCCGCTACCAACGTCAGACTTTGAGCTCCATCGATTGTAGAAGAAAAACTGATTGTGGCTCCAGCAGGTACTCCTCCATTGTTTGTCGTATCAAAAGTAGAAGTATTTAACAAAGTAATAGGCCCCGTCATCGCAATGACCCCTCCACTTGTCGTAATACTCCCACCTACTTTAATCGCTGTAGAGCCCATATAACTCACAGCGCCACTCGTTTGAACTGTGGAGTTTTGTACGATGGTACTGCTCGTTGCTGTAATACTTGCAAGCGTTGTTGTACTACCAACAGCTCCTATAAATGTCAGCGTCCCGATCCCTCCTGTCACAGTCAAAGCTTGAGTTCCAGCGCTCGCTCCATTAAGAGCGCCCAAAAAACTAATATTCGCTCCGATACCCCCTCCAGAACTGGTCGTATCAAAAACAGAAGTATTTGCAAGGGAAAGGCTGCCCGCCATTATAATGACCCCATTTGTCGTAACGTTTCCACCGATTGTAATCGCCGTTAAACTTCCGCTTGTCGTTGTAGCAGACAAACTCGAAAGAACAGTCGTTGCTCCAACAGCCCCTGAAAACGTAATCGCTCCAGATCCTCCTGCTACACTCAAAGACCCAACTCCATCCACTGTGCTACTAAAGGTAATAGCCCCTGCTGCGTTGCTGTTTGAAATCGTACTTGATCCTGATATCTGAACAGGCTGTAAAAAAATAAGCGGGTTTGCTCCTGTTACAGTGATGTCTGCTCCAATTTGAATTACATTTGCACTTGTAAAGATAAGATTTGTAGACGCTGTGTTTCCTCCAACAGCTCCAAGAAAAGACACATTTCCAGCTGTTCCTGCTAGAAATGTTAGCGTATTTGACGCTGTCCAGTTAAGGGTATTTGAAAAACTGATTGTAGCTCCAGTACCTGCACCTCCTCCATTTGTACTATCAAATGTAAGAGCCCCCGTAAGAACAGTGGGGCCTGCGAGTGTAATGGTAGCGCCGTTTGTCGTAATATTCCCTGCAACATTAATAGCAGTAGAGCCTGTATAACTTATCGCTCCTGTCGTTATAGCAGTGGAGCTTTGAGTGATGGTGCTACTTGTTGCTGTTATACTTGCAAGTGTTGTTGTCCCTCCAATAGCACCCGTAAACGTCAACGTTCCGGTTCCTCCCGTTAAGGTTATCCCTTGCGTTCCGGCCGTTGTTCCATTAAGCGTACTTGAAAAACTGATATTTGCCCCAGCTGAGGCTCCACTATTTGTACTATCCAAAGTCGTAGTATTTGTCAGCGAAACAATCCCCGTCATTGTGATGGCGCCACTTGTTGTGATACCACCATCGATTCTAATGGCTGTTGCTGTTACATTCGTACTTGTAACTGACAAACTAGAAAGTGCAGTGGTGGCTCCGACTGCTGCTGCAAACGTAACCGTCCCTGTTCCTGCCGCTATCGTAAGACCTTGAGCTCCATTGATTGTACTACTAAAACTGATGTTAGCGTTATTCGATGTAATAATACTCGGCCCTGTTAGCTGAACGGCCTGTAGAAAAGCGAGAGGATTGGCACCTGAAACAGTGATGTTTGCTCCAATTTGGATAAGAGCAGAGGTTGTGGTAAGATTTGTAGGAGCTGTGCTTCCTCCAATAGCTCCCGAAAGTACTATATTCCCAGATGTTCCGGCATTGAGTGTTAAAGTATTTGCCGAGCCGGCTGCAAAGTTAATCGTACTAGTGCTTCCTGAAAAACTAATGGTTGCACCCGCTGCCGTCCCTCCTGCATTTGTACTATCGAATGTAAGAGCATTTGTAAGAATGGTCGGGCCTGTCATCGTGATGGTAGCGCCACTTGTCGTGAGATTGCCTAAGATGTTAATCGCAGTAGAGCCTGTGTAACTTATCGCTCCTGATGTTTTAGCTGTAGAGCTTTGTGTGATAGTTGCGCTTGTAGCCGTTACACTTGCAAGTGTTGTGGTTGCTCCAATAGCTCCTGTGAATGTCAGGGTTCCCGTTCCTCCCGTTACTACCAAAGCTTGCGTCGCCGCAGTTGTCCCGTTAATCGTACTAGAAAAACTGACGCTCGCACCAGATGATGATCCACTAGCTGTCGTATCCAAAGTCGCAGAGCTTGTAAGCGAAACAATCCCTGTCATCCCAATAGATCCACCATTTGTTGTGATGTTGCCACCGATTCTAATCGCTGTGGCTGTTGCATTTGTGCTCGTTGCTGATAAGCTCAAAAGCGGAGTAGTAGCCCCAACGGTGCTTGAAAATGTAATCGTTCCAGTTCCTGCAGATACGGTAAGAGCTTGGACTCCCGTAGTTGTCCCGTTCACTGTACTGCTAAAGGTTGTAGTAACACCAGCACCTGTAGTGTTCATAGTGCTCGACCCTATCAGCTGAACGGGGCATGGAAACGTAAGCGGATTTGCGCCTGTTGTAGTTATGTTTCCTCCAACTCGAATCAGAGCGACTGTTCCAAAGGCGAGATTCGTAGGTCCCGTGGTTCCTCCAACAGCCCCAGAAAATGTTATGGTCCCGGCCGTTCCAGCTGTAAGAGTTAGGACATTCGCTGTAGACCAGTTAACGGTACTGGAAAAACTAATATTTGCTCCGGTAGCTGAGCCATTTGTGGTGTTAAATGCGGTACTATTTCCCATAGTAACGGGACCTGTCAACGTAATGGGGGAACCACTTGTCGTAATACCTCGGATAATGGAAATAGCAGCTGCTGTATAACTCACACCCCCTGTCGTAACTGTAACAGTGGCAACGTTTTGCTGTGAGATTGTGCCTGTAACCGTAACCGTTAACCCCTGAAGAGGAGTGAGCGCCCCGACGCCCCCTGAGAATAAACTCGTTCCACTCCCGCTTATTACAGTGAGCGCTTGCCCTCCAGAAGTACTTCCATTGAGTAGACCAAAAAAGCTAATGGTCGTTGCCGCTCCAGTAGTAGTCATGACGCTCGTATTTGTTAAGACCACGGCCACATTTGTAAAGCCAATAGAACCCGTGGTCGTAATATTTCCTCCCACTAGAAGAGTAGCGCCGCTTGAGTAGGTGGTAGCTGAAAGAGCTGTTGTGCTTCCTACATTTCCCCCAAACGTTATAACTCCCGAAGCGCCCGCTGCAACAGTAAGCCCTTGAGATCCTGTAGTTGTCGCATCAATTGTTCCTCCAAAAGAGATAGCTCCATTATTTGCGCTCGTATTGATGGTTGGTGATCCTGTTAAAACAGCAGGCACAGCATTTGTGATCGTGAAAGAATTGGCAGTTATATTCCCTCCAATGTTTACCTTACCGGTTCCTGCCGTTGATGAAATAAGCACCGCTCCAAGGCGAGTAGTCGCACCTAAAGCTCCGACAAAAGTAATGTTGCCGCTAGAGCCACTATTTAAAGTAAGAGTTTGAGTTCCGGCCGTTGTCGCATTAATTGTTACGCCACTATTAAAAATAATATCAGCTCCTGTAGCAGTTCCTCCGGCATTTGTTGTATCAATGGTTACAGAGCCATCCAGAACTACTAGCGTACTTGTAAAAGTAACGCTTTGCCCAACCGTTGTAATAGTTCCATTCAAATGCGTTACGGTACTTCCCGTTCCTGTAAACGCAAGAGTAAAACCACTGGGAACAGCAATATTTGCACCTGAGTTTTGTGTGATTGTTGAAGAGGCGCATAAAATAACGTTGGCAGTTGCAGCGGCAATTGTTGCAGTTGAAATCGTTGGAGTTGTTGCATCTCCGCAAGTAAGAGGCAAGGTTCCTGCACCTGCAACATCGATTGTAAGTGTTGTGGGATCGAGGAGCCATGTCCCTGCCGCGCCATTAGGCGCTCTAGCATCCACACGCCCTATGAAGGCAAATAAATTTTCTTTTCCAGAGGTTTCAACAAACCCACCGTTACCTGAAATCTCTCCACCTCTAGCAAAGATCGTTCCATTAAAGATTGTGGTGTCATCGGCCCAAAGAATCACTCTTCCTCCATCACCTTCTGTGATGGCATTTGCATGGATAGAGGAATATTCATCCATAAAATTAGTAAGGGCCGTGCGGATTCCATCCCCTCCTTTATACTCACCACCGATCAAAACAGTTCCACCACCAAAGGATCCTGTGGCATCGATTTGAGCGCCTCGTAATTCTAGATGATCCCCTAAAATGTGGAGTGTTCCGCCGATTGTTTCACTTGAAACATCGATTTCTCCTTCTACTGTAACTTTGGAACCTTCTATAAAAGCACTACCTGCTTTGATATTGCTTTCGTGGGCAATGCGTACCTTGCCATTTTCTTCGGTAAGGGTATTTCCTTCGATAAGGCCATCTAGGTTAATGACATTTTGCACGGCAGCTTTTGCTGCAGCTACTTGAATAAACACTTCATGTGCCTGTATGTTTCCCAAATGCTCAACGAACCCTTCTTTCTCTCCTTCTTCAATTTCAAAGCTCATGAGCCCATCACCTGCAAAGGTGAGAGTCACAGATTCTCCTGATGCTAAAACAACTTTACTGAAGTGTGCACGAATCATTCCCTCATTTTTCACTTGAGGAGAAAGAAGGACTATATCAGAGGCAATCAGAGATCCTTCATTGTGAATGAATCCGGAAATTCCTTCTTTGGCACGAAAAGAAAAACGGTCCTCTAGAAAATCTTGATCCAAGATGTCGAGTGTTGAAACAACAAGAGATCCAGTGTCAACTACTGCCTCTTTACCAAAATAAACACCGTGAGGGTTGATGAGGAAAACTTTTCCATTGGAAGAGATGTTACCTAAAATATGAGAAGGGTCCCCTCCTGTCACTCGATTAAGTACAATAGAGCTGCGGCTTGGTTGTATGAACTGCAAGCTTTCTTTGAGACCTACATGAAACTCTTGATAGTTTATAATAGATCGATCTGATGCCTGAATGGTCATCGTATGATCTGTCTGAGAAATCAAAACCTCTCCGGAAGAAATTTCAGGAGACTGAGGCAGGCCCATGAGTAACTTGGATATTAGAAGAAATCCAATGAAACTTTTCTTCACTAAATAAACTTGACCCCTATTTTAAAATAGAAAATAGCTTTTTGATCTCTTCCGTATTGCTCTATATACTGACGATCCGTCAAAGGAAAGCCTACATCCATACTGCAATCGAAGTTCCAAGGAGCGTAAATTCTAACTCCAACGCCCACACTAGTTAAGAACGCGCGGTTAGATTGATCATTAATCGCATCTCCATATTCAAACGTCTCTCCATGATCGATAAATCCGACCAGCTGCAGAACTTCTTCCCATGTCCTTTTGGAATGGGGAACTTTTTTCGATTTTACAAAAGGAGGTGGAGCTCTGAATTCAAAATTCGCACAAATACCTGAGTCTCCTAAAGAAACAGCAAGTGGATAGCCTCTTACAGTGTTAATCCCTCCGATATAAAACTCTTCAGAGAGGGGAAGCTTATAAAAGGAAAGTTGTCCTTGGAGATTTAAAAATAAGAAACAAGAAGCTGGGAGCCTTTGGATCCGTTGATAGTTAGCATCAATGTAGACAAAGCGGCCTCCGGCATCTTTGCGACTGCATAAACCATCTACAGAACTTAAGCCTCCTAAGAAATCTGGGATCCCTCCATAACCTACAACGTCTGCTACGTTACGGCCACCGAATGAATCTATATAATCAAGTTTGTAACCTAAAGAAAAAACCCTCAGTTTATCAAAGGCAGATACTCTATGCTCTTCAAAGTTCTCAATTTGTTTGTACTCAAATCCTGTATAGATGTCCGTGTTGAATTTAGCTTTGCGCTGCAGAGCTTGCATGAATTTTGTGGCAGCCACTTGCGTCTTTCCATGTAGATCGAGTCCTTTGTATTGAGCTACCTCAAAATCAGAGTATAGATAAGAAAGTTCCATGAATGTTCCTCTTCTATTCAAAGGAACTTTATAAATTCCATCGACAAATCGGAGCCTATTTAAAGGGAATCCACACGCTCCAATGATAGAAAGGGTATCTCCCTGACAAAAGAAATTCCCAAGATCGCCTCTCAGACCTGAACGCTCAAGAGATGTGACATTGGAACCATAGGTATTGTAGTCTGCAGAAAAATGCCTTGGCGCTTTGTCCTTAGCTTTTAAAATCATGTCAACAGTTCCAAGCTCTTGTCCTTTTTCAAAAATGGACGCCACTTGAAGATCTGTATTTTCATTGAGAAGAAGTAGTGCTTTTAAAAGATCGTTGTAGTTGAGGTTTTTCCCAAGAAAGGGAGCTAAATATGAGGCGATGAACTCAGCTTTATAATACTTATTGCCAACAACCTCAATCGCTCCAAGTTTAGCTTCAAGAACTTTAACTTGTAAAAATCCCTCTCGGATCTCTTGCTCAGGAAGATAAACTCGAACTAAAAAATATCCCGCTTTCGCATACTTTCCCTGAATTTTCAGACAAAGTGCATACATGTTTTCAACGGTCAGATCTCGATTCTCATAAGAATCGATGATTTCACTTAAGTCCTCTTTAGAAAAGATCTCATTGCCTTCGATCTCAATCTTTTTAATAAATACTCTTTGGGCAGCTGGCTGATTCAACTCTTCTTCTGGGATCTCAACTTCAACAACTGGCATTTCTTTTTCCGGAGAAATCGGTTTAGTCTCATATTGAACTTCGATTTCTTTATCTATGATCCCTCCTGAAGAAGAAGGCACTTGCAGCGGCGCTGCAAAAAGCGCACACGGAAGTAGAAGCAGAAGATGAATAAGGCGGAGTCTAGAGGTCATGTATCTACATCTAGTAATATTTAGGCTTGAAGATTCTTATGCGCTTATTAAAGAATTAAATCTATACTTTTGTCTTAGGCTATTCTGACTCAATATTGCCATATAAGCCTGTGGTACCCGTTCCCATTTGGATAAAAGCACCGGCAGCATCAATTTGCGCGCCTGAATTAAGACTGAATAGTCCACTATTTTGCACGATGACAGAGCCGACTCCAAACGTTTCTATAGAGGCGTTGATGTCAAAAATATTTCCTACAAGCACAATTCCTGCATCTCCTGTAATTGTTACAAGTCCTCCAAGCGTTGTTGTTCCTGTAGCATGAGCTTGCATCAAAGAAGCTCCTGTTATTGCAGGCAGCGTCACATCACCTCCACTATAAATAGTAAGGGCGCTTATAGGTGTCAATCCTCCCATCTCTCCACTTAGAGATATATCTCCACTTCCCGCTATAAAGGATATATTCTGAAGTCCATTGACAGTCGCAAGGGCTCCAAACGTAATATCCCCGCCCCCTATAGACGTATTAATAACGACAGAATCTGTTAGAAAAATAGCATTTGTAAAAGAGACACTGGAAGAACCTGCTAACGTATTTGTTGTAGTAATTGTACTTCCTAATTTTACAGCTCCTCCTCCTATTTGAAAGACTGGACCATTAGAGCTTATGCCATTTGAAAGAGTTAAAGAACCTGCATTGTTAAAAGAAACAGGGCCGGATGCTGCCGTGATGATCGAACCTGTAATATCAAAAATATTTCCTGTTAAAGAAATTCCTATTGAGGTGCTTGTTTTCATGGTTCCTGCAATCGTTGTTGTTCCAGTACCTGCTACTTGAGTAAAGGATCTTCCTGTAAAATCGCTAGATACCCTTACATTTTGAGCGCTTGTCACAGTTAAATTTCCAAAAGGCGTGATTCCCCCTATACTGCCATCAAAAGCAACGCTTCCTTCTCCTAAAACAAAAGTCAGGCCTCCGGGACCATCTAAAGTAGAATAGAATTTAACAACTCCTGGATGTCCCCCTCCGCTCACATCGATGGTAAAAGTTCCTGCTGCAACTGTAGTCGGCCTTGGAAAGAGCAAATAAGCTCCGGGAGCAATGATGTTTGAGTTAATGGTTTCAGTTCCATTATCTATGATGGTGTTTGCATAAATAGATCCGATGCTGAGAGATTTTGCAGAGAGGGTCAATGTATTGATATACTCAAGAGGAGATCCTAACTGCGTTGCTGTAATCGCACCTGATTGAGCAGAAAGAGCCAGATCGAATACTCCAGATAGCGTCGGAATCATTTTATTTAACGTAATTCCTCCTGGGCCTGCACCCACCATAAAAATGGATGAATTAAAACTTATGTCGTTTGTAAAGGAGATGGTATTTAGTGCGATCATACTAGCTTCGAGTAAGACAGTTCCTCCTCCACTTTGGATGAACGAGCCTGTTGAAACAGTTCCTCCGATCGTTGCAAGACCTGCATTTGTATACGTAACCGTTCCAGAAGCTGCAAGGCTATCGCTTTGCGTGATGATGCCTCCTGTTACACTCAAGTTTCTAATGGATTGATTTTTCCCTACTGCTCCTGTGAAGGTAATTGTTCCGGAGCCTCCAAGCAAAGTAAGAGAATGGGCGCCGTCAAGTGTAGAACTAAATGTAATGTCAGCACTATTGGATGTGATCGTACTTACATCAATTAGAAGAACAGGATCTGAAAAAACAAGCGGACTTCCTCCTGTTACTGTAATAGAATTTCCGATTTGAATAGCGCTACCACTTGTAAAGATAAGATCTGTAAGAGGTGCACTTCCTCCAATAGCTGCAGAAAATGTAACGGTTCCTGCACCGAGTGCAAAAGACAAGTTTTGAGCTCCATTGATTGTCGCAGAGCTGCCAAATGTAACATCTCCCCCTCCTATACTTGTATCGATAGCTACCGCAGCCGTCAAAGTAATGGGATTTGTAAACAACACACTTGCTAAGCCCGCAGCTCCATTTGTTGTAGTGATACTACTGCCTAGAGATACAGCTCCGCCTCCTATTTGAGACACAGCTCCATTAGAGCTAATGCTCCCAGAGATTGTTAAAAGACCTGCATTATCAAAGGCAACAGGACCTGCTCCTGTTGTAATAATAGAACCTGTGAGAGTGAAAATGTTTCCCGTTAAAGAAACTCCAGTAGATGTACTTGTACTCATCGTCCCTGCAATCAACGTTGTTCCAGTTCCGGCAGTTTGAGTGAACGAGCTTCCTGTAAAGTTTTGAGAGACTGTGACATTGTGAGCGCTTGTGACAGTTGCATTACCAAACGGTGTGATGCTTCCTACAGCTCCAGTAAACAGCAGATCCCCAGCTCCTACAATGAATGTAAGCCCCCCTGGACCATCTAACGTAGAATCAAATGTAATATTGCCAGTAGTAGCCCCTCCTGTTACATCAATAATAAATGTTCCAGCTGATACGGTAACAGGAACAGTAAATTCTAATTGAGCGCCAGGTGCTATGATGTTTGAAGATATGGTTTCAGATCCGTTGATGATAACCGTATTTGCATAAATAAGAGGTGTATTAAGAACTAGTGCAGTCATTGTCAATGTATCGATGTATTCAGAAGGAGATCCAAGCTGCGTTGCTGTTATAGTTCCAGCTGCAGCTGTTAGTGTCAGGTTATATATGCCATTAGATGTTGGGATCATTGTATTTAACGTAATGCCACTAGGCGCTGTAAGTACAATAGCTGTGTTGAAAGTAACGGCATTTGTAAAAAGGATCGTCGATGCCGCCGTAATATTAGCTTCAAGCAACGTAGATCCTCCTCCATTTTGAGTAAAAGAACCTGCTGTTATGGCGCCTGCGATCGTAGCAAGACCTGCATTTGTATAGGTAACAGCGCCTGTTGTTGTTAAAGCGCTGCTTTGTGTGATGATGCTACTTGTTACGCTTAAACTTGTAAGCGCTGCCGCTCCTCCCACTATTCCAGTAAATGTCACAGTTCCTCCTGTCCCACCTAACAAGGTTAAAGCTGTTGCTCCATTAAGAGTACTGCTAAAGCTGATGTTGGCGCCAGCCAGAGCGCTACTTGTCGTATCGAATGTTGGACTGTTTGCAATCGCAACAGGACCTGTCATTGTAATAGCACCACCACTTGTCGTAATATTTCCTTGGACATTGATTGAGCTTGTACTCGCAGCTGTTAAGATCGCAAGTGGCGTAATTCCTCCAATAGCACTTGAAAATGTAATCGTTCCTGATCCTGCGGCTATTGCAAGAATATGGGCACCATTAATGGTGCTACTAAAGGTTATATTGGCACCATTAGATGTAATGGTACTATTACCTGTTAAATTCACAGGAGCCGTAAACGTAAGAGGACTTGCCACTGTCACCGTGATGTTAGAGCCGATGTTGATTAATCCCGCGCTCCCAAAGGCAAGGTTTGTAAGGGGAATGCTTCCTCCTACCTCTGCAGAAAATGTAACAGTCCCTGTGCCAGCTGTTAGAGTTAAAGATTGGACCCCATTGATGGTTGAAGAGCTACCAAATGTAATCGCACCGTTTCCTGTAGAGGTGTTGATGGTTACGGAAGATGCTAAACTAACTGGTCCTGCAAAAGACACGCTAGCAGAACCTGCGATCGCATTTGTTGTAGTGATCGTAGAGCCAAGAGAGACAGCTCCACTTCCTGTTTGAGACACAGGACCATTAGAACTGATGGGGCCAGAAAGAGTCAACTGGCCACTATTATTAAATGAAACTGGACCTGCTCCTGTTGTAATAATAGAACCTGTGAGAGTAAAAATGTTTCCCGTTAAAGAAACTCCAGTAGATGTACTTGTACTCATCGTCCCTGCAATCAACGTTGTTCCAGTTCCGGCAGTTTGAGTGAACGAGCTTCCTGTAAAGTTTTGAGAGACTGTCACATTGTGAGCGCTTGTCACGGTTGCATTACCAAACGGTGTGATGCTTCCGACCGCCCCACTAAACAGCAGATCTCCAGCTCCTACAATGAATGTAAGACCACCGGGACCATCTAAAGTATCATCGAACGCAATACTGCCGGCGGAGGCCCCTCCTGTCACATCAATGATAAATGTTCCCGTTGAAACGGTAACAGGAACAGTAAACTCTAAATGAGCGCCAGGCGCTATGACGTTTGCAGATATGGTTTCAGATCCGTTAATAATAATATTATTTGCATAAATGATTGGGGTACTAAGTGAGAGCGCCGTCATGGTCAATGTATTGATATATTCAGAAGGAGATCCCAGCTGCGTTGCTGTTATGGCGCCAGCTGTTGCTGTTAGTGTCAGATTGTATATGCCATTAGAGGTTGGGATCATTGTATTTAACGTAATGCCACTAGGCGCTGTAAGGACAATAGCTGTGTTGAAAGTAACGGCATTTGTAAAAAGGATCGTCGATGCCGCCGTAATATTAGCTTCAAGCAACGTAGATCCTCCTCCACTTTGAGTGAAAGAACCTGCTGTTATGGCGCCTGCGATCGTAGCAAGACCTGTGTTTGTATAGGTAACAGCACCTGTTGTTGTTAAAGCGCTGCTTTGTATGATGATGCTACTTGTTACGCTTAAATTTGTAAGAGCTGCCGCTCCTCCCACTATTCCTGTGAATGTCACAGCTCCTCCTGTCCCTCCTAAAAGGGTTAAAGCTGTTGCTCCATTAAGAGTACTGCTGAAGCTGATGTTGGCGCCGGCAGGCGCGCTGCTTGTCGTATCAAACGTTGGACTGTTTGCAATCGCAACAGGGCCTGTCATCGTAATGATTCCACCGCTTGTAGTAATATTGCCTTGGACATTGATTGAGCTTGAGCTTGTAGCTGTCAAGCTCGTAAGTGGCGTAATTGCGCCAATAGCACTTGAAAATGTAATAGTTCCTGATCCTGCGGCTACCACAAGAGCATTGGATCCATTGATGGTGCTACTAAAGGCAATATTGCCAGTAGTATTCGCGGATGCGATGGTACTGCTCCCCGTTAAGATAACTGGATTTGTAAAGGTAAGAGGATTTGCTCCTGAGACTGTGATGTTTGCTCCAATTTGTGTTGAAGCAGCAGAGCTAAAGATCAAATTGGTCGGAGGAGCAGTTCCACCTATAACTGCTGAAAAGATCACAGTCCCGGACGCTCCAGGTGCCAAAGTAAGAGCATAAGCTCCGTTGATCGTGCTGCTAAAGGTAATATTACCGCTACTTGCCACCGAAGAGATCGTGCTCGGACCTGTTAAGGTAACAGGAGCTGAAAAGTTAAGGGAACTTCCTCCTGTTACTCTGATGTTTGCTCCAATTTGAATAGCACTAGCACTTGTAAAAACAAGATTCGAAAGTGGGGTTGTTCCCCCTACAATCCCAGAAAATGTTACAATTCCACTTCCCGCTACTAACGTCAGGACCTGAGCTCCATCGATTGTGCTTGAAAAGGTAATATTGGTATTACCGGATGTGATCGTACTTGGACCTGTTAAACTGACCGGAAATGGAAACGTAAGGGCGCTTGCTACCGTAATGTTTGATCCAATTTGGATTGAAGCGGCGCTTATAAAGCTAAGACCATTAAGAGAAACAGCCCCTCCAAAGGATACAGTTCCAGCGGTTCCTGCCTGAATCGTTAGAGAAGTGGATCCATTAACTGTACTTGTAAAACTGATGTTTCCACCGGAGGATCCCCCACTATTTGTACTATCAAACGTTGGATTATTACTCAGAGAAACAGGTCCTGCCATCGTAATGATGCCACTTGTCTTAATGCTTCCTTGTACATTGATTGCGCTTGAACTCGTAGCTATCAAGCTCGTAAGCGCTGTCCCTCCTCCAACGGCACTTGAAAATGTAATAGTCCCTGATCCTGCAGCTACCACAAGAGAATTGGCTCCATTAATAGTGCTACTAAAGGCAATATTACCGGTGGTATTAGCAGATGCAATGGTACTACTCCCTATTAAAATAACAGGGTTTAAAAATGTGAGTGTGCTCGCGCCCGAAACAGTAATATTTGCACCAATTTGTGTTGAAGAAGCAGAGCTAAAGATAAGATTCGTCAGCGGAGCAGTTCCTCCTACCACTCCTGAAAATATTACTGTACCGGATGCTCCAGGTGTCAAAGTAAGAGCGTTGGCGCCATTGAGAGTACTACTAAAGGTAATATTACCAGTGCTTGCTACTGATGTGATGGTAACCGGAGCTGTTAAGCTCACAGGAAATGTAAAGTTAAGGGTACTTGCGCCTGTTACTGTAATATTTGCTCCAATTTGAATTAAGGCAGCGCTTGTAAAGATGAGATTCGTAAGAGGAATACTGGTTCCGATGTTGCCAGAAAAAACTACATTTCCAGATGTTCCGGCTTGAAGAGTTAGTGATGTCGCTCCATCTACTGTGCTAGAAAAACTGATCGTAGCACCAGTGGACGCTCCATTGGTGCTATTAAACGTCGGAGCATTTGCAAGAGAGACAGGCCCTATCATCGTAATGGCTCCACCACTTGTAGTGATGTTACCTTGAACATTAATCGCAACAGAACCTGTATAACTTAAAGCCCCCGATGTTTGAGCAGTGGATGTTTGTGTGATCGTACTGCTCGTTACTGTCAAACTCGAGAGCGGCGCAATACTACCTATCGCCCCTGTAAATGTAAGAATGCCACTTCCTCCTTGAAGGATTAGATCTTGCCCTCCATCAAGAGTGCTGCTAAAGGTTATATTGTTCGTGCTATTTGTAATGGTACTTGGACCTGTCAAGCTCACTGCCTGCGCAAAATTAAGAGGGTTGGCACCAGAGACGGTGATGTTTCCTCCAATTTGGATCTTATTGGCATTTGTAAAAATGAGATTAGTTGGTGGAACGCTTCCTCCAACAATTCCAGAAAATGACACAATTCCAATTGTTCCGGCTTTAAATGTTAACGTATTTCCGGTAGTCCAATTCAAAGTACTTGAGAAGCTGATATCTGCCCCTGTAGCAACACCTCCGTTATTAGTACTGTCAAACGTCAGCGCATTTGTCAAAGAGACTGGACCTATCATCGCAATAGCCCCACCACTTGTTGTGATGCTACCTAAAACGTTAATAGCCGTAGAGGCTGTATAACTTAAGGCTCCTAAAAGATTCGCTGCTAAACTTTGAGTGATAGTACTTGCTGTAACTGTTAAGCCTGCAAGCGGTGTAGTCCCTCCGATAATTCCACTAAAAGTAACGGTTCCAGCTGTTCCTGCTATAAAGCTTAGGGATCCACCTCCATTAAGAGTCGAAGAAAAACTGATATTTGCCCCAACAGGAGTCCCTCCTGCATTTGTAGTATCCACGCTTATGGAAACCGGCATATTGACAGGCCCTGTCATCGTGATGATTCCACCACTTGTTGTGATATTTCCTAAAACGTTAATGATATTTGTGCTTGTTGCAGACAAACTAGTAAGAGGTGTTGTGCCTCCTACAGCTCCTGTAAATGTCACCGTCCCATTTCCTCCTGCTACAGTAAGAGATTGAGCTCCATTGATAGTAGAGCTAAAACTAACATTTGCATTATTCGATGTAATGGTGCTTGTTCCTGTGAGCTGCACAGGAAACGGAAATATAAGGGGATTTGCGCCTGTTACTGTGATATTTGCTCCCACTTGAATGGCCGACCCACTTGTAAAAATAATGTTCGTAGGGGCTACGCTTCCTCCAACAGCCCCACCCAATGATATAACACCAGAAGTTCCAGCTATAAGAGTTAACGTTTTGGATACGGAGAAATTAATTGTAGTAGTGGCCCCTGAAAAATTGATGTTAGCTCCAGTAGCTGCTGCTCCTGCATTTGTACTATCAAACGTAATAGCATTTGTAAGAGTAACAGGCCCTGTCATCGTAATAGCTCCACCACTTGTCGTGATGTTTCCTACGACATTAATCGCGGTGGAGCCTGTATAGCTCACAGCTCCGCTCGTTTGAACTGTGGAGCTTTGATTGATGGTGCTACTTGTTGCTGTTATACTTGCAAGCGTTGTTATCCCACCAACAGCTCCTGTAAATGTCAACGTTCCCGTTCCTCCTGTCACCGTCAAACCTTGAGTCCCAGCCGTTGTCCCATTCAGCGTGCTTGAAAAACTGATATTCGCCCCGGCTGAGGCTCCACTATTTGTACTATCCAAAGTCGCAGTGTTTGTCAGTGAAACAATCCCCGTCATTGTGATGGCCCCACTTGTTTTAATACCCCCATCGATTCTAATGGCTGTTGCTGCTGCGCTCGTACTTGTAGCTGACAAACTAGAAAGTGCCGTAGTAGATCCAACAGTATTTGAGAATGTAATCGTTCCGGAGCCTGCTGCTATCGTAAGAGTTTGAGCTCCATTGATTGTACTGCTAAAACTCACGTTCGCATTATTCGATGTAATAGTACTCGGCCCTGTTAACTGAACAGCCTGACCAAACGTAAGGGGATTGGCACCAGACACTGTAATATTCGCTCCCACTTGAATGGCAGTGGAACTTGTGAAGGTGATATTTGTAGGCGCTGTGCTTCCTCCAACAGCTCCAGAAAAAATAATGTTACCGGATGTTCCTGCTCTGAGAGTCAGTGTATTTGCCGATGCCGCTGCAAAGTTAATCGTACTAGTGCTTCCTGAAAAATTGATATTAGCGCCAGTGGTAGTCCCTCCTCCGTTTGTAGTATCAATACTGATAGCATTGGTAAGGATGACAGGTCCTGTCATCGTAACCGCACCGCCCGCTGTTGTAATATTTCCTTTCACATTAATCGCAGTCGGGGCCGTATAACTAATAGTACCTCCAGCTACTCCAGTAGTACTCGCAGCCGCATTTTGGTTGATCGTTCCACCTGTAACTGTAAAGGCCGAAAACGTCCCACTAACAGCAGGGCCGAGCGTAACTGTTCCTCCTGTTCCACCGTTAAGTGTAAAAGACGTCGATGCTGTAGCTGTAAGAGTACTGCTACTCGAGACAACGTTAATACTGCCACCCGCCGGCGTTGCTCCGCCGTTTGTTGTGTCTATAACCGGATTATTAGAAGGAGTAATCGCCCTTACACTCGATGTGAGGGTAACAGTTCCTCCACTTGTTGTGATGTTTGATAGAAGAAATAATTGCCGCCCACTAAGGCTCACAGCCCCAACCGTTGTAATCGGAAGTGTTATTGAAAGATCTAGCCCATCCGAGAATGAAAAGCTTGCAAGTGGTGTCGTGCCCCCTACAGTCGTTATTAAAACAAATGAACCACTTCCGGGGCCTGTGATAGAAAGCCCTCCAGGACCATCGATTGTAGTTCCTAGTGTTATTCCACCAATTGCGTTTATGGAGCTCGTAGTTGTCACAACAATAGGAGCTCCAAGGATAAATTGGGTAGCATTCCCGCTCGATGTAATATTAGCACCTATTCGAATCTGTTGAGCGTTGCTAACAATCAAAGAGGAGAGAGACGTAACTCCCCCAACAGCTCCTGAGAATGTCACTGTTCCGGTTCCGGAGGCGAGCGTAAGAGCTTGAGCTCCATTCACGGTGCTGCTAAAGGCGATATTTGCACCTGTGTTTGGAGAGGCAAAGGATGTGATCGTACTTGTTCCGAGTAAACTCACAGCTTGAGCAAAGGTAAGAGTATTGGCGCCTGAGAGTGTCATGCTTGCTGTAATCCTGATCCCTCCGGAACTTGTAAACGTAATATTAGTAGGAGGTGTTGTCCCCCCAACAATTCCTGTAAATGTTACAGTCCCGGTTCCTGCAGCAATTGTAAGGGCCTGGGCACCATTTAAAGTACTGCTAAAGGCGATGTTAGCGTTATTCGATGTGATCGTGCTCGGCCCCGTTAAGCTCACAGCCTGTCCAAATGTAAGAGGATTTGCACCTGTTACAGAAATGTTTCCTCCGATATTGATACCACCAGAACTTGTAAAGACAAGGTTAGTAAGAGCTGTTGTGCCTCCGACTGCTCCTGAAAATGTAACCGTCCCAGTTCCGGCAACAAAGGTCAAAGCACGTACACCGTTGATAGTTGAACTAAAGCTTATATTGCCATTATTTGTTGTAAAGGTATTAGTATTACTCAACAAATTGACAACTCCTATCATTGTAATGGTTGCCCCACTTGTTGTTGTCGTAATATTACCTGAGGCAATGTTTCCAATAAGAATAGACGATGTACCTGTATAACGAACATTTCCTGTAGTTGTAACAGGAGCCACTTGCTGTACGGCTGCAGTACTAATTGTCAAACTTGAAAGTGGGGTTATCCCACCGGTAGTCCCGCCAATTTGTATAGTATTAGCTCCTCCAGTCAAGGTAAGAGCGCAGGCTCCATTGAGCGTACTTCCGAAAACCAGCGACTGACCACTACTACCAATCGATATCGTAGTTGTTGCTGCTGTTAAAGTTACCGGTTGTGCAAAAGTGATCGTACTTGCTCCTGAGAATGTTATATTCGCACCTATGCGGATGCCCGCTGAGCTTGTAAAGGTGAATACTGAAATAGGAGTTATCCCTCCTAAAGCAGCTCCAAAAGTGATCACACCTCCTGTTCCCGCTTTGAAAGTTAAGCCACCTAACTGCATAGTTGATGTAGCATCAAAAGTAATATTGGCACCTGCTGTTGTAGCTCCTCCTCCTGTTGTATCCATCGTAAACCCTGCAGTAACGTTTACAGCCGCATTTACAAAAGAAACAACCCCACCGTTTGTACTAATGTTTGCATTAAGGGTAGTCGGTGAAGCGGTGGTATTACTCCCTTGAAATGTGATCCCCACCCCGCTTGTTGTGATGTTAATGACCCCACTGTTTTGATTAATAGATCCGGCAGCAGTTCCAGAGACACATAAAACAACATTCGATGCTGCCGCATTGATCGTTGCGGGATCAATGGTCAAATTTGTCGTCACATCTGCACAGTTCGCTGCTTGCGCTAAAGTCGAACCCGATCCCGCAACCAATGTGATAGTTAGAGGATCCAAAAGCCATGTCCCTGCGCTTCCATGAGAGGCAAGTGTATTGACATGACCTGTCAAGGAACCCAAACGCTCTTTTCCAGATGTCTCAACAAATCCCCCGTTACCCGAGATTGCTCCACCTTGAGCAAAAATAGTTCCATTAAAGATTGTAGTGTCATCTGCCCAAAGAATCACTCTGCCCCCATCACCCTGTGTAAGGGCATTGGCTTTGATGAGAGAGTTTTCATCCATGAAATTGGTAAGGGCCGTTCTAACATCCCCTTGCCCTTTGTATTCACCTCCGATCAAAACTGTTCCACCGCCAAGATCTCCTGAGGCGTCGATCCTAGCTCCTCGCAGCTCTAAATGATCTCCTAAGACATGGAGTGTTCCGCCTATTGTTTCAGTTGAAACATCAATTTCTCCCTCTACTGTGATTTTAGAAGCTTCTATGAAAGCATTATCTGCTTTAATACTACTTTGGTGTGCAATACGAATTTTTCCATTTCTTTCAGTAAGCGTATTTCCTTCGATAAGGCCATCTGTGTTGATGACATTTTGAATGGTTTGTTTAGCAGCCGCTACGTTAATAAATACTTCATCAGCTTCAATACTTCCTAAGTGCTCAATGATTCCTTCTGTTTCCCCTTCTTCGATCTCAAAGCTAATGAGACCCTCCCCTGAAAAGGTGAGGGTCACAGCTTCTCCCGATGCTAAGACCACTTTGTTAGCATAAGCGCGAATCGTTCCCTCATTTTTTATATAGGGAGAAATGAGACCGATATAAGATGCTGTAAGAGTCCCTTCATTGTGAATAAAGCCAGACATTCCGTCTTTTACATGAAAAGAAAATCTGTCTTCTAAAAAATCTTGATCCAAAATGTCTAAGCTTGAAACAACAAGCGATCCTGTATCAATATTTGCTTCTTTTCCAAAATAAACACCATGCGGATTTACGAGGAAAACTTTTCCATTAGAGCTAATGTTACCTAAAATTTGAGAAGGGTCCCTCCCTGTTACTCGATTGAGAACAGTAGATTGACTATTTGGTTGTATGAACTGAAGCTTTTCTGCATGACCTACATTAAACTCTTGATAGTTTATAATGGCCCGATCTGAAGGAGTAATAGTCATCGTATGATCTGTTTGAGAAATCAAAACCTCACCAGAAACTACTTCCGGAGCGTGCGGAAGAGCTGTAAGTAGATTAGATAATAAAATGAAGAGGATGAAAAAAGATTTCATTTACACCTTAAATATCATTACGGAGACACGCAGCAAGTTGTTGGCGTATACTCAGTACCATTATAATCAATAAAACATGGAACGTTGCTCCGAACGGCGCAAAGTGTCTTTACAGTCCCTGAAAAATAACCAGGGCTTGCAGATCCAACAAAAAGGGTACCCAGACCTCCATTCACGCTAATTTGCACAGGATTTGCCAAGCTATTAATCCCACCAAGTATTGCATTGATGACCAGATTTCCGTTTGTAGTTGTTAACGTCTTCCCTCCGGTTTGTCCTGCAAATGCGACATAGTTCGAAGTGATATTAATCCCTAAAGATCCTGTTGTTGTTATGTTTCCTGCGTAAGTTGCGCTTCCATATCCCAAGATTTGAGTGTAGCTCTGAGCTTGAATGCTAGCCGCTGTCACATTTTGCGCGCCCATAAGCAAAACATCTCCAAGTGCTGTTGTACCACCGACTGCAGCTCCAAAAGTCACATCGCCAAGTCCTGCAGAAAGTGATAATGAATGAGCTCCGTTAACTACTCCCGCAAAAGAGATCGTTCCAAATCCCGTATCTCCAGAAGATATAATAACAGGGCCGACTAAGTTCAAAGGACCTGAAAAACTAATGTCCCCTCCTCCTGTTACAATGTTGCCTTGCCAATTAACAGAGCCTCCTCCTGACTGAGTGAATGTGCTTGATAAAGCCATATCAGTATTCGATATCGCCGTGATAGCTCCGCTTGTATTGATGATAAAGCTTCCACCGTTCAGAGTTTGAATCCCTCCTGAAAAATGAAAGCCAGAAGAGCTTGTTAAGCTAATTCCTGTAGTGCCCGTTGTGTGTAAAAATTCACTGTAGGTGCAAATCCCAGCTCCTGCCTCTTGAATAATGTTTTCAGCAAAAATCCCTTCTGCTGAAAACGTATCCACATTTACAATGGTGAGATTTTTTAGTGGCTCTATAGAGCCAACGATGTTGCTCATCGCAATAGTTCCACTGGATGTTGCATCTAAAGAAAGGTTGTAAGCGCCATCTACACTATCTGCAAACGTCATAGTTATTGCAGAAATCGCAACATTACCCAAAAGCTCCACTGCATTATTTAATGTGAGTGTCGAGGTAACCGTGACATCGTCCCCGAGCTGGATCAAATGGGAAGAAATGGTGAGACTCGATGGCGCAAGTGTATTTCCAATTCCGGCTAAAAGACTGACCCTCCCGATCGGAGCACTTAAAGTAAGAGTGTGAGAGCTTCCTGAGCAGTTAACGAGCCCCTCAAAAATAATCCCCGTAGGGCCTGTGTCAGTCAAAGACAGGTTCGCATTGATAGAAACGGGCCCTTCAAAAATCATCGTTCCCCCACTTGCCAAAATGTCTCCATTTAAAACAAGGTTCCCAGCTTTTGTCTGAATCGCGGCAAGAGGGGTCTCTTGTCCAGAAGCCGCTAAAGAAATTTCTGAAGTTCCTGCATTAAGAAAGAGGCGATGCGTTCCATTCACTCCCCCTTTTAAAGCAATAGGAGCTCCTTTGAACAATCCTGATTTTGTTGTATCGATCTTCACATTTGCCATAAGAAGAATCGATGGGGTAATTGTGATGCCTGTAGAAGAAGAATTGGTAATCAGATCAGAACTTAATAAAAGTTCTGATCCGCTACTGACAGTAAAGGCTTGAAGCGGGATATTTTTACCAATAGATCCCTTAAACTCTATTTCGCCGGTCCCAGCCTTAATGAGCAAGCTCGCAACAGAAGATCCTCCATCAACACTACCGCTGCAAACAATGTTTGCACCGGCACTCTCGCCATTATTTGTTGTATCCAAAGCGATTAATCCAGATCCTACAAATACTGGCCCTTCTAAGGAAATCACCCCACTCTTTGTTCTGATGCTACGATTAAGCACAATACTTCCAGAAGATGGAACACTAAGTGTGACATCAACTCCGGTATTAACCTCTGCAGAAACAATGATTGTCCCGCCTTCTTGCGCCGTACAAAGAATAACATTTGAAGTCGCTTGATTGATCATCGTATTTGTAATTCCACCAAGAGGATTCAAGCCAAAGCTACTATAGTTACTAGTCTTATCTTGGCAGTTTGATACATGGGTTAAAGTAGTCGCAGTAGCTTCTGCTACAATTTCAATATGAGCCGGATCCAAGAGCCACGTTCCTCTTTTTCCAAAAGGCGCATATGTATTGACCTTACCTGATTCCACAATAAGATTTATAAGTCCGGAAGTTTCAACTAGACCACCACTACCAATAAGTGCCCCTCCCTTTGAAGAAATCTGTCCATTGAAAATGGTTGTACCTTCCGACCAAACAACAACTTTGCCCCCCTCTCCTCGTACCAATGCATCAGAAGAGATCGAAGCTAAAGAAGATGCTTCTGCATAGTCAGCTTTAAAATAAGGGCCCTCTCCTTGAAAATCTCCTCCTATTAAAACTTCTCCACCGCCAAGTATCCCACTAGCATTTATTTCAGTATCTCCTAAAAAAAGAGCCTCTCCAAATACATGAACACTTCCACCGACGCCTTCTTCACTTGATACATCTAAAGAGCCGTTTATGTTTAAATAAGAGCCTTTTTGAGCCAGAATTTCTATTTCTTGCGCTTTGATTTTTGAACTAGCAACAAGGCTAACTTTGCCATTTCGCTCTATAAGAGAGCTTGCTTCTACAATATGATCTGCATTGATGATCTGTTTTACTAAGTGATCTACCGAGCTCATCGCGATGTGTACACACCCCTGCAAAGCCTCAATACTTCCTGCCTGCTCAATCATCGCCTCCTGCAGCTCTCCCTCTACTGCAAAACTCAAAAGTCCTGTCCCTTCCAAATCTAAAATCACAGTTTTGCCAGAAGCTAAAAGAACGTTTCCAGCTTGCGCTATAATCACTCCATCACTGCGAATAGCAGGAGAAAGAAGGGCAATCAATCCCCCTTCTTTTGCTGTCAATGTACCGGCGTTAATTATTTGAGAACCTTCTGCTTGTTCCTCTAGAAAAAAATCAAAGCGCCCTTTTAAAAAATCGGTATTTGATATGTCGAGCGTTGAGGCGATCAAAGAGCCCACATTCACTTCCGCTTCTTTGCCAAAATAGATCCCATTAGGATTCACTAGAAATAGTTTCCCATTGCTCTCCAATTTTCCAAAAATCTCTGAAGGATTTTTCCCTACCACGCGATTTAAAACAGTAGATGTTTGACTGGGTTGTACGAACTGAACCTTTTCACAAAGAGCAATATTGAAATTTTGATAGTTGATAATGGATTTATCATCTGCCCAAACAACCATCTCATGAGTGTTTGTTTCGGTGACTCTTATATCCCCTGAAACTACTTCTGAAAGCTGTGGCAAAGCTCCGATATAAATAGGTAATAAACTGGATAATAACATCCAAAGTTTCACTTCTAGCCCCTCTTTAAAAAAGCATTGTATGTAGATACTTTTAAGGAAGATGCTCGGATTTGAAATTCTTTGTCAATCGACAAGATTTTTTTTAGATTTTATTCGGCTTGGCACTGGGAAATTCTATAAGGAGGTGGCGTTACATCGCCCCAATAGAGGTCGCCTTTCCAAGGAGAAACCATCTCGTCTGTGATCAGACCTAAATCAAAATACCAAGGAGATCCTTGTGTATCTTATTCTACCCAGTAGTTGGTATAAATTCCAGGAATGTATTCGAAAATATAATGCAAAGGTCCATGACGAGTAACTTGGCAGTTACTAGGGCAAGGTGGACAAGGAGTTGGTGACGGAGGAGGAGGTGGTGGTGGCGGCGGAGGGGGAGGGGGAGGAGGAGTATTCGTGCAACAAATATTGGGAGTCACATCCACTGCCCCTTGTAAAACAAGACAGGCAGGGTTTGCTCTAACTGTACAAAATTTACCCACTTCTGAAGCGCTTGCTACATAGACCGTTCCAGAAGATCCTTCAAAAAAGGTACCAGAGCCCGCTTGCACACTGACATCGATCGGACTTAGGACCGTTCCAATATCTGAATAAACAGAATTCATGACAATGTTGCCGGAACCTGAAGTTGTTATTACTTGACTTGACGCAGTTCCTGCTAAATCCAGTTGATTAGAAGTTAAGGATATCCCCATCACCCCTGTGGTTGTTATGCTGCCACTATAGGTTGCGACACCAAACCCGGACTCCTGAATGAAACTTGTAGCTCTCACTTTCGCTACTTGCACATTTCTAGCGCTTACAATGCTAATCGCTCCTAGAGAAGTACTTTGTCCAATATCCTGAGAGAAAAGAAGGTCTCCCATTCCTAGTGTAAGACTCAAAGATCCAGGACCATTGACTGTAGATAGAAAAGAGACCGATCCAAATCCTTGATCTCCGGTATCAAGTATGACAGAGCTTGGAAGAGTAACCGCCGATGTAAAGAGGATGTTTCTGCCAGCTGTCACAATGTTTGACTCTAGAGAAACACTGCCGGCTCCTGTTTGAGAAAAGCTTCCAGAAAGCGTGATCGCTCCACTTCCTGTAAAGCTTGCGGCTCCTGAATTACTGAGAGTAAAAGACCCTCCATTCATCGTTGTGATTCCAGCAGCAAATGTAAATGCTGCGCCTGCTAAACTAATCCCCCCACTATAGAGAGTATCCAAAACACCATTAAAAATTGAACTTCCAGTTCCGGCCGTTTGAGTGATTGTTTTAGCGTAGATCTCTTGCGTCGTAAGAGTCCCAGTATTTACAATTACTAGATTGCCAAGTCTTGCAAGACCTCCAGCTCTATAATCTAAAGCAATGCTACCGGAGGATCCGGCATTCAGCGATAGATTATAAAGACCGTCTAACGTCTTTTCAAAATGGATGTTAGTCGATGTAATGCTTGAATTCCCAAGAAGTGTCACAGCTCCGTTCATGTCAAATGAAGTAGTGACTGTGACATCGCTTTTAATGCGAATTTCGGAAGAGGAGACTACTAAGTTTTGTAAAGCGGTAGTGCCCCCTACTTCTCCAAAAAAGGAAACTTTTCCAAGCGGCGCTGAAAGGGTTAAAGTATGACTTCCATCAAGCGTACCTAAGAATGTAATCCCTGTAGGACCGGTATCTTCCATCGTTAGATTTCCGCCTAAGACTACGTTTCCATAGTAAGTAAGAGTTCCTCCGTCCGCTTTGATATCTCCTGTCAAACTGATCGTCTTTCCTTTCATGTGGAGGGCAAAAAGTGCTCTTTCTGTACCGGCGCCTTTTCCCATGGTGATATTTCCAGAGGTTCCGGCATTCAAATGGAGTCGGTTGTTTCCATCGACCCCTTGAAGAATAGAAATATTTCCACCTCTTTCTATTGTTCCCTTTGCTGTTGTATCGACCTTGACATCCCCCATCAAAGCAACAGGAGCGCTCAAAAGGACATCCCCTCCTGCAACAATGACATCACGCGCAAAAGAAACTTGGTGGGCACTTGTTACACTCAAAGCTGTTAAAGGCGCATCTTCTCCTATTGATTCGTAAAACCGAATAGAGCCCTCTTCTCCCGCAGATAGTGATAAAGACGCTCGCTGAGGTCCACTGTCAACTCTGTCCCCAAATAAGATGCTGGCGCCTTTACTTCCACCACCGGCAGAATTGATAGACACTTCTCCACCACTCATCACCACAGGACCATTGAAAACAATCTCTCCACCTTGTGTCTCCACTTGGTTTTTGAGATAGACTTTTCCGTTCATCGTAATCGCAGCATTGGGGTGATTGATGACAAGGCCGTCTGTAATAGTAATGCTTCCTTCTTGCCCCTTTACAGAAAGGATAATATTTGTAGCGCTGTCAGAAAAAGCTCTTGGATCGATTCCTGTTTCAGGAGATGTATCAACACCCTGGCTCCAAGTTCTCATTTCCATCAATTGTGGATCTAAAAGCCAAGTCCCCGTTTTTCCTAAAGGCGCCGAAGTATCTACACGTCCTGTATCGATCCCTAAAGACTTCTTACCTGAAGTTTCAACAAAACCTCCATTCCCGCCTAAAGCTCCGCCCCGAGACTCGATTCTGCCGCCGAAGTACATCTTTTCCTTCGCCCAAATGATCACTTTACCACCGGACCCTTCTGTTAAAGCGCTTGCAAAAATACGCGTTTCGGGGTGTACCAAAACTTCTTGAGCTTTAAAGTAAGGTCCTGACCCTTGAAGATCTCCACCTATAAGAACTTCTCCTCCTCCCAAAGCTCCTGATGCTTGAATTTCTGCAGTCCCTAAATGAATGCTCTCTCCAAAGAGGTGCACTTTTCCTCCCACATCTCCTTCTTTTGAAGTATTGACATGTCCATCCACGACAAGTTTGGAGCCCTTCTGTCCTGAGATCTCAACGCCTTTAGAGCTAACAGTAGAATTCTTTCCAAGAGTAATGACTCCTTCATCTTCTACAATAAGTTTAGATCCTTTCTTGCTTGATATCTCAACACCTTTAGAACCCATCCCAGAGCTCTTACCAAGACAAAAAACCCCATCTTTCTCTACAAGCTCATTTGCTTCTACAATCCCATCCACGTTCATGACAGACTCTACAATCTTGCGCACAGCTCCCATTCTAAGAACGACTTCCCCTTCTGTCGCTTCAATAGTCCCAGATTGAGAAATAAGTGCTTTTTCAAGCTCTCCATTCACTGAAAATTGCACAAGGCCCGTATCAGAAAAGTTTAAGACAACTTTTTCACCAGCAGCGAGTGCTACTTTCCCAGCTTGTGCAACGATCGATCCTTCATTGACAACCTGAGAAGCGAGCAGAGCGACATCATCCACCGCGTTTATGTTTCCCTGGTTAATGATAGAGGCAAAAGAAAGGTTGTTTTGGCTGAATTGGAATCTATCTTGAAGGAAATCTTGATCTTGAATCCCCATGGTAGAAACAATCAAAGACCCGACATCCACATGGGAATTTTTACCGAAATAAACACCGTTAGGGTTTACTAAAAATACTCGACCATTGCTCTCGATGCGACCCAAAATAGAGGAAACTTCGCTTCCTTCAACGCGGTTCAAAACAACTGAGGAGCTACTAGGTTGAATGAACTGAACTTTTTCGGATCCGCCCACATTAAAACTGCTGTATTGAAGGATCGTTCGATTACCAGCTTCAATAACCATCGTCTGGTCATCGGGATGGGAACAAGTTGCATCTCCTGAAATGATTTGAGGGGGTTGGGGCAGAGCGATGACGATGCAAGGGATTAAGCTTGAAATGACTACAAGGAATTTAGGTCTAAACTTTCCCTTGAATTGCTCCACAAAAAAAACACCCATTTGGCTTTATTTCATCGCCTATACTCGTGTTAATATAAATTAACTTTATTTACAATGAATTCCCCATAGGAAAATAGAATAATTAAAACGGTGTTTTTTTATGAAAAAGAAAAAGCTTTTGGCAAGTAGTCCAATAGATCGGAAGCCGTTACACAAAAACAGGTCTTTTCAGACACAGCCAAATCCCCGGATTTACCATGGAGATAGCAAGCAAGAAGAGCTGCTGAAGTGGCTTTAAGTCCTTGCGCTAGCAAAGCTGCTAAAATCCCAGAAAGGATATCTCCGGATCCAGCCGTTGACATTCCAGGATTGCCAAAGGGAAGAATTTGTGGGGTTTCTCCTGGAGAAAAAAGAAAGTTTGGAGCTCCTTTTAGAAGGAGACACGTCTTTTTTTTATCGACATATGATTGGCATGCACTTAAAAGATCTTGTTTTTGGAGATCCACTATTCTGCTTAACTCTCCCAAATGAGGAGTCAGTACAGCTCCTTGCGGAATTTTAAAAGAAGGATTTTTCGCTAAGAAAAAAAGAGCATCTGCGTCAATAACGGTAGGTACTTTACTATTAGATAAAGCCCACTTTATTTTCTTCTGCTCGGATTTTTCTCTTCCCATACCAGGTCCAATGATCAAAGCTTTAGCTTTTTTCATCTCTTCTTCAAAGCGAGACTCTTCTAAAAAAGGCTCTTTGATGAGTTCAAAGGGGGCTCCGGAAATTAAATGCGCAATTTCTGGAGGGTAAAACCAGCGAACAATTCCAGCACCTGATTTTAAAGCTGCATAAGAAGCTAAGATTCCAGCTCCTGTCATCGCATAAGATCCTGCTAAAGTAAGGACGTAGCCAGCATCATACTTGTTTCTTGTTCTTTCTATTTTTGGCAGTAATGAAGAGTCCACCTCTTCTATTAAAAAAGCCTCAGGTTCTACCTGATCTAAAAAGGCTTCTGGAAGTCCAAAGTTTGCTTTGATGAGCCTACCCACATACTTCCATCCCTCTTTGAGAAAAAAGCCAATCTTTGGAAGTTCGAGATAAATAGTAGCTGTTGCCTGAATCGCAACACTTTCAACAGAGCCTGTATTACCACATAATCCGGAAGGAATATCGATGGCTAAGATGGGTAAGGATGCGTTATTGGCTTTGCAAATAACATCAGCAAGCACACCTTCTGCTTTTCCTTTAAATCCTGTTCCAACAAGACCATCTAAAATAACGCCCTCACTTGGAAAGCAAATATCTTTGCCTTCATAGAGGAACTGGATCTGTCCGCCACAGCGTTCAAAGCTCTCTTTTTGCTGCAGGCATAAGGGACCGCACTGGTCGATGTGGTAGACATGAAATGCAGTGACCCGAATCCCTTTTTCTAAAAGTTTTCGACCCGCCACATAAGCGTCCCCCCCGTTATTCCCTTTACCAACAAGTAACGTAACATGAGAAGACAATTTAGATTCACGGATGAAGGCTTCAGTCTTTTCAGCAATCGAGCTTCCTGCCCCTTCCATGAAATCAAGCTCTTTGCATCCACCTGCATAGGCGAGCCCTTCAAGCCTTGTCATCGATTTTGCTGAAACGACCTTTGTCTTTCTCATAGTTTTTCTTCTTTAATCGCTCTTTGTAAAAGCGCGTAAACCGCTTCTTGAGGGTTGAGCCCTTTATAAAGAATAGAGTAGATAGCTTCTGTGATCGGAGCCGGAATATTTGCCTTTTTAGAAAGCTGATGCGCCGAGACGCACGTATAAATTCCTTCTACGGCCATGCCGATTTTTTCTTTGGCACTTTGAACATCGAGCCCTTCTGCAAGAAGCTTTCCAAAAGAGTAGTTGCGGCTGTGTTTAGAAAGACAAGTTACACAAAGGTCTCCAAGACCTGAAAGCCCATTCAACGTTTCTTGATTGCAGTTTTTTATGACCGAGAGCTTGCGGATTTCGTGAAGACCTCTTGTCATCAACGCTGCTTTTGTGTTATCTCCAAATCCAAGGCCATCTGAAATACCACAAGCAATCGCAATGATGTTTTTCATCGCGCCGCCAAAGGCTACGCCATTGATGTCTGAATTGGGATACACGCGAAAAAAAGGAGTTGTAAATGTTTCAGCAACTTTGGTCATAAGATGTGCATCGTAAGAGGCACTCACAACAGAAGTTGGGAGTTTTTGAATGACTTCTTCTGCATGACTTGGGCCGCTTAAACAGCTAATAAGATGTCTTGCCCCTTCGCCTAAAACTTCGAGTACAACTTCTGGTAAAAGCAGACCACTATTTTGCTCAATGCCCTTTGATGTAATCACTACCGGGCATTTTAAAGGACCTTCGGTAAGCACTTGTTCAAAAACAGGACGAATCCCCGTTGAAGTCACAGACTCGACAATGAGATCTGCTCCATCAAGAGCTTCCTTCAATTGCGAAGTAACCGTAAGCTTGCCTTCTATTTTATAGTTAGAAAGTTTGGGATGTTCTTTTGTCTTGTGCAAGATTTTGGCAAAGTCTTCGTTGCCTGTCCATAAAACAACATCATACCCTTTGGATGCTAAAAGACCTGCTAGTGCAAATCCCCACGTTCCGGCTCCTAAATAAGCAATGCGCATGCCTTGTGTCCTCTCAAAATTACTTATCCCAAGTTAACATAGAGCGCGCAGTTTTTACAAGCAAATCAGTCAGAAAGGATGTGGAGTTTCTTAGAAGAGCTCGGTTTGTGTAGCATTTCTGAAACGGACTGCACAACTTCGTCAACTCCGATCTGCTTCATACATCTGAAGTCAATAGGACATGTTCTTCGATAGCAAGGAGAGCAAGCTACATGCTTTTGTATCACTGTGCTTTCTTGCCAAGGACCTGTCACAACAGAGCTTGTTGAACCAAAAAGAGCAACAACCGATGTGCCAAGAGCTCCAGCTATATGCATAGGTCCACTGTCATTGGTTAAAAGAACATTGCAAAGAGAGATAAGACAAGCAAGCTCTCTTAAAGAAGTGAGACCTGCCATATTGATTACGCGCGTGGAAAGACCTTGGCATACTTCTTTCACAAGATTCGATGTTACAAGATCTCCAAAATAGACAACAATCACGTCCTTATCTTCCAAAAGCTTTGTTGTCACTTCACGAAAGCGCTCCGGAAGCCAGCATTTAGCAGATCCATATGCCGCACCTGGATTGATCCCCACAATCTTGTGATGAGGTTTAACTCCGTGTTGGCTAAGGAGAACTTTTGCTTGTTCTATTTCTTTTTCTTTTAGATAAAGTCTTGGCTTCGTATCAGAAACAGGGATCCCTAAAGGTGAGAGTAAGTGTTTATACGTCATCACCAAATGTTGATTCTGAGCATTGGCTGGTTTTTCTAAAGAATGTGTTAAAAGAGAGCTTCTTCCAGCTCCGTCATAGCCAATCCTGACTTTGACACCACCTTGCCAAAACCACCAAGCAGAAGAAAATGTATTGGGTAAGATCAAACCAAGATCATAGTTTCCCTTGCGAAGTCTATCTAAGATATTTTTCTTTTCATCTCTTCGCACTAAGCGACTTGTCTTAGTAAAAGCAAACAGCTCATCGATCTCTACATCTTCTTGTAAAAGCTCAGAAATAGGGAAACGGCACATAGCGGTTAATCTGGCATCTGGAAAAGCCTTTCGCAGATCGCTTAGTATAGGGGTTGCCATGACCATATCACCCACCCAATTAGGCATGCGAACGATGATGTTTTGAGGCTTTAATTGCGATAAATCGACCATGAATGACTTGCCACCTGTTGTACTATTAGAGCGCATTGTAAAAAGAGAGGTTAATGAGAGTAGGGAAAATTTACAAGCTCAATTTCTGAACAATTTGCATCATGTTTCCATCAAAATCTAAAAAAGTTTGCATTCTTACATGTCCTGGGATTTCTACGATTTCCCCTATAAGTTTTGCGCCTTTTTTTCTATAAAAGTCGCAAGCGACATCAAGGTCCTCTACTGTGATTGACATTACAGCATTAGAGCCAGCTTTCATTTCCATTTCGCTAGATTCTTCAGCAATCCCTAAACTAGCACCTTTTGGCCCCGAAAGTTCTGCCCAACCGTACTCTGGAGATTTATTTAGAAGATCAAAACCTACAACTTCCGTATAAAACTTCACAGCTGCTTCTAGGTCTTTTACAACAATCCACGAGAGCATATTTCCTTGAACTTTCATAAAAAACCACCTCTTTATAAAAAATTAACGGATAGAATGTAGGGAATATTCGATATATTTTCCAGGAAAATGGTAAGGACGCCATTTGAGTAGACAAAAAAACATAAAAAAATGCACTTTAGAGTCATGATTTCTCCACAAAAAGAGCCTTTGATTATATTAGGGATAGATCCCGGAACCTGCATAACAGGGTACGGTGTGATTTCCCACTCCCATAAAAGTCAAACAGCGCTCGGATATGGCTGCATAAGGCCTCCAAAAACAGGGTCAGCTCCCGAAAAATACCGCGTTATTTTTGAATCGATTGAAACGCTCATTGAGACCTATAAGCCCGATGTTTTATCTGTTGAAACGCAGTTTGTTTACAAAAATGTCCAAAGCGCCATGAAACTCGGAATGGCAAGAGGGATGGCTCTACTTGCGGCTGCCCGCCGCAATATTCCGATCTTTGAATACGCTCCTAAAAAAGCCAAGATGGCTATTACTGGCCATGGATCTGCAAGTAAAGAGCAAGTTCAAAAAATGATTCAACTCCTTTTAAACCTTTCAGTTCTTCCTCAGCCAGAAGATGCGGCAGATGCCCTAGCTCTCGCTCTTTGCCATGCTCACTCGCTCCGTCAAAACTCCCACCTACAAGGAAACTCTCGATGATCGAATACATCAAAGGCATTTTAGTAGAATCAACTCCTCTTAAAACTATTTTAGAGCTCAACGGCATCGGCTATAAAATCTTAATTCCCTTAAGCAACTATGCAAAATTGCCCTCACTTGGAAAGCAAGTATGTCTTTTCATTTCTTCTGTCATCAGAGAAGATTCCCATAGATATTTTGGATTTTTAACCTCGGAAGAAAGGGATCTATTTGAAACCTTGATTGAAATCTCTGGGATTGGACCAAAAACTGCCCTTGCTCTCTTAGGACATCTAGAGCCAACCGATTTACAAATGGCTATTTCAAGCTCAGATCTCACAAGTATTTGTAAAGTTCCTGGCATTGGGAAAAAGACAGCAGAAAGACTCGTCATCGAAATGAGAGATAAAGTTCAAAAAAACTCCTCCCTCTTTTCTCTTCCCTCTTCAAAATCAGAGCCGACCTTAGCCGGAGATGCCCTAAGAGCTCTTGTCAATTTAGGCTACCAACCTCTTCACGCTCAAAAAGCCGTTAAGTCGGTCATTGACGAGGGCAATCAAGAAACCGATTTAGGAAGATTGATTACTTCAGCTCTTAGAAAATTATAAGCTAAGACATAATAATACTTTTAAAGCAGATTGGATTGATTTTAAGGAATCAAATCACATAAAATCCCCGGGATAAAATTTAATTTTCCCGGGATTTTCATGATTTTTTCACCTACTCAATCTATTTTAGATCTCACCTGGGAAAGAAATCGTCGCGTTATTACCGATGCAACGACCATCGAATATAAGCTGCACAAACAATTCCTCATTGCGCAGCTTCATATAAATGACACTCCGAGCTCCTCATCTAAATACGGCTCATTTAAATATTCACTTTCCAAGGCATCTTATACTGATCTACCCGATAAAACTGAGCTTTTTACCATACAAAATTTACCCGTTTATGGAGATCTTTCTTGCACGGTTGAAGCTGCGCAGTTTATGGGAAGAAAAAAAACTCAAGAAGATGCTTTTGTGGCGTCTTCTTTTGAAGTAACTACTCCCACAGGCCAAAAGCACACTGCGCTACTCACCGGAGTATTTGATGGCCATAGCGGAGACTCGGCAGCTTTATTCATGAAGCACAATCTACAAACAAAGCTAGAAGTCATCTTTACTACTCTATTTAATAAAACACTGAGTGAAGATCATCCTTTAAAAGTCTTAGAAAACGAAAAAACACTTTCAGACACTGTCATTTGGAATGTTTTAAAAATCACCTGCGTAGAGCTCCATGAGCAATACCCATATTACTTTTCTGGGACAACTGCTGCTTTTTCTCTTTTGATCGATGGAAAAGATCTTTGGCATGCGAACCTAGGAGATTCTAGATCGATTGTCACAAGCAGAGAAAAAACAATTCAGCTCAGCCAAGATATGAAAATACGCTTCGCATTCCCAGCTGGCATGTCCAAAGATGAGTTTACAGGTATAGAGCATAAGGAGCTTGAAAACCCATTCTCAGAATATGCAAGCAACTATCCCCTCAAAAATCATTTCGAAAGAAGTGCTTGGAAACGTGGGGGATCCTGTTACGCTGGCAGATTCAACGGCATACTTGCTATGGCAAGATCAATAGGGGATAAAAAACTAGAACCAGGCCTATGTCCAAGACCTAAAATCGTAAAGATCCCCCTAGATACATACTTCCCAAACTCCGACTCCGTTTTATTACTTCATGCCTGCGATGGTCTTTGGGATATGGCAACGACAGATCAGGTCGCTCATGGAATAAATAGAGATATAGACAGCTCTTTAGCTGAAGTTGCTGTAAATCTTGCCAGATCTTCTATTGAAATCGACGGCTATGACAATACATCAGTAGTTCTGACTAAAATAGATCTCAGGGCTTTGAGAGAGAAAAAAACAAAAACTTAAAAGAGATTTTTATGAGTATTTCAGCCTACAGCTCAGCAAGAAACTATCGCACCATCTTCGATGATGCAGTCATTCAGCGCAAAATAGAAACGCAAACAGAAATTGCCCAGCTCCATAAAACCGATGATCCAAGTGATGTATCTGAAGGTCTTACAGTAGAGTATAAATACATAACTCCTCAGTCATTTTCATATGATTTCCCTGATAAGACGGAGCTTTTTACCATACAAAACCTACCTATTTGTGGCGAGGTCTCCTGCACTGTCGAAGTTGCCGAATTTTTAGGAGGCAGACCGACTCAAGAGGATTCTTTTGTAGCTTCTTCTTTTAAAATAGAGACTCCCGATGGCAGGGACCACACAGTACTACTCACTGGAGTTCTTGATGGTCATGGAGGAAAAAACGCCGCTTTATATGTAAAAGATAATCTACAGAAAAAACTCGAGACTCTTTTTTCTTCGCTGTTTAACAAGTCCCTGAAGGAATGGCACCCTTTAAAAGGATTTGAAAATGAAACAACCCTGTCAGATAAGGTCATTTGGAACGTTTTAAAAATTGCCTGTGTAGAGCTACATGATGATCTCCCTCGCTCTTGTTATGGCGAAGGAACAACTGCTGCTTTTTCTCTTCTTATCGATGGAGAAGACTTATGGCATGCTTGCGTTGGGGATTCTAGATCTTTTGTAACAAGCAAAGAAAAAACCATCCAGCTTAGCGAAGATATGAGAATGCGGTTTGAATTTCCTCTCTACCGCAGAGAATATCACTTTAATAAGATTGAAGCAGCTTTCAAGGCTACCTATGAACCGAAAGACAATGCAACCCTATGCATTGAATCCTTACAAGAACAACTAACAAACTGTTTAGGGTTGCCTCATAAATCTCTCGAAAAGGACCTTAATAAGCTCCTACTCGAAAGAGAAAAAGTACAAAAGAGCAATTTCTACGAAAGAAGCATTTGGAAACGAGGCGGCTATATTGGTAATGACCGTAGACTTAATGGTTGTCTTGCCATGCCAAGATCGATAGGTGATAAACATTTAAGAGATGGATTATGCCCAAGACCTAAAATTACAAAGATCTCACTCTCTAAAGATTTTCCTGATTCTAAATTTTGTACACTTGTACATGCCTGCGATGGACTTTGGGACGTAACAACAACTGAGCAAGTAGCCGATGCCATTAATAATGACCTAAGTCCTTTAGCTCAAATCGCTGCAAATCTAACCTATTCAGCGACTGAAGCGCGTGTAACTTATCCTCCAAAAGAAGAGCTATACCCTTCTGATAACGTATCGACGGTTATGACAAGGATCGATCTTCGAGCTTTAAGAGAAGCTCGCAAGTAGCTTACTTTAAATAGATTGCGAAATTAACCACCTATGCCCCCTTGAGAATATGTCGGTTTTTTTTGAAATTTTCAACATATGCGGAAAACCTATTCTTTTTTGGTTTTTTTTGCTATGATCCACCCCTTCTTACTTTTGGTTATTTAAAAAATTATGGATTTTGTTCATAGACCCTACATCCCTGAAGAGACCGTTGCAGCGATTGCAACGCCGCCAGGTGATGGGGGTATTTCTATCATCCGGATCTCAGGAAAAGAGTCCTTAGCTGTTGCAGCTAAGCTATTTACCGGACCCGTCTCCTCCTATGTGAGCCATACGGCCCACCTTGGAAAAGTCAAGGATTTGGAAGGTGGAATCCTGGATGAAGCGCTGCTGCTTGTGATGAAAAAACCAAACTCCTTTACGGGGGAAGATACGGTCGAGCTCCACTGCCATGGGGGCACGATTGTGACAAAAAAAATCTTAAGTGAAATTTTGAAAGCGGGAGCTAGAGCCGCCCTTCCCGGTGAATTTTCTTTCAAAGCGTTCATGAATGGAAAAATTGATTTAACAAAAGCTGAAGCTATTCAAGAAGTGATCAGCGCTAAAAATGACTTTGCCTATGCTGCTGCAAAAGAGCATTTGCAAGGAGCTCTTTCTACAAAAGTAAAAAGGTTCCAATCTAAACTTTTAGACATTGCGGCTATTTTAGAAGCTTGGGTGGATTTTCCTGAAGAAGGTCTTGAGTTTGCTTCTAAAGAAGAAATTTTAGCTTCTTTATCTGAAATCTTTTCAACTATGCGTCTTTTATCACTTTCCTTTAGCGACGGCAAAATCATCCACGAAGGACTCTCTTTATGTTTGATAGGTCCTCCTAACGCCGGAAAATCTTCTTTGATGAACGCCCTGCTTGGAAAAGAGCGCGCTATTGTTACTGAGATTGCAGGAACCACAAGAGATCTACTAGAGGATAATTTGTGGCTTGGAGGTCTTCATTTTAAATTGCTTGATACTGCCGGGATCAGAGAAACAGAAGAAAAGATTGAAAAGGAAGGCATTCGAAGATCACTAGAGGCCATGGAATCTGCCGATCTCATTTTACTTGTTTTAGATGCATCTCAAAAACTTTCAGAAGAGGCTTTGTCGCTTTTAAAAACAGCCATACCTTCTAAAACACTTCTTGTTTGGAACAAAACAGATCTTCCTCACGCTATTTCTGAAACAGAGCAGTTTCCTTATTTTGTAAAACTTTCTGCTTTGACAGGAACAGGGATGAGTGAGCTCAAAGAGGCCATTCACAAAATCATCTGGAAAAAAGGACCTCCTTCTAAAGAAGAAACCATTTTAACAAACATGCGACACAAAGAAGCTTTAGATCGTTCCATGGAAGCTCTTGACTCTGTGATCACAGGCCTTCAAAACGATCTCTCTCCTGAATTCTTAAGTTTTGATATGAGAAAAGCTCTTTTTGAGCTCGGTACTATTTTAGGACTCGACATTTCAGAATCGGTTCTTACTTCTATCTTTTCAAAGTTTTGCGTTGGAAAATGAACAAAAAAGAAAAAGTCAAAATCATCACTGAAATTTTGGACCGTCTTTTTCCATCACCTGAGATTCCTCTTAACCACTCTAATGAATTTACACTACTCATTGCAGTTCTCTTATCAGCTCAATGTACGGATGTAAGAGTCAATGAAGTCACTCCTCTTTTATTTTCAAAAGCTGATACTCCCAAAAAAATGATCGCTCTCTCTATTGCAGAAATAGAAAAGATCATTCGTCCTTGCGGGCTTTATAAAAATAAAGCCAAAGCGATTTGGAACCTGTCTAAGATCCTTTTAGAAAAGTTTGATGGGAAAGTCCCAAATGATCTGCCCTCACTCGAATCACTCCCTGGTGTTGGACACAAAACAGCATCTGTCGTTTCCATCCAAGCATTTTCTATTCCTGCATTTCCTGTGGATACACACATCCATCGCTGCGCACATAGGTGGGGACTTTCTACTGGAAAGAATGTTGTACAAACAGAAAAAGATCTTAAGAAAGTTTTCCCTAAAAACACCTGGAACAAAATTCATCTACAAATCATTTACTATGCAAGAGAGCATTGTCCAGCTCGTGCCCACAAGATAGAAAACTGTCCGATTTGCAAAACTCTTCAGCTTTCTTATGATTAATCGGATTCATATAGAGGATCGGTTTTCTTTAACTGATCCTGAAAGGCAATTGTTCACAAATTCAATTGCTCAATATTGCGATATCCCACTTGAAAACATAACATCCTTGGCTCTGAACACTCTTAGATCTATTTTTATTAAATCCGAAAAACAGGTAGCAATAGACCTTTTGAAAAGTAAGATATCTAGCACACAGCAGCCATCTGCATTAAAAAGGCACTTTCTCGCGTGTGATCTAGTAAATCGATGTATTGAATATGAGAAGAATCGGAGAATAAACCTCGATATTCTAGGCGTGTCTGGTGACCCATACACGGATCGACGCTCTCCAATTTATCTAGATGCGGTGCTTGATCAATACGGATGTAGGGGGCTTGGAGCTCCCACCGCAGATCTTGAATCATTTCAGTACCCCCGTGTTTATACAAGACCTCCTTCTTTCGATGATTGATCTGCTAGATCAAATACTCAAAGATCTTCCCATCGTCTGACCCATGAGAGCTTTGACTTCTAAGCGCTCAGCAGAAGCATCGATGAGATCTTGATCAAATTGGATGGTTCCAGGTTCAAAAAGAAGAACGAGTGAAGATCCTCCAAAAGAAAAATACCCTTTCTCATCCCCTTTTGCATACGGCTCTAAAGGAGTGAATGTTTGGTGGATGGAGCCTACACAAGTAGCTCCTACTTCGATGAATAAAACTTCTCCGAAGTGATTGGTGCGAAGAGAGGTCAATACTCTTTTGTTCTCTGAAAAGATTTCGATTTTCTTGCGTAGCGCGAGTGGATTCACAGAATGCAAAGCGCCATTGATGGGTGTTACATCGGTCGGAAGAGAGTTACATGGAAAATGAAAGCGGTGATAATCCGTTGGACATAGCCTTGCAATCACCATAGAGCCTTTAGAGTATTTTTCTGCAAGTTCGCTACTTTGTAAAAATGCTTCTAAGCAAAACTTTTTACCCTTCACAAGAAAACCATCGGCTTTATCTATGTGCGGATAGACTAGATACCTTCCATCGGCCGGAAGGATCGCCACATCTTTTCCAGGAGCAATCGGCCTTGCTTCGGGCTTTAACTTTCGGATGAAAAAATCGTTAAAGCAGCCAAACGATTCCACAGGATCTAAAAACTCTGAAGAATCTACTTCAAACTGCTCAATAAAGGGTTTGATTTTGCGTTTAGAAAATGTTGTTTTTTGTAGAAAACCATAAAACTTAGACATGAAAGCATGGTTCGTAATCCAAGGCAAAACAAAACGGCGCAAAAAACGAGAGTAGCCAAGGTCTCCATAAAAGGCTTTTATGGATCCTTGTCCATACACGCTTTCTTGGACGATTTTTTTTGTCGCTCTGTCTAAATACACAATTTCTTTCATGGATCTTCTTTGTTTTTACGGCTTAATAGGTACGCTTTTTGCTGCAACGGAGGAAAAAAAGAGCAGCTCTTCTAAATAGTCTGTCGCAAAAAGATAAGACAGATGCTCTTCTTTCACAGAAACAAGTATTTCTCTGGCAGTTGATACCATCGAAAAAGTATGCCCTTTACTTTGGTTCCCAAGCAAAAACTGTTCTTTTTGCTTTTTAAACAGCTCCATCTTTGCTTTGAGCTCTTTTTGAGCCACAAGGCGCTTTTCATTAACGCTAATCAGCTGCTGCAGGCTTGAAATTTCATTTTCAAAAAGGGGAGCGGCTTTTTCTTCGACAACATCCACTGCTGACAATTGAACAGATAAAAGTAAGCATAAGGCTATTACTTTCACTTTAGTTCCTTGCATTTCTTTCTTTTTATAAACGCTTTTTTAATCAAAATTAAAATAAGATGTAACGCCAAAACCCCTCCCCCTTTTCTTGAAAATTCAACTTAGCGTAAGTAAAGGCTTCTGCTCAAGAAAAACATTCATTATAGGGAATTTTTTCGATTTTAAAAACAGAAAATGTCTTAAGTCTGAATCTTCCTGCTTTCTCTTTAACAGATCTTTTTTTTGCTTTATTCCGGCCGATCCATTATCATCAAGGGTCTTATTATTTAGGAATTTTTAACTGCCATTCTAAGGGGACCCCATGCTAGGCCTACTAAAAAAAATATTTGGGACTGCTCAAAGCCGTTTAATCCATCGTTATCAACAGGTTGTAAAGCTTGTTAACAAGTTCGAGCTACAGTTCCAATCCCTCTCCGATGAAGAGCTCAAAGCTAAAACAGAGGAATTTAAAGCTAGAATTGCTGCAGGAGAAAGCGTAGACGATTTACTTCCTGAAGCTTATGCCACAGTGAAAAACGCCTGCAGACGTCTCTGCGGAACGGAAATCCACGTTTCCGGCTACAGCCAAAACTGGGATATGGTTCCTTATGACGTTCAAATCCTCGGCGCTATTGCGATGCACTACGGGGCCATTGCTGAGATGCAAACAGGTGAAGGAAAAACATTAACCGCTTCCATGCCCCTTTATCTCAATGCTCTGACTGGCAAATCTGTTCACCTCGTCACGGTGAACGACTACTTGGCCCAAAGGGACTGCGAATGGATCGGAACCATCTTTAGATGGCTTGGCCTTCGCGTAGAATCCTTAACCAATGCCACTCCTCCACATCTAAGAAAACAAGTCTATGCAGCTGATATCGTCTACGGAACTTCTTCCGAATTCGGATTTGACTATCTAAGAGATAACTCTATGACTCAGTCTCTTGAAGATCAGTGCCAACGAGGCCACTTCTTTGCGATCGTGGATGAAATTGACTCGATCCTTATCGATGAAGCAAGAACCCCCTTGATCATTTCTGGCCCCTCTTCAGAATCCAAGCAGATGTACGATGAGCTAAAAGATCAAGTATTTTCTATTGTCAAACTACAACGCGATCTTTGCCACAAGCTCGCAACAGAAGCTAAAAAAACGCTCGACACTCTACCAACTTCTTCTGAGTCCAAACTTTCGAAAAAACAAGAAGAAGAAAAAGACGGGGCTTTGAAAAAGCTATGGCTTGTCAGCAAGGGCATGCCTCAACACAAGATCGTTAAAAAATGCAAAGAAGATCCAGATCTAAGAGCTGATCTTGATAAGTGGGATCTTTATTTTTATGCAGAGCCTAATAAAGAAGAGCGCCTTCATACTCTTTCAGAGCTTTTCATCATCGTTGATGAAAAAGCGAGTGAGTATGAACTGACAGACAAAGGGATCCACGCTTGGATGGGGTCTCATGACACCTCGATTTCCGAAGATGACTTTGTCATGTTCGATCTTGGATACGAGTATGCTAAGATCGATGGAAATCCCGAGCTGTCTGATCAAGAGAAAATGCAACGAAAGATCACCTTAAGGGAAGAAGATTCCAGACGAAAAGAAAGAGCTCATAACTTGAGACAGCTTTTCAGAGCGCATCTTCTCATGGAAAAAGATGTCGATTACATCATTGAAGATCAAAAAATCGTCATCATCGATGAGAATACAGGACGCCCTCAACCTGGCAGAAGATTTTCTGATGGCCTCCACCAAGCGATTGAAGCAAAAGAAGGAGTAACAATCCAAGGTGAAACGCAAACCTATGCGACAATCACCCTCCAAAACTACTTCCGTCTTTACACCAAACTCGCCGGTATGACGGGAACTGCGATGACTGAAGCGAACGAATTTAAAGAAATTTACAAGCTCGAAGTTTTAGCAATCCCTTCTCATCGTACTTGTCTGCGTGTTGATTTTGACGACGAAATCTACATGACGGAAAGAGAAAAATACAATGCCATCTTGAAAGAGATTCAAGAAGTCCATGCTAAAGGACGCCCTATCCTCATTGGAACCGAATCTGTCGATGTTTCTGAAAAACTTTCCCGTATCTTAAAGCAAAACAAGCTAGAGCACGTAGTGCTCAATGCGAAAAACCACGCTAAAGAAGCGGAAATCATCGCAGAAGCTGGGAAAGAAGGCGCCATCATGGTCGCGACCAATATGGCAGGACGAGGAACCGACATCAAATTAAAATCAGGTGTTGCAGAAATCGGCGGACTTTACGTGATCGGGACAACAAGACACCAATCTCGAAGAATTGACAGACAGCTAAGAGGAAGATGCGGACGACTTGGAGATCCTGGATCTTCTAAGTTCTATGTGTCTTTTGAAGATTCTCTCATGCGTCTCTTCTCTTCTCCTCGCATTACCATGTTTCTACAAAGATTCCGCCCTCCAGAAGGAGAGGCAATCACTGCTAAGGTTCTCAATAAGTCGATTGAAACGGCTCAAAAACGGATCGAGCAAAGAAATTACACGATCCGTAAGCACACATTAGAATACGACGATGTGATGAACAAGCAAAGAGCTGAAATCTACTCCTTTAGAAATGACGCCCTTTCTATTCCAGATCCTATGATTCTTGCTGAAGAGATCATTGAAGAGATCTGCCTTGACATGGGGCACAGATTTTTATTCAGCAGATCCTCCGATGGAGGATGGAATCCTGAAGGGTATAGACAATGGCTCATGACACAGTTCCCTATTACCTTTGAAAGAGAAGCATTTGATGACGACTACTTGTCGGCAGATGATATCACGAACATGGCCAAAGAAAAAGTCGTGACCCTCTTTCAGCAAAAACTGGCTCATGAAATTGAAACCATTGGAGCAATACAAGCAAGCCTGCCTCCCCACGCCGCACAGATCGATCCTAAAGAGATTTTGTGTGAAGTGATTCGAAGCGTATTCATTCGCAAAATTGATAAACTTTGGCAAGAACACTTGCTCCACATTGATCACCTAAGAACAGAAGTGTCTCTTAGAACTGTTGGGCAGAAAGATCCGCTGCAGGAATTTAAGCATGAAGCTTTTGCTCTTTTTGATGCATTCAGTTTGAAACTCAAAGAAGAGATTGCGCTTGCTCTTTTCAAATTTGCTATGGTCCCTCCTCAAAATCAAACACCTCCTCAAATGGAAGTGCCAAAAATAGAAGAGCGTCCTGAAATCAGAAGAGCGATGCCTCCTTTCAAAATTGATCTCTCCTTACTTCCTGAGATCAACAATCAAGAAGCTCCCTCTTACTAGAAAGTCGAAAGGCCTTGTTTGAAAACAAGGCCTTTTTCTTAAAAAATTTAATTAAGCAGATTCTTTGGATTGTTTAATTTTCTTCATCCCTAAAGAAATGAGGGGAAGAGCGAGAAGACAGTAGTAGAACCAGTACTTACTGCTCCACTCAAGCCTTAAAAAACCATTATCAGAAAACATTACTTGCATGAGTCCGAGTGTCAGAAGATTAGAACCGAGAAGGATGAGTAAAAGTGGCATGAATCCCGCTTTTTCTTGCTCTTCTTGTTTTTCTACTGCAGCGCCACCTGCAAGTGGCATCTTAGCAAAAGGATTTTCTGCAAGAGCCTGAGGCGCTTTAAATTTGCTTTGAGAATCTTTGTTGTCTATTTTCATTTGGGAAAAATTCCTATTTGAATTTGAATATGGGGGTGGGTAAAGAGATGCGAGGCTTTCTTGAGACGATAACCCACTTTGAGAAACAGAATGGACTGTAGTTTCTGATTCTGCAATCAGCGGCATTCCGCAATAAGGACACGAACTTGCCTCTACAGCAATTCTCCCTTCACAGTGCGTACACATTTTTTGTCGATCTATAGGTTTCATCGTTACCAAACCTCTTGTTAAATATAAAAAAGTCTTAGATTCCTTATCCTCGCATACAATTGGAAATCTTTCTAGATTTTTCCGAAGTCGCCGTAAAAAGTGTAAGAAAACAGATCTTTTGGACTTCTAAAAAAAGAAATGCTACATTCCCATTCTTTTTTAACACCTCTTAAAGCGGGTAACTTATGTTAAAACTTTTCATCGCTCTGTTCATGATAACCTCCATTCAAAACATCCATGCAGACAATCAAACTCCAGACATTTCTACAGTCTATGGATCTGCGCTGCCTTTTGATTTTACCATTTCAGAGGCAGATTTTAGTCTGCCAGATGGCATACAAAGTTTTGCTTACGGTGTAAGCGGAGAAAAAATACTTATTTTGACAGGAAGAATAAACGGTCTTCATGGATTCTCTCCAGGAGACAGCAGCTTTCCGCCCAATCAACAAAATACAAATGTCTATGTAGTAGATCTCAAAAACAAAAAAACATATCAACGCTCTCTTCTTGATGAGAGCTCCTTTTTATCTCAAACTGAAGTCGACAGCCTCTCTGTCTCTTCCGCTCCATTCACACAGGTTGGAAAAACTCTTTATGTTATCGGGGGATATGGTATAGACACGAATTCTGGTGTCTTCAGTACCAAAGACACATTATCTGCTATTGACATCGATGGACTCATCCATTGGGTTGTAAATCCAAGCTCTAAGGAAACTGCCAAAGGATACATAAAACAAATATCCGATCCTATCTTCCAAGTCACAGGAGGATATCTAAATCAAGACAACACGCACACCTCCTTTGTCCTTATCTTTGGACAAAATTACCAAGGTTCTTACTCTCCGACATCAGATGGAGCCTATACTGAGCAAGTGCGCAGATTCAGACTCATTGATAACGGGAAAACTCTGGCTGTTTTTGCAAAAGAATATAAAAACCAAAACGCAGACTACCATCGCTACGATGGGAATGTCGTCCCCATCGTTCAAAAGAAAAACAACCAATATGTGAATTCATATGTTGCGCTATCGGGAGTTTTTACCCCAACAGTAGGAGTTTGGACAGTCCCTGTTTTTATTGACCTTTTAGGAAATGCATCTATGGCAGATCCGGATAGCTCAAATACTTTCAAACAGGGAATGAATAACTACACATGCGCCAATGCAGCTTTTTTTTCTAAAAAAACAAGCTCCATGTACATATCTCTTTTTGGTGGGATCAGCTATCAAACCTGTGCAGATGGAATCTGCACTCCAGATGCAGAACTTCCTTTTACTAATAATGTAACGATGATCTCTATTCCACCTAAAGCCACTATGAAACAATATTTGATGAATGGAACCTATCCAACGATCCTTTCGACTTTTGCTAACCCCGGCAATCCTCTTCTCTTTGGAACAAGTGCCCAGTTTATTCCGTCAAGCTCCCTTCCTCTTTTTTCCAATAACGTCATCTCTATAGATGGTGTGGCAGATGGTGCATTTTTAGGGTATATTATAGGGGGGATTCAAAGCTCTATTGACAATACATTTTCCATGAGCGACTCGGCAGCATCCCCTTATATTTTTAGCGTCTTTTTAAAGCGCAACTGACAGTAAAAATATTTGTATATACCTCTATTGAACAAGTTATGGAAACATTTTCTCCCCTTAAGGTATACTCCTAAGGAAACAAAAAAAGGACATTGCTAAGCTTATGGAAAGAAAACAATTTGATATCGTTGTCATCGGAGCCGGCCCAGGAGGATATGTAGCTGCTATTAAGGCTTCTCAAATGGGAAAAAGCGTAGCTCTTATTGAAAAACAGTATTTTGGAGGCACCTGCTTAAATGTCGGCTGCATCCCCACAAAGACGTTGATTGCCAATGCTTTAATGCTCCATAAAATCAAACACGCCTCTGACTTTGGTATTGAAGTAGGGCCTGTTTCTTTTGACTATGGCAAAATGAAAACCCGTAAAGATGGCGTTGTAGAAAAGATTAAAAAGGGCCTAGAAGGGCTCATCCGCTCTAACGGGATCACTGTCTTTAAAGGCAAAGCAGAATTTACTGGACCTAGTGAAATAAAAGTTATAGGGGACAATAACGAAATCATCTCCTTTAAAAAGGCGATCATCGCAACGGGTTCTGAGCCTTTAGATATTCCAGCGTTCCCTTGCGATCATAAAAAAATCTTTAATTCCTCTTCAATTTTGGACTTAACAAGCCTCCCTACAAAAATTGCTATCATCGGCGGTGGCTACATCGGATGTGAGTTTGCTTCTTTGTTTGCAGAGCTTGGCGTGAAAGTGACGCTCATTGAAGCGCTCCCTTCCATCTTATCACTGCAAGGAACAACCATTGCTGACACAATGACTAAAGCCTTTATGAAAAAAGGAATTGAAATTGTAGCAGGAGCGGCTGTTGAAAAAATTGATACAGATGGATCTGGTGTCCTCGTTCATCTGAAAGGAAAAGATCCAATTGCAGCAGACATAGCTCTGATTTCTATTGGACGCAAAATTGTCTCTGCAGGACTTGGCCTTGAAAAAGCTGGAATTTTAACAGATGCTAAAGGTGCAATCCCTGTTGATGAAACAATGGCGACAAGCGTTCCAGGTGTTTATGCAATCGGCGATGTCACAGGAAAATTCCTCTTAGCGCACGTAGCTTCCCACCAAGGCGTTGTTGCTGCATCAAACGCTTGTGGCAAACTTGCGTACATGCACTATGAAGCTGTTCCTGCTGTCATCTTCACACATCCAGAAATTGCAAGCGTTGGGATGAGTCCTGAAGAAGCTGCAAAGTCTGGAATTGAACACGCAATAGGAAAATTCCCGTTCCAAGCTCTTGGTAAAGCCGTAGCTACTATGGAAACAGAAGGGTTTGCTTTGATCATCACAGAGAAAAAGACCGGAAGAATTTTAGGAGCTCAAGTGGTTGGAGAAGGAGCTGCATCTCTTATCTCTGAAATGGCACTTGCCATTACAAATGAGCTGACAATTGAGTGCATCTCTGACACGATCCACGCTCATCCAACGCTTCCTGAAGCGTGGCTTGAAGCGGCACTTCTTGCAACAGATACTCCAATCCACTTCCCACCTAAAATAAAAAAAGGGTAATATTTTATAATGGACCAGCAATCTCCTCCTAAAAAAAGGCTCAATATCCTTCCCGAAAACCCTCAAGAAGAGGGAGAGGAAAAAGCTGTGTCCCTTGGAAGATTTCCTTCTTGGCTCCACCGCAAGATCCCCTCTGGTGGAGACTATTTTAGAACGGATTCCATTTTAGAAAAGTACAGGCTTAACACTGTGTGCGAAGAAGCAAAATGCCCCAATCGCATGGAGTGTTACTCTAAAAAAACAGCTACCTTTTTAGCTCTTGGAAAAGAGTGCACCAGAAACTGCGGCTTTTGCGATATCGATTTTAGCAAAACCCCTAAAGCTCCAGAAGCTGATGAGCCGGTAAGGATTGCTAATTCCGTCAAAGAACTCGGCCTTAAACACGTCGTTATTACGATGGTCGCTCGTGATGATCTTCCAGATGGGGGATCTTCGCAGCTTGCAGAGATCATTAGACAAGTAAGAACCATCAACCCTGGCGTTACAGTAGAAGTATTGACCTCTGATTTTCAAGGCAACCACGACTCCCTTAATCTTGTTCTTGAGCAGCGTCCTGACATTTTCAATCACAACATTGAAACCGTTAGAGAGATGACTCCAAGAGTTAGACATAAAGCTACCTATGAAAGAACACTTGATGTTCTTAAATATGTGAAAAGCACAGGAAAATCTCCTTTCGTTAAATCAGGAATCATGGTGGGACTTGGAGAAACTCCAGATCAAGTCAAAGCTACAATTGTAGATTTAATAAAAGCAGGCTGCGACATCATCACAATCGGCCACTATCTACAAGCAGACATAAAAAAATTAACCGTAAAGTCTTTTGTATCCCCTGAACAATTTAAAGAGTACGAGGAGTTCGGCTACCAAATGGGAGCCAAACACATGTACTCGGGACCCTTTGTTCGTTCAAGCTACAATGCAAAAGATATTCAAGACATCTTATTATCAAACCAAAGAGTTTCCAATGGATAACGTTTCTTCTTTTCCACTAACAGACGAACTAGATCATGCCATCTTAATGCATAAAGATGTGCACTTTGGAGGGAATTTCTCTCTCATGATCGAGTACTATAAAGAAGATGGTAAAGGCGTCATTGAAGAATTTGAGCTTGAAAGGATTTGTGAGCTTGCAGAAATCGAAATGCAAAACAATCTATCCCTTTCTTTAGAACTTTTATCTGAAGAACAGCAAGAAGAAATCACCCGCGCCAAAGAAAAATACGCCACACTGAAAAAAATCTACGACCTTCCTCCTTGCCTTGCTCATAAAATAGCAGATCTTATTTTTGCAGAAGATTTTGATGCAGAAAAAGAAATTGAAGCTTTAGTCGAGATTCCAGAATCTATTCCACTCCTTATCCAGATCATAAAAGAAGATGATTTTTATAATCCCCTTTTCCCTGGATATGGTTTTGCACCTCTTCATGCCATCGAATGTTTAGGGCGGCTAAAAGCAAAAGAAGCGATCATCCCTCTTTTTGAATCTCTTTCTAAGACAGAGTTTTTTGGAGAAGAAGCTGTCATTCACGCTCTTTTTCAAATTGGAGAACCTGCTAAAGAGTTTCTCTTAAGTATTCTTAAAAACACTCCCCTTACTAAAGACAATGAAAATGCAGCTATCGCACTTCTTCTTTTTAAAGATGATCCAGCCATTCCATCTGCTTGTTTAAAACTTCTTACCACTCCTGAAGTCCAAGCAAGACCTGTGCTTTTTACTTATCTTTTACTCTTCTGTGATGAACTAAAAGATGCCCAAGAACAA
>CAIJXB010000068.1 GCA_903824495.1 uncultured Chlamydiae bacterium
AATTTCTTTTTTAGCTTCTTTTACGTCTTGCTTTTGAAGTTCAATAATCTTGATGGTTCTCTGGTATTCAAGCAAGGCCTCTTTTAGCTTTTTACCCTGCCGCTCAAGCGCCATACTAAGTGAGATATTCTCCTTGATGGCTTGTTGTTCGGCCTTCTTTGAGAGCGTCAATTCTTTTTTAATATCACGTTCTTTAGCCTCTAGAAGTGCCGATTTGGTAGTTAGCGAAACCGCTTTTGTATGAAGATTGGCTCTCTTTGAGTTTAGCTCCGCCTCTATAGCATCTAATTGATTAAGCTTTTCTAACTGCTTTTCATGGGCCCTAACTTCAGTTGCGATTTTTTCTCGTGCTTTTGTTAGCTCATTTTTTTCAGCCTCTAAGTCTCTTTTCGATAATATAAGAGTTGATTCGACAACTGATACCTCCTCTTCGCGACGGGTAATCCACTTAACTCTTTGTTGATATGAATCTTCCTGCTCAATAGTCCCCAAAATAGGATCTTGAAAGACTGGCTTTTTTTCAATGCTTATGGTTTTTGTGGTCAAGGGATTTGATGCGAACACCTCACTACTGGTCTTCGCAGAATTTTTAACATCAGAAGCAACTACCTTTTCACTTGATCGGAAAAGATCAATATCCTTTAGGTCGCTTAAGGATTTAAAGGACTTACTTTTTTTCATATTTAATTATCAAAAAGAGAAAGGATCACCAAATTTTTGTTTATGAGCAGAATCTTTCCACCAACTGCCGAAATGCGTCTTCAGGAAAAAGAGGGGTTTTGCTGTGTTTATGCTGCTCGATTAGTACATTGATAAATTCTCGTACACCTGGCTTAACATTCATGTCATGAATGTCATCCTCTAATGCCATAAAGAAGTATTTCGAGTAAGCCTCTAAATTTAAGGGTGCCTTCCCTTTCTCAATATTTTCTAGTTTATGCGCTAATAACAAGTTTTCTTGCTCCAATTCACCATTGGTAATAGCTTTAATTCTATTTTTAAGCTCTGAAACTTCTTTTTTATAAAACTCTTTATCACTTTTAAGGGTTTCAATTTCTTGCTCTGATTCCGAATAGGCCACTCTTAGATCGTACTGGTGCCTATCCTCCTTTTCTTGCAATACTTTGAGATCACGCTCTAATTTTCCGATAAGCTGATCTCTCTCAGAGATTTCTTTAGACTCTGAAAATTGATCAATTTTATATTTAAGATCATCGCTTTCTATAATTAAGGAAAAAAGCATGCGTAAAATATCTTCACTTGAAGATTTTTTAATTCTTTCAAAGAAATCTTCCTGAGATTCGGTAATTGAACGATACATAAGATCCTCTAATATTTCACATTAATTCAATAATATTCTCACAAATAATTAGCCACTATATATTTTCTCCATTACCCATAAAATATCTGTCCTCGCATATCTTTAATAAACACTTGGTAGAAGTCCTTCCAGTTCTGCAGCTCTCCTGGTTTGCAAACTGCTGCCGGTCTTTGAACTGTAAGTAGCCTAACTATGGTTACATTGTTATCCTCTAGGTGATAGTCAGCGCTGTACTTGATCCCTCCTTTGTCATATTTCACAGGTGATGGGATGCGGGTTACCTTTGAATTCTTTGGAAACTCAATGACATACCCTTCTCTCACTGTCTTGGTTGCACAGCGATATGGGCGTGTAAATACCTCTGGAGGTCTATCGTTAGCTATGGAAGCTAAC